>CAZAFU010000005.1:0-43386 GCA_964484475.1 uncultured Caulobacterales bacterium | reverse complement strand
ACTGCCGAATACTCGATGCTGCCCTACAGCACGCTCGACCGCAAGCAGCGCGACATCAGCCGGGGCAAGGCCGACGGCCGCACGATCGAGATCCAGCGCCTGATCGGCCGCTCCCTGCGCGCGGTCGTGGACTTCAAGACACTGGGAGAGCGGCAGATCCTGATCGACTGCGACGTGATCCAGGCCGACGGTGGCACCCGCTGCGCGTCGATCACCGGCGGCTTCGTGGCCCTGCGCGAAGCGATCCGCTGGGCGATGAAGGACGGCATCATCACCAAGGATCCCCTGACCGACAGCGTCGCGGCGGTGTCCTGCGGTCTTTACGGCGGCGGGCCGGTGCTCGATCTCGACTACGACGAGGACAGCGCGGCCCAGGCCGATGCCAATTTCGTGATCACCGGATCGGGCGGCCTCGTCGAGGTTCAGGCGACGGCAGAGGGGGATCCGTTTTCGGAGGATCAGTTCGCCGCGCTGTTCTCCCTGGCGAAGGCGGGTTGTGAGCAGCTGACCGCGAAGCAGAACGAGGTCTGATTTGGACGACAAGCCCCGCGACCTGCCGCCGGCCATGCTCGGTTCCGATGCCAAGCCTCTCCACCCGGAGACGAGCGAGGCGGACCGTGAAATCTACGAGTGGCAGTCGCAGAGCCCCTATTACGTCAAGCCGCCCACCGACACGAACCACCTGACGCGGCACCAGCACATCGTCGACCAGCTGATCCGCGAGCGGGCGATGAAGCTGTCCCGCTCACCGTTCTGGCCTCTCTACAGGCTCACGCTCAACGGCCTGCTGGATTACGGCAAGGCCGTCAGGATGGTGAACGAGGCCGGGCGGATGAACGCCGAGGACGCCTTCGCCTACGCCTCCGACATGCTCGACATGAAGCTCGTGTGCGACGGGGTCGAGCACATCCCCAAGAGCGGGCCTTGCATCATCGCCTGCAACCATCCCACCGGCATCGCCGATGGCCTCGCCCTGCACGACCTCGTGGCGCAGGTCCGCTCCGATCCCATCGTCTTCGTCAATGCCGATGCGATCAGGCTGAACCCGCGCCTCACCGACAAGCTGATCCCCGTCGAATGGCGTGAAGAGAAGAAGTCACGGGCGAAAAGCCGGGAGACCCTGAAGGCGACCAAGAAGGCCTTCGACGATGAGCGGGCGGTGATCCTCTTTCCGTCCGGACGGCTCGCCTACATGGATGACGACAAGGAATTGCAGGAACGCCCCTGGATGCTGACGGTGGCGAACCTGCCCAAGCGCTACAAATGCCCGGTCGTTCCGGTGAACCTGACGAGCCGCAATTCCTGGCTCTACTACTGGTTCAACAATATCGACGAGGAGCTGCGCAACATGACGCTCTTCCACGAGCTGATGAACAAGAAGGGGCAGACCTTCGACTTCAAGATCGGCCCGCCCATCCAGCCCGACGAGCTTCTCGCCGATGACGGGGAAGCGGCCGTCGAGCTGAGGAACTATGTCTGCTCGGGTGTCCGCGAGGGACTGAGCCTCGAGGAATGGCGAGCCCGCAAGGACTGAGCACCGCAGGCGGCTGTCCGGCCCGGAGGTCATCGGCCTGGCTGTCCGGACAGTTTTTTGCATGGATCCGGGCAATCCATACCTACCTCTGGCCGCGTGAAAGCTGTTCGATGGTGTCAAGGCCCCGAAAGTCCAGGGAGGACGAAAATGAAACGGCCCGAGAAGAAATCGGAAAGTCTCGAGATCAGGCTACCCTTCAGCCAGAAGCAGGCCTTCATGGAGGCCTGCCGCGAGCGGGGCGTGACGGCCTCGGACGTGCTGCGCCAGTTCATCGCCGACGACCTCGCCGCCCGCTCTGCCGAGAAGCCGCGCGAGAGACCGTGGGTGATGACCCTGCGGTCGCATCGCCTGAAAGCCGCGGCCAGCGCGGCCGCCTCGGCCATGGCGGCGGCGATCTTCGGGTCCAGCGTCAGCTTTGCGGACAACCCTGCCTTCGACCGTTTCGACAAGGATGACGACGGCCTTGTCAGCTATGACGAGTTCATCGCCGAACTCGAGCCGGGCCGTTCCGGCGCACCCGCCGCGCCGCGCCCAACCATTGTCCGGCGCGTCGGCGCGGGAGGGGAAACCGTGACCGAAACCCGCGCTCCGGCCCCGCCCGAGCCCGCCTCCTTCCATCAGGAGCTCTTCACGGGCCTCGACCGGGACGGTTCGGCAGCGCTCAGCCGCGGTGAATTCGATGGTGAAGGCCGGATCGTCAGGCGGACCGAGCAGGAAACCGGCGAGAACGGCGGCGCGAGCCGAACCGTGGGCATCGAGGTTTTCGACTATGACCTCACCGAGCGCGGCAGCGTCTCGATTGCCGTCAAGAACCTGCGAAAGTCGATCGGGGCCGATGCGAGCGAAGCCGAACGCAACGCGGCCTTCGAGGAACTCGAAGCCGAACTGGAGCGGATGACGGTCGCAGCGAAAGCCGTCCCGCCGCCTCCCAAACCCTGAGCCGACGGGTCAGGGTTCCGCCCGGCTGGCCCTCGTCACTCCCCTTTCGAGCAGCCGGAGGGGCCGCTCCCCGCGTCCCGATGCGATGATGACCGGAATGCCCGCCGCAGCTGCGAGGGCTGCGGCTTCTACCTTGCTGCGCATGCCCCCGGTTCCGACGGCGCTCAGCCCTGCGGGGACATGCGCCGCCGGATCTTCGAGGACGGCCCGCGGGATGACCGGGATATGCCGGGCTCCGGGGTGGTCGCGCGGATCGGTCTCGTAGAGGCCGTCCACGTCGGACAGAAGGACCAGAAGGTCCGCCTCGACCAGGATCGCCGTCTGGGCCGCCAGACGGTCATTGTCACCGTAGCGCAGCTCATCGGTCGCAACGGTGTCGTTCTCGTTGACAATCGGGACGATGCCCGCCGCGAGAACGGTCTCGATGGTGGCACGGGCATTGGCCCGGCGCTCCTCGTCATCGGTGACGTCCGGCGTCAGGAGGATCTGCGCGGTCCGCGCATCGGCGCCGGTCAGGGCCCGTTCCCACTGCGCCATCAGCAGGGGTTGGCCGATCGCCGACAGGGCCTGCCGCTCCCGCAGGGTTTCCCGCGAAAGATGCGGCGCCGCCCTGTGGCCGAGAGCCACCGCCCCCGAGGAAATGACGACGAAGGACGCAGGCCAGCCGGCGATGTCGGCGGCGAGCCCGTCATGACGGAACACCTCGCCTGCCGCGACCAGGGATGACCCGACCTTCAGGACCGGACGACGGGCGCCCGCGAGAAGGCTGGCGACCTTTTCCATCAGGCGATCTCGGCCGCGATGGCCTCGATGGCCGCGCGAGGGTCGGGGGCGCCACTGATCGGCCGGCCGATGACCAGATGGCTCGCACCGGCATGAAGGGCTTCCGAGGGAGTGAGCACACGTTTCTGGTCGCCAGGAGCGGCACCTTTCGGCCTGATCCCCGGCGTCACGATCAGCGGGTCGCTGCCGAAGGTCTCCCGCAGGAGGCTGGCCTCCCGGGCGGAGGCAACGAGGCCATCCGCACCCGCGTCCAGTGCCATCCGCGCACGGCGCAGGACCAGAGCCTCGACGGGCTCGTCGATGCCGTGCGCCTCCACAGCCGCCTGGTCCCAGCTGGTCAGGACGGTCACGGCGAGAATTCTGAGCCCGCTCGCCCCCCTGCCCTCGACAGCCCCGGCGATGGCATCGCGGTCGGCGTGCACGGTCAGGAGGTCCGCACCGAGCCGGGCGATCGAGCGCACCCCCTTTTCGACCGTGGATCCGATGTCGAGGAGCTTGGCATCGAGGAAGGTCTTCCTGCCCTCGGCGGCCAGTCTTTCGATCAGGCCGTAACCGCCGACAGGCAGCAGCTGGTAGCCGACCTTGTAGAACGAGCCGGCCTCGCCGATCCGGCCGATGAGGGTTTCGGCCTCTTCCACCGTCGGGACGTCGAGGGCTGTGATGATGCGGTCATCGGCGGTCATGCAGCTTTCCTTCGCGGTGCCTTGCGCGCGGGCTTCCTCACCCCCTTGCGGGCGGCCTTCTTCGCCGCTTCACGCTCTTCGGGCGGCGGGGTCTTGTCGCCGAAATTGCAGATGTCGTTGACGACGCAGCGCCAGCATTCGGGCGTCCGCGCCTTGCAGACATAGCGCCCGTGCAGGATCAGCCAGTGGTGCGCGTGCTGGAGGTAGGGGGCGGGGGTCCTCTTGACCAGCCGGTCGGAGACGGCGTCGGCCGTCTTCCCGGCACCGAGGCCCGTCCTGTTCGCCACCCGGAAGATATGGGTGTCGACCGCGATGGTGGGGTGGCCGAAGGCGACATTGAGGACAACGTCCGCCGTCTTCCGCCCGACACCCGGCAGCCTGGTGAGGGCATCGCGATCCTCGGGCACGGCCCCGCCATGCTCCTCGATCAGGATGCGGCTCAGGGCGACGACGTTCTTCAGCCCGATGGTCTTGATGTGTTCGGCGACGCCTTCCTCGCCGAGCGCGATCATCGCCTCGGGCGTTCCCGCCATTGGGAAGAGCTTCCGGGTCGCGGCATTGACAGACACGTCCGTTGCCTGGGCCGACAGCGCGACGGCCACCAGAAGCTCGAAGGGTGTGCGGTATTCGAGCTCGGTCTCGGGCTCGGGCATGGCGGCGGAAAGGCGCTCGTAGAACGTCTCCACCGCCTGCTTGGACAGGGGACGGGGCATCGGCCGGAGTTACGGCAACCCGCCTTGCCGCGTCCAGACCGATTGACGGGTCAGACCCGGCCCAGGGTGCCGGTCTTCTTCGCCACCAGATAGTAGAACGCCATGCGGTGCTTGCGTCCGCCATCGGCGCTCATGTCCTGGCACACACCCTCGAGCACAGACATGATCTCCTCGTCCGAATGCTGCCCGCCAAGCTCGAGCGTCTTCTTGCAGAAGCCGTCCCGGATCGTCTCCAGTTCGGACCTGTCCGAGCAGGCCACCATGCTTGCGTCCCGGTTGCTGATCGAAAGGCGGAGCCTGCCGTAAAGCTTCTTGACGACGTCTTCGTCGGCGCCGCTGTCGTATTTTCGGATCATATCGAGATACTCTTCGTGCCCGGCCATGGATCCTCCTCCTCTTGCCATCGTCCCGGAGTGAATAAGTTCCCCCCGGGCAAGACAAGGGGCGGGAACTGCCGCGACACTCAGCCGGTTGGAAAACCAGCTGCCTTTTATGCTCAAAGAAGCCGTGCCCATGCGACGCCGCAGTATCATCGAGACCATGCCGCCGACCCTGACCGGGCGGAGCCGCCTCGCGGGCCCGGACCCCGGCGAGGAAGATGACGCGTTCCGCTTTCACGCGCTTCTCTTCCCGAACAGGTCGCTGTCGGCCGATGGCTTCAGGCGGGTCCTTGCTGTGGTGATCGGGGTGAACCTCCTGAACGGGGTGATCTATTTCACCCTCGGCGCATGGCCCGTGGCTTTCTTCTGCGGGCTCGACATCCTGATCGTGTGGATCGCCTTCCGGATCTCCTACGCGCAGGGCCGCAAGCTGGAGCGGGTGATGCTGACCGACGATGCCCTGTGGGTCAGCCGGGTCCTGCCCTCGGGGCACGAGAGCCGCTGGCGGCTGTCACCGGCCTGGGCGCGGATCGAGATCGACCGGCCCGTCGAGCACGAAAGCCAGCTCAGGATCATCGAGAAGGGCAAGACCCTGATCCTCGGGAGTTTCCTTTCCCCCAAGGAACGCGGGGAACTGGCCGATGCGCTCGGTCGGGCCCTGGCGGAGCTGAAGGCCGCGTGACCCGGTATCCGGAAACCCCGGATGGTCGCTACTTCGTGGCCAGGGACAGGCTCTGGCGGAAGACCGACCCGGCCCTTCCCGAAGATGAGCGTCAACGGCTCGTCAACGCACTGATGGATGCGCGGCGGGCGGGGAAGGACGCCCCTGACGAGGAAGCCCTTCGCGAAGCCAGGGCCCGGGTGCACCGCAATAAAGTGGCCCTGGGCGAAAGAGGACCTGTCTGGTGGGATGGCGATAGGCCTGACGAAACCGGAAAACATCCGAAAAACAGCAGCTACGCCAAATGGTGGGCAGAACGATGATTGTGTTGACGCCTTGTAAGAGTTAGAAAATCTCGGGGCAGTCAGGACGGACTTCATGATCAAGGGGATAATCGCCGCGCTACTTCTTGGTGCCGGCGTGGGTTGGGGAATGGCGAACGCGCAGGAGGCTGCCGCGCAACCCTCCGAAACCGTTTCGGAAACACCCGACGGGCCCGCAGCGGAACAGCCCTTCTTCAATGACGAGGTCTCGGGCCCGATTTCGACGGTCTGCCCGTTCAGGGGCGAGATCGACTACGAGCCGGGCGAAGTCTCCTGCGGTTTCATCGAGGTCCCCGAGAACCGGTCCGACCCCGAAAGCCGGACGATCCGGCTTCTCTACGTCAAGCTTGCCGCCAGGGCGTCACTCGACGGGGCAGAGGAAGACGGCGGAGACCGGCCCGTCTACCGCGACGATCCGATCGCCTACCTGACGGGCGGGCCCGGCGCGTCCGTGCGCAGCTACGTTCCGCGGTTTCTCGAGCATGACGTCCTGAAGACCCGCGATCTCTATATCCTGCAGCAGCGCGGCATCGCGGAGAGCGGTCCGATCTGCCCGTTCTTCGATACATTGAAGCCTGAACTCAAGCAGGCGGCGAGCACCCTCGAAGCGGAGCTCGAAACGGCAGAGCGCATGAAGGAATGCATCCTTTCGGCGAGCGCGCGCGGGATCGATGTGACAGCCTACAACACGGTCGAGAACGCCCATGATGTGAGGGCCCTGCGCCGTGCCCTGGGCTTTGGGGCATGGAACGTCTGGGGTATCTCCTACGGCTCGCACCTGGGGCAGATGCTGGCCCGGGTCGATCCCGAAGGGATCCGCGCCCTGGTCCTCGATGCGATCGTGCCCAACGACCTGCGCGACCTGATGCGGATCAACCGGTGGCTGAACCGGGATCTCGAGCTGATCTTCCAGCGCTGCTCCGAACAGTCGAACCCCCATTGCCGGGATCTCGAGGACCGCATCGAGGCGGCCCTTGCGGGGCCCCGCCTGACCGTTCCGGCCGCCGACGCGGAGCTGGTGCCGAACGGGACCGTCAGCTTCGGCGGTGAACTTCCCGCCCTCGCCGCCTTCATCATGCTCTACGAGCAGGACCAGCACCCCGCGATCCCCGCCGTCATGGACCGGCTTCTCGAGATCTTCGAAGAGGGCGATGCCGAAGCCCTGACAGCGTTGACCGCCCTCGATCTCGGCTTCGGTACGAGCCAGGGCATGAGCTCGCTCATCAGGTGCAATGACGGCTATTTCGAAGCGCAGGCGCGCGAGACCCCCGAGGACCTGCGCGAGAACCCGCGCGTGGCGGGGGCGATGACCAGCGTGCGCGGGACGGAAGCGCAGGCGCAGGCCTGCATCGACGCGGGCGCCGGGCCGCGGGACCGGGCGGACTACCAGCTCGTTCAGTCTTCGCTTCCCACCTTGATCGTCAATGGCAGCTGGGATCCGATCACGCCGCCTCCGCTTGCGCGGCGCATCGCGCCGGGCTTCGCCAATGGCCGCCTGATCGAGGTCCCCTATGCCGGGCATGGGCCGACACGCTCGATGTCGGAATGCGCGGGCGCGGTCATGACGGCCTTTTTCGACGCGCCACAGCAGGATCTCGACAGCCTCGACGCCCGGTGCCTCGAAGACGGGGTCGAGCCGCCCGATTTCGCGGACTACCTCGTCAGCAGCGCCCCGCTCTCGATCGGCGCGACCGTTGCAACGGATGAAACAAGGAGCCTGATGGCCCCCGGGATCGTCGCCGCCGGCGCGGTGGCGGCACTCCTTGGCGTGTTTGTCCTCGTTCCCTTCGGCTTCATGGCGCGGCTGGTCAGTGGCCAACGGAGCGAAGACCTGGCCACCGGACCGCTCTTTCTGCGGGGCTTGGCCTTCGGGACCGCTGCCGCGAGCCTGTCCGGCCTCGGCCTCCTGGCGGCCGGCGCGGCCGAAGCGCAGGACATCGCCAGCATCAGTCTTCTTGCGGGATTTGCGAGCCCTGCCGGCCTCGGGGCATGGCTGGTTCTCGCCGGCGGCCTCCTCGGCCTCGCTCTTGCCGGCCTGACCGTCATGGCGCGCATCGGTGGCCCGTTGCGGGTGGGGACGCTCTTCGGCTTCCTCCTGATGGGTTTCGGGGCGATGAGCCTCGCGGTCCTCGCGATGGCCTTCGACCTCACCCCGTTCTGATCGGCGGGACGAGGCGGTGCGGGCGGTGACGGGAGGCGAAAGCCTCCCTAAATGAGGCCCATGCTGGTTTTCTACTTCCTGACGGTCGCCCTCGTCCTCGCCATCTGGTTCGCTGCCCTCAAGCTATGGCAGGGCCGTATCGCGAGGGACATCGCCGATGGCGCGCAGGTCGAGTGGCAGCGCCTCCTGCGGCAGGATCCCGCGCTTCTCAAAGGGCTGACCGAAGAGGAGTTCGCGGATCTCTACGCCCGGGTCGAGACGCCCCGGATGCCGTTCTACACCTTCGGGGCGATCGCCACCTTCCTTCTTTGCGCACCCTTCGTCCTTGCCGCGAACACGCTGACCATCGCCCTTCTCGAGCGGACCGGGGTGATCCCCCAGCCTGCCGAACAGGCGCAGCAGCTTCGCTTTTCGGCGGACGGGATCAAGCTGATCGGCGGCGCGGACCTGACGACGCTTCAGTACATCCTCGAAGGATGGGGCGGCTTCTTTGCCTTCTTCAGCCTCCTAGCGCTGTGGGTGGTGGTCTTCACCATCGCCATGCGCCGCTATCACGCGAGGCCTAGAGGTTCTCTCCGGGAGGAGGTGTTGCGCGCTCGGTAAGGCCGTCACCGGGCAGCGGTTCCTGCGAAGCCGACGCGTCCCTTTCGAGATTGCCGGCCTTTCCGCTGCGCAGGACCTCGCCGGACTTCTCGGCGTCGAAGACGAAGATGCGGTCGCAATACCCGCACTCGACATAGCCGCGATCACCGATCGTGTAGAAGGTCTTGGGATGGCCGAGCGCGCCGCCCGATCCCATGCACGCCACCCGCCGCTGGTCGACGAAGACGATTTCCAGGGCCTCGTGATCGTGCACGACCTCCTCGATGATCTCGTCCATCGTGCGGGGCCGTTTGTGGGCGGGGAGCTTGTCTGCGAAAGGCGATGCCATGGCCGTTCCTATGCTACAGCGCCGCTGTCACGGCAAGCGGCGACTGAAACGTTGACGACGCGGCCAGGGACCGCAATCTGAAACCCATGCTCGACAAGGCTCCCCCCGGCGCTCCGCGCTCACCCAACCCCGACGCTGCCATCTCGGCGAGAGGGGTGCGCAAAGTCTATGCGGGGGGCAAGAAACAGCCCGCCAAGGAGGCGCTGAAAGGCATCGATCTCGATGTCCCGCGCGGCTCGGTCTTCGGCCTGCTCGGCCCGAACGGTGCGGGGAAATCGACCTTCATCAACATCCTTGCCGGGCTCGTGAAGAAAACCAGCGGCACCGCTTCGATCTGGGGTTTCGACATCGACGCGCATCCGCGGCAGTCGCGGGCCTCGATCGGGGTCGTGCCGCAGGAGATCTCGCAGGACGTCTTCTTCACCCCCAAGGAGGGGCTCGAGATCCAGGCCGGGCTCTACGGCGTGCCGCGCTCCAAGAGGCGGACCATGGAGATCCTTCGCGCACTCGGGCTGGAAGACAAGGCGGACGCCTATGTCCGAACCCTGTCGGGGGGGATGAAACGGCGGCTTCTGGTCGCCAAGGCCATGGTGCACGACCCGCCCGTCCTCATTCTCGACGAGCCGACCGCCGGCGTCGACATCGAGCTTCGCCGGCAGCTCTGGGACCAGGTGATGCAACTGCACGAACGGGGTGTCACGGTCATTCTGACCACGCACTATCTCGAAGAGGCGCAGGAGCTCTGTGACACGATCGGCATCATTCACAAGGGTGCGGTGCAGACCGTGCGGCCGAAGGACGAGCTGATCGCCTCCCTCGACCGCAAGACCCTGCTGGTGATCCCGGAGGAGCCGATCGATCCGGCTCTTGTCTCCTCGATCACGGGCGCGAGCCTGAAGGAGGATGGCAGCCTCCTGATCGACTACAAGCCGAGCAGGACGCGGGTTGCCGACCTCCTCTCGGGGGTCAATGCCGCGGGCATCAAGGTCCGCGACATTTCAACCGTGGAGGCCGATCTCGAGGATGTCTTCCTCGAGATGACCTATGGGCAGAACGCCTAGTAGTCGATCCGCAGGTTGAAGCGGAAATTGCGGCCCGGCAGCGGCACTTCGTCCTTCAGGAACGAGGTGTGCAGCCGCGCCTCTTCGTCGTTCACGTTCAGCGCGGCAACGCTCAGGACGATATTCTCCCTGATCGGAAGATCGGCGTAAAGATTGACGATGCTGAAGCTGTCGGTCGGCAGCTCGAGGGGCGAAGTGTCGTCGACTTCCGCCGCATGGTCGAGTTCGGCCCTGAAGCTCGCGAGCCGATAACTGGCCTCCACCCCGGCAACGACGCCGAGTGGCGGAATCCGCGGCAGGTTGTCCAGGCCATCGGGCGCATCCGACAAGGTGGCATCGACGTAGTCGACAACGACGTCGCCGCTGAAGGAGACGCCGCCGAACTCACCGAGGTCGGAACGGGCCTCGATCTCAAAACCCTTGAAGACCGCGTCGGCCGCCGTGTAACGAAGAACGTTCAGCTCACCGAACTCTTCGAGTTCCTCGGGGTCGTCCTCGCCGCGGGCAAGAAGGATGTCCGCACCCGTCTGGCCGTCGAAGGACTGGTAGATGAAGTCAGAGAAGTCCGTGTAGAACGCGTTGAAGGAGATGTGCCTCTCGTCACCGCCGAGATGCAGCCCGCCCTCGATGCCCAGGGCGGTTTCGATATCGAGGGCGGCGTTACCGATATCGAAGCTCTGGGTGGCAAGGTGCGGACCATCCGCATAGAGCTCTTCGGTGGTCGGGGCGCGCTCGGTCCTGTAGAGGTTGGCGGTCAGACGGACGTTCCCGGTGGGCGCGTAGGACAGTCCCGCCGAAGCGGAGAAGGCCCCGAAACTCTCGCCTATGCCGGTCCCCGTCACGTCGTGCTCCGTGCTCTCATAGCGCAGCGAGCCTTCGGCGACAGCCTTCCCGACGGTCAGCTCGTGGAAGGTATAGACGCCGACCTGATCGGTTTCGGTCGGTGCGATGAAGGCCTCCTCGCCGACGGCCGAGAAATCCCGGTAGCGGTACTGCAGGCCCGTGGCGCCCCGCCAGTTGCCGGATGCAGGATGGATCGCCTCGGCCCGGAACTCGACGCTCTCGTTGTCGAAGACGGTGCCCGGCTCGCCAGGGGCCTCGAACTCTGTGTGGGTGTAGTCGCCGTACCCGGCATAGAAGTCGAGATACTGGACCGGGCCGCCAAGGGGCAGGCGTGCGTTCATGTCGAAGCGGGTCTGTTCGAGGTCGATGAAGACGCCGCGTTCCTCGCCATGTTCGTCGTGACCGTGCTCTTCGCCCTCGTGCTCCTCGCCCTCGTGGCCTTCTTCTTCATGCTCCTCGCCGCCATGGCCGTGATGGCCGTGGCCCGCAGGGATGCCGTAGGTGGTCTCGTAGTTCTGGACCGAAAAGCCGAAAAAGCCCTCATCGCCGATCAGGGAGAAGCCGGCGGAAACCGACGAGGTATCGACAAAGCTGTTCTCGAGGGTGCCCTCGGGACCTTCCTCCTCGTGCTCGCCGTGCTCTTCGCCTTCGTGCCCTTCCTCTTCTGCGGCCATGAAGGCGGCGCTCTCCGCCATGCCGGGAATGTCGTAATCTTCGGCCTCCCGGAGGCTGCCGGACCCGGTGACTACGAGATCGAGGCCGCCCACCTTGCCGAGGTGGACCTGCCCGACGCCGCTCAGCTCGTAGCCGTCATCCACCGTGCTCGCGCCGCCCTGGATGGCGCCGTCGAAGCCGCCTTCGGGAACGACACGGGGCATGCGGCCGTCGAGAACATTGACCACACCGCCAGCGGCCGAGCTGCCGTAGCGCAGGAGGCCCGAGCCGCGGACGATCTCGACGCGTTCCGCGAGGAGCGGTTCGATCGGCGTGCCGTGGTCGGGGCTGGCCGAGGCCGCATCGAAGCTGTCGAGGCCGTTGACGAGGGTGCGGATGCGATCGCCGCCGAGGCCGCGGATGATCGGGCGGCCCGCTCCGGGGCCGAAGCCCGTCGAGCTGATCCCCGGTTCGCGGCGCAGCGTATCACCGAGGCTCGCGGCGGCGGCGCGGCGCAGTTCCTCGTCATCGAGGACCGACACGGGCGTGGCGAGAGCTTCGGCGTTCTTGCTGAGCGGCGAGGCCGTGACCACGATGGTGTCGTAGTCGGGCTCGTGCAGGTTGGCTGCCGAAGCGGTGCCAAGAAGAGCGGCCGCGCAGCAGCCGAGGCGAAGGATGGACTGGTTCATGATGTGTATTCCGACAGGGCTCACCCCGGGGCACGGAACTCCGCAGGGTGGCCGAAAGGATTCGCTGGATTGGAGACAGGAAAGGGCCTTGCTGCCCGCACACTACGCCAGCGGCGGCCCCCTGATCGGCTCGAGGCCCGCCTGACCAGAAGACCGTCTGTCGGCGGTCCGGGGAAGGACAGTCCGTCCAGGCACTGCGCGGCTCGGCCCGAAGGCGGCGCCGTCCGGATCGAGGAGGGAGTCGTCCCGCTCACCCGCCTGAGCTGCCGAGCAGTAGACACCATCGTCGAGCTGGAGAGGATCGGCGTGCGCGGCATCGTGGGCCGCGGCGGCAGCCGGCAGCCACACGAAACAGATGGCCAGAAGCCAGAAAAGAGAGCCTGCCCTGACGCGCATCATCATCCTCACGATGCGGCACTATCACGGGGAACCGGAGCCGCAAAGATGCCTCGAGCGAGACTTCCGAACTACCTGAAGAGGGACAGGAGCGTCTCGGGCTGGCGGTTTGCGATCAGGAGGCTCTGGCGGGCGAGATCGGCCCTGACCTGGAAGGACTGGATACGCGCCGACTCCTCCTGAAGATCCGCTTCGACGAGCGAGGCGATCCCCTCATCGGTGGCCGAGGTGACCCCGGTGAGGAATTCCTGCTGCCTGACCAGCCGCTTCTCCATCGCCCCGATCGTCGAGAAGGCGTAATTCATCTTCTCGCGCGCCGCGTCGAGCACCTTCAGGGCGTTGTCGGTCGAGAAGCCTGCGAGATCGACCTTTCCCACCGCGTCAAGGAGTTCGATCAGGGAAGCGTCCCGCAGGCGAAGCTCGCTGCCCACATAGTAGGAAACCGATTTGGGCGGCAGCCAGCCCTCGGCGAGGTAGGTGGTGATGACATCGAATTCTTCGGCCGAGAAGAAACGGTTGTAGGCGACGACCTTGTCGATCAGCCCCTCGAAGCGGTTCCCGGTGACAGGATCGGCGTCGTCGTTCTTGACCGTGCCGTTGACGACGGCGTTCCCCGCGATCTGGCCGATCCCGATGGCGCCGGGATGGTCGTAGAGAATGCCCACGCCGTCCGCCTCGTCGATCAGGGTGCCGTCGAGATAGGCGCGGAAGGCGCCGGTGTTCGATGTGTTGCCGTCGAACACGAGCTGCGCGGTGTAGCGTGTGTTCGATGTCACCCCGAGCTGCACTTCCTTGTAGGGCCAGGGGGCCCCGGGGTCGCCGTTCGCCAGGTTGTAGCCCCCGAAGACGAGCTGCCCGTTCCGGATCGAGATGTTGAGACCGCGGACGTTGCCGCCTTCCTCGTAGATCACCTGCTCGCGGGTGACGTCATCGCCGGTCTCGAAGGAGATCGCGAATGTCCGCTCCGAAAGGCCGCCGGTCGGGTTGTTGCCGATGTTCACGCCCGGGATGTTCGGGGGCAGGGTCGGGTTGAGGTTCCCCGGGGAACCGGTCAGCGCGGTCGAGTTGAAATCCATGATCGCGCCCGGAAGCGGCGTCGCCACCGGTGACACCGTCGGCGGCCTGATCCCGAGGCCCGCGCCCTGGATGGACGTGGTGTCGAAGGCGAGCCCGCCGAACTGGTCGCGCCTGTAGCCCAGAACGAAGGTCTCGATCTGCTGCTTCTCGAGCAGGTTCACACCGTTGTAGCTGGTGCCCGTGATGATGTTGAACGCCTCGCGGACCTGGGTCTTGATGACCTTGGTGATCTCCGCCTCCGCGGCGCCCGTCTCCAGCATCACGACGGCATCGGTGATGTTGTCGATGATGTTCGAAAGCGAGGGCTGGGCCGACATGGCGGTCTTCACCGCACCGATCGCGTAGTTGAGATTGTCGCGGATACCGCGCAGCGCGATGTTGTCCGAACGCTGGGTCATCGAGACGAGGAAATAGGCCGCGTTGTCCTTCGCGGACGCCACCTTGAGACCGGAGGCGATACGCATCTGGACCTGGTCCACAGCGGTGTCAGCTTCCCGCAGCGACCGCAACGCTGTCTGCGCGCTAGCATTCGTCAGCAGCATCGCCTGCCCTCCTTCCCTCTTGATATTTGATATCGGTAAGAGTTGGAGGTTTCCTTAATGCCGCCGCAATCTTGCTGTGTTCGCGCCGTTAACCTTTCAGCCTAGAAGAGCTGCAGGAGGATCGAGGGCCGCTGGTTCGAGATGTCGAGGCTCTGGATGGCGAGCTGCTGGCGCACCTGGTAGGACTGCACCCTGGCGCTTTCCTCGGCGAGATCCGCCTCCACGAGGGAGGCAACGCCCTCCTCCATCGACATGATCAGGCCATCGAGATAGTCCTGCTGCCGCCGGATCCGCTTTTCCGCGAAACCGATCTCCGCGAAGCCGCGGTTGAGTTTCTGCCGCGCCGCGTCGAGCACTTCGAGCGCACCGGCGGTCGAGAAGCCGTCCTGTCCCTCGGGGTCCACCGCCGAAAGAAGCTCGATCAGGGTCGCCGACTCGATCCGGTCCGGGTTGCCGAGATAGAACTGGATGCCCCCTTCGGGCAGCCAGCCTTCGGCGAGGTAGCCTGTCACCTGGTCGAAGGCCTGGGGCGAGTAGACGTCGTTGTACTGGATGACCTTGTCGATCGCGCCCTGGAATTCGGTGGCCGGGCTGTAGTTGACCGCGGTCCCGTTGATGACGGCCTCGCTGTTGATGCGCCCGATCGCCCCCGGGTTGCCGTGATTGTAGAGAATACCCACACCGCTCACGGTCTGGATGAGCATGCCGTCGAGATAGGCCCGAAGCTCGCCGCCATAGGCGGGATCGCCCTCGAGAACCAGTTGCGCCGTATAGCGGGTGTTGGCCTGAAGGGCCGCTTCCACCTCGAAATAGCCCCAGTTGCCCGAACCGCCGTCATTGGGCTGGTTGTAGGCACCGAATTGCAGGTTGCCGTTCTCGATGGAGATATTCAGGCCCCTGATACCGCCGCCCTGCTCGTAGAGGACCTGGAGCGAGTTGATGTCCGAACCCGTTTCGAAGGCGAGGCCAAAGGTCTTCTCGAGGAACGGCCCGCCCGTGTTCACGCCGTTCTGGCTCGGCACGATCGTTCCGTTCAGGGTGCCCGCGCCGCCGGCATTGTAGTCGAGCACCGCTCCGGGGAATGGCGGGGTCGTACTGTTCACCCGGTTCTCGCGGTAGCCGAAACCTGCGGCCTGAACGTCGATGGCCGGGAAGGCCATGCTGCCGTCGTCGCGGACGAGACCCGACTGGAAGCTCTCGATCTGCCTCTGGTCCAGAAGGTTGATGCCGTTGAAGTCCGTCCCCTGGATCACCTGCCGGGCGGTCTCGACCTGGCTGCGGATCACCGCGCCGATCTCGGCCTTCGCTGCGCCGGTTTCCAGCATGGTGATCGCGTTGGCGAGGTTGTCGACGATGGTGGAGAGGACGGGCTGGGCGGCCTGCGCCGTGGTGATCGCTCCCAGGGCGAAGTTCAGGTTCTCCCGCGTCCCGCGCAGCTGCACGATGTCGCTGCGCTGGGTATTCGCCACCAGGAAGAATGCCGCGTTGTCCTTGGCGGATGCGACCTTGAGGCCGGTGGAGATGCGTTGCTGGGTCTGGTCCACCGCCCGGTCGTTGATGCGCATGGTTCGCAATGCCGTCATTGCAGATGCGTTGGTCAGCAGCATGTCCGGTCCTCCACCTCTCCCCGTTGTGACTTGGTAACGCCTCAGCTATGCCCATCCCGTTAAAGCTCCGGGTAGTCTTGATTACCCGGCGATTAACGGCATCACTGCCCCTCCCCGGCCCCGTTGCCGGGTGCGACACGGGAGCCTTGCATGCAGAAATGTCGGACGGTCGCCACGCTCTGGGCAACCATGACCTTGGCGCTTGCGGGCTGCTCCGGCGGAGAGAGTGCCACCGAAACGGCGGTCATTCCCGTACCGATCGGCGGGGAGGGCCGGCCCCAGACACTCGATGAAGCCGTCTCGGGAAGAAGCGAGGTGGCCCTGTGGCGGACTGGGGACGAGGATACCGCGGTCTGGCTCCTCGGGACGATTCACCTCCTTCAGCCAGGGACCGCGTGGAAGACGCCGCGCATCGAGAGGGTGGTGGCCGCTGCCGATGCAGTCATCCTCGAAGCGGATGTCCTTTCCGCAGGGGCGCAGCGGGCGATGAACCTGACCGTGATGGAAACGGCGCCGGCGCCGTCCGAAGCACCGCTCTCATCCCACTACACCCCCGAACAGAGGACGGATATCGACGAGCAGCTGGCAACCTACGGAACCAGCCTCGCCGAGATCGAGGGCTATCGCCCGTGGTTCGCCGCGACACAGATATCCCTCCTTGCCCTGATTGCGGCCGGAGGCGACCCTGCAAGCGGTGCTGATGTCTCCCTTTCCCGCGAAGCCGAGGCGAGGAACATTCCCCTTCGCTATCTCGAAACCGCAAGCGAGCAGATCGCGATCCTGGCCGCCGGGGAAGACGAGCGGGACGCCGCCTATTTCTACGACCTTCTCGTCGACCTGCAGAACGGCGAAGCCTACTACGCCGATCTCCTCGGGGCCTGGTACACGGGCGACACCGAGCGGATTGATTTTCTCACCAACAGCGGGCTTGCGAACTACCCGGACCTCAGGGGGCGGATGCTTCTCGACCGCAACCGCCGCTGGGTCGAAACGATCTCGGAGCTGATCGAAGACGAGCCGGGGCGTTTCGTCCTCGCGGTAGGCGCAGCCCACCTCAGCGGCGCCGGCTCGCTCCAGGACCTCCTGCGGGAGAAGGGCTACGAGGTGGAGAGGGTGGAAGGCCCCTGACCCTCAGCCGCGCGCAAGCCGGGCAGCGATCTTCCCGGCGAGGACATCGCCCAGGGCCTCCTTGGACATCTCCGGCAGGGTCTCGTCGCCCTGGCCCGAAATGATCGTGACCGTGTTCCTGTCCCCGCCCATCACACCCGTTCCGGGCGAGACGTCATTGGCGACGATCCAGTCGCAGCGTTTGCGGGTTCGCTTCGCTTCAGCATGGCTGATGACATCGTCGGTCTCGGCCGCGAACCCGATCACCAGCGCCGGCCTTCCGATCTCCTTCTGGGCGATGGTGGCGAGGATATCGGGATTTTCCGCAAGGTCGATCGCCGTCAGCCCGCCCCGCTCCTTCTTGACCTTGTGTTCGGTCTCGAAGGCCGGGCGATAGTCCGCCACCGCGGCACAGGCGATGAAGACATCGCAAGGCAGGCCCGCTTCGCTCGCCTCCAGCATCTGCCGTGCCGTCTCTACACGAACGATCTCGCAGCCCCATGGCGGCGAAATGCTCACCGGGCCGGATATCACCGTGACGTCCGCGCCCGCCCGCCTGCAGGCCGCGGCGATGGCATAGCCCTGCTTGCCCGAGGACCGGTTGCCGACGAAACGGACGGGGTCGAGGGGTTCATGGGTCGGCCCGGCGGTCACGACGACCTTCCTGCCCGACAGGGGCCCTTGCGGCGGAGGAAGCAGGGCCTCGATCGCCGACAGGATCGCCGAGGTTTCGGACAACCTGCCATGGCCCCACTCGCCGCAGGCCATGGCCCCTTCTTCGGGACCGACGACGGAGCATCCGTCCTGTTTCAGGCGCTCGAGGTTCCGCCGCGTCGCGGGATGGTCCCACATCCGCACATTCATGGCGGGGGCGAACAGAACAGGCTTGTCCGTGGCCAGGAGGAGCGTGCTGGCAAGGTCATCCGCGATGCCGCCTGCGGCTTTCGCCATCATGTTGGCGGTCGCCGGGGCCACCACCACGAGATCGGCTGCCCGGCTGAGCTCGATATGCCCCATCTCCACCTCGTCGGTCAGGTCGAAAAGGTCCGTGTAGCACTTGCGGCCGGTCAGGCCCGAAACCGACAGGGGGGTGATGAATTCCCGGGCGCCGGCTGTCATGACGGAGGTCACGCCGATGCCCTGGCGACCGAGTTCGCGGGCCAGCTCGAGCGCCTTGTAGGCGGCGATCCCGCCTCCGATCACGAGAAGAACGCTGCGCGTCGGCTCGGCCATGCTCACTCCTTGACGAGAACCAGATGTCGCCCTTGTGCCACGCGGCGACGGCCATGCACAGCCTCGCGGGGCGGCGGAGGCTTGCGAAGCCCATGGCCCCGCGACAGGAAGGAACCATGAGAGACCACCTCGTCGGCGCCGCCATCGGCGCTCTTGCATTCTCGGGCATTGACGACCGCGCCTCGGCCGGTGACCTCTATGCCGTCGCGGGCGGAGGCAGCGTGATGATGGCGGGCGGCGAGAATGTCGGCAGCATGGCGCCAACGGGCGAAGGGCCCGCCCCGTCCTTCATCTTCGATACCCGCTACGCGGACGGCATCTTCCTGACCGCAGGGTACGGCAAACGCAGCGCCTATGGTCCCTTTCGCAGCGAACTCGAGCTCAGCTACACGAGGCAGGACGTGGAGAAGCATACCCGCCCGCGGCTCGATGGCCTGGACGCCGGCGACCTGCCCGGCACCGATATCTTCGGCGCCGAAGCGCCCCCCGGACCCACGGTTTCGCAGCTTCTCGGCGATGCACGAGGCTCGATCGAGGCGGGCACGATCATGCTCAATGCCTATTGGGACATTCCCGTCGGCCATGACGGCGTCCTGCCCTATCTCGGGGCCGGAGTGGGCGGATCCTACGTCGATGCCGAGTTCCAGCCCGGCGGCACCGACTTCATCGACGCCCGGGACCTCGTCCTGAGCTACCAGGCCATGGCCGGGCTCCAGGCAAGGCTCGGCGAGGCGCATTACCTGCGGGCCGGTGTCCGATACCGCGCAACCGGCGACGTGGAGGTGGATGCCGATGTCCCGACGCTCGGCGGGACCTTCGAACTCGAGATGAAACAGGTCATCTTCGAGGTCGGGATCAGGCGCGACTTCTAGCGTTTCCCTCGCGGGCCGTCACGCTCCTCGGAGAGCGGCTTTCCCTTGAGCGCCCGTGCGAGCTTGAGGATGGTTTCGTCCGACAGCGGAAGTCCGCCTTCCGCAGTCTTCATGGCGAGCTTTTCGGCCGCGCGGGCAAATTCGGGGAAGTTCTCGAAAAGGTCCCGGGCGGCAAAGGCGTTCTCCTTGGCCTGCCTCGCGATCGCCGCGAGGCCCACTTCCCGCTTCACGTAGTCCCTGACGATGGGCTCGGCCGTGGACCACAGGTCGATCTTCGGGTCGAGGATCCGGGCGACCCCTTCGACCACCACCATGGTCCTCTGCAGGAGGACGAGTTCGGGCCGCAGGTGCATGTCGAAGATATCGGTGACGTCGAAGAGCTGCTGGAGAACCCGGCTCATGTCGAGCTCGTCCGCCTTCTTCATGAAGATCGGCTCACCCACCGCCCTCAGGGCTGTTGCGAAGGCATCCACATTGAAGTGCGCGGGTACGTAGCCGGCATCGAAATGGGCCCGCGCCGCGGCCAGGTAGTCGCGCTGGATGAAGCCATAGATGATCAGGGCGAAGGCGTGCCGCGCGTCCCTGTCGAGCCGGCCCATGATGCCGAAATCGATCAGGACGAGTTTCTCGTTCCTGTCGATGAAGAGATTGCCCTGATGCATGTCGGCGTGGAAGAACCCGTTGTTCAGGGCCTGGGTCAGGAAGGCCCGCATGACGAGAACCGCGAGACCCTCCCGGTCGAGATTTCGCGCCCTCAGCGCCTCGATGTCCGAGACAGGGGTTCCGTCGACCCATTCGAGGGTCAGGACCCGCCGGGCGGAACGCTCCCAGTCGACTTCGGGCACCCTGATCATCTCGAAGCCCTGGAGGTTTTCCCGAAGCTCGGAAGCCGACCCTGCCTCGAGCCGCAGGTCGAGCTCCATCGCCGCCGCATCCGTAAGGGTACTGACGAACTTGACAGGCTCGAGCCTGCGCGCCGCGGGAATGAGCTTCTGGGTGAGTTTCGCACCCAGGAGGAGGACTCGGAACTCGCGCCGTGTCGCGCTCTCGATGCCGGGCCTGAGAACCTTGACCGCCACCTTCCGTCCGTCCGTGGTCACGCATTTGTGGACTTGCGCGATCGACGCGGCGGCCACCGGGTCGGAGAAGTCGGAAAACAGCTTGTCCATCGGGCGTCCGAGATTGCGCTCCACCTCGCGCCTGGCGGTGGCGGTCGGGAACGGATCCATCCTGTCCTGGAGCTGGCCGAGATCGCTCGCCATTTCGAGGCCGATGATATCGGGACGGGTCGCAAGGAGCTGGCCGAATTTCACATAGGCCGGGCCCTGACGGGTCAGCGCACGAGCCAGGCGCTGGCCGGGCCTCATCCCCCTGCGGCGGGCACCGATACGCGTGAGCCGTCCGATCGTGCGGACGGAGCCGGGAACCATGTGCTCGAATTCCTTGGGGATCAGCGCATCGTACCGCGCGAGGGTCCAGAAGGCACCGAGGAGACTGAAGCTATCGCGCAGCGTGCGGAACATCTCAGACCTTCGCCGCCTGGTGCAGGACCGCGATCCCGCCGGTCAGCCGCTCGTACCGGACACGGCCGAAACCGGCTCTTGCGATCTCCCCGGCAACCGCATCGGGCAGCGGGAACCTCCGGATCGACTCGACGAGATATTCGTAGCTTGCCCGGTCCCCCGCCACCGCATCACCGAGGCGCGGGATGACCGCGTCGGAATACCGTTTGTACACGGCGCCGAAGACCTCGCTCGGGGGCGTGGAGAATTCGAGGACGAAGAGGCGACCGCCTTTGGTCAGGACGCGGAACGCCTCTTCCAGCGCCGCCGCACGGTCGGTGACGTTCCTGATACCGAACCCGATCGTGTAATGCGTGAACGTCCCGTCTTCGAAAGGAAGCTTTTCGGCGTCCCCGCATACCCGCTCGTTCGCATCGAGAGCCAGCCCCGCCTCGAGCATTGCGGGGTTGATGTCGCAGACCACCGCCTCGGCCCGGGGCCTGCCGCGCATCGGGCGCGCTGCTGCACGCTCGATGAAGCCCCGCGCGATATCTCCGGTGCCGCCGGCCACATCGACGAGACGCTGGCCGGGCTGCGGTGCGATCCGGTCGAGAAGGACACTTTTCCAGATCCGGTGGAGGCCACCGGACATCAGGTCGTTCATCACGTCATAGGAGGTCGCCACCGAACGGAAGACACCGCCCACCAGAGGCGCCTTCTCCTCGGGCGCCACGTCCTTCTTTCCGAACGGGACCGTCGTTTCGCCCTTCACAGGATCTCCTTCCATCAGAAACTCGCCCTCAGGACGATCTCGCCGGCACGCTCCTCCCCCGGGAAGTAGCGCGCGTTCCCGAAAGCGAAATCGGCCCGTCGGGCATAGCGCGCATCGGCGGCGTTGCGCAGGATGCCGGTCAGGGTCACGTTGTCGCTCAGAAGGCGCGACACTCTGAGGTCGAGAAGGTCGTGTCCCTCGTAGAACTCGGTGTTGGCAGCATTCATCGCGTACTCGCCCACATGGCTGTAGGCAGCCTCCATCCGCCAGGACGGTGTCGGCCGCCAGTTCAGCTGCACACTGGCGAGGGTTTTCGGTGCGGTGTCGACGAGGTCCCCGTCCGTGATCGTTTCGGATGCGTTACCGACCGCACGGTCAAAGGCGTACCGGTGCTCTGCATAGGTGCCGCTGGCCGACAGGGTCAGGGTCTCCAGAAGCTCCCACGCCACCTCGCCTTCGACGCCGATATGGGTGGTCCTGCCGTTGGTCACGTTGAGCCCGTCCGCGTCGCGGAAGAACACGTTGCTCTTTTCCATCGCGAAAGCTGTCAGCGCGAGGGTCAGGCCCTCGCGTGAATGGCGGTAGCCGATCTCCGCGCTGTCGAGGGTTTCGGGCTCGATCGCGCCGATCTCCTGGCCCGGCTGCAGGCGGTAGAGTTCCGTCGTCTGCGGCGCCCGGCTACCCCGCGCGAGCGAGACGTAGACATGATCGGCATCACCCATCCGGTAGCGTGCCGAAAGCTTGCCGGTGAGAGGGGCATAGCTGTCGTCGCGATCGCCCAGGACGAGATACCGCCCGAAAGCGCCCGGCTCGGCCTCGGTCTCGTACTCGTACCGGGTCATGGTGAGCCGCAGCCCCGCCTCGAGGGTCAGGG
The DNA here is from genome assembly GCA_964484475.1 of uncultured Caulobacterales bacterium. Taxonomy (GTDB): domain Bacteria; phylum Pseudomonadota; class Alphaproteobacteria; order Caulobacterales; family Parvularculaceae; genus Parvularcula. The sequence continues at coordinate 21,049 of CAZAFU010000005.1, read as the reverse complement.
CATCCGTCGGGCGGTGGCTCAGCTTCGCAAAAGGCGCAGCCTCGAGGGCGGTGACGTCGTAGTCATAGTGAAGCCCCTGGACGAAGCTGAAAACCGTAGGCTCGTCCTGGAATTCGCGAAGCGATCCCCTCGTCATTTCGGCATCGAAACCGAACGCGAGACGGGTTCGTTCGCCCAGTCCCCGCTCGATGAGGGACAGGACGCCGAGGCTCGCATGCTCGTTTTCTTCGAGGGCGTCTCCGGGCAGGAAGTGGAGCAGGAACTCCATGTCTGTCCAGCGGGCGTAGGGGGTCACGACGCCCTGCCACCCACCGACCGCGAAGGGGCGTTCGTAACTCGCAAGCCCCAGGCGGACGTTGCGGAAAGCTTCCGGGTTGGGGTTCGAGCGCCGGAGGTCGTCGTCGCGATAGGCCTCGTCGCCGATCACGAAGCCTGCCGTTTCCTGGTCGAGGTCATGCACCGTCAGACGGAAAACCCCACCGGCGAGATCGGCGGCGAGCCTTGCCTTCACTTCGGTTCCGCCGGAATCCGCGCGGTAGCCGCCGTCCTCGAACACGCTCACCCCCGCACTCAGGCGCTCGGTCGCGATCTCCGCCTGCCCCCGGATGCGACCGAAGGAGCCAGCGCCGACCGTCAGGGCCGAGGGGCCTTCGCCCGGAGAAGGGGTCCTGACATCGATGATGCCGTGCAGCGCGTTGGCGCCGTAACCGACATCCCCGGGGCCGCGCTGGACCAGCACCTGGTCGGCGAACGGGAAGGCCGCGTGGAAGAGGCCGTTGACGTTCGCAAAGCCTGCGGCCCGCAGGGGAACGCCATCCTGCAGGAACAGGAAGGACCCCGCGCCGGCACCGCCGGTCAGCACGGGAGACCTGATCGCGGTCAGATGCTCCCGCCCCGATCCCGCCTGAACGAAGACCCCGGCCCCGCGGTTCAGCAGTTCCGCCGGCGCTCGCGGCGACAGGAAGCCTGGAATATCGTCATCGATCAGGCTGAGGCTCGCCGGCTCCGCGGTCATCGCATCCTGCCGCTCGGCCCTGACAACAAGCCGGTCGAAGGTGTTCGCGGAAGCTTGCGCGGCACCTACGCTCCATGAAACGACGCCCAGCAGCAGAACGAACCGCATCATCACCTCTTACGCAAAACCCGCTTCGGTTGGGGGATCGACCGGCGAAGCGCAAGGGGCGGGACGTCGACCTCGCAACCCATGGCAGCAAGACTTTCCGGGTCACGCCGTTTTGCGCGCAGATTCGGTCAAAAGGCTTGCGTTTCCGGCATCTTGCGATCGGAGACGTTGACTGAATGATAAAATTGATGTTTTTCTTGATGAAATTAGCCCATGTTTATTTCGAGGGTGTGAAGAGCAGAAAATCAAGAGGGCGTCGGGGCCGGCGGCGCGAGGGAACGGAATGATCAAATCAGAACTCATCCAGGTTCTCGCGGAGGAGAACCCGCATCTTTTCGCCAAGGACGTGGAACGGATGGTCAACGTGATCTTCGACGAGATCACGGATTCCCTCGCAAGGGGGGACCGGGTCGAACTCCGCGGCTTCGGGGCCTTCTCGGTCAGGCACCGCGAGGCGCGCGCCGGTCGCAACCCGCGCACGGGCGAGGTCGTCCATGTCGAGGAGAAATGGGCACCCTTCTTCAAGGCCGGCAAGGAAATCCGTGAACGGATCAATGACGAGCCCTCCGGCGACGCCCGCGCAACCCGGGTGCTGGCGGCCAGCGGCTGACGCTTTCCTTTTTCCGCCGGGCTTGCCATAGCTCACGGTCATGGCTCGCTTTCTTTCAACCGTCTTCCTCGCAGCGCTCGCACCGGTCCTGGTCGCGTTTCTCGTGGCCAACCGCGTTCCGGTCAGGATCAGCTTCGACCCGTTTTCACTGGATGACCCGGCCCTCGCCTTCGACATGCCGCTCTGGGCCGGCCTGTCCGGCACCATGGTTGTCGGCGTGATCCTCGGTGCCCTCGGCATGTGGATCTCGACCAGCCGCCTCAGGACCCGCGCCAATGAACGGCGCGCGGAGATCGCCAAGCTCGAGCGTGAGCTCCAGATGGCGCGGAGCCGTCCCGCCCCGGCGGCAGGCCCTGAAGACAGGGTTCCCGAAAGGGTCCGGCTGGCAGCCCCGCAGACGTGAGCCGGCCTCTCCTGATCAAGTTCTGCGGCCTCAGGACCGAGGCCGACGCCGAAGCGACGGTCGCCGCCGGAGCGCAGCTCGGGGGCCTCGTCTTTGCGCCGAAAAGTCCGCGGAAGGTCAATCTGCGCGAGGCCCGGAAGGTCCGCGACGCCCTTTACGGACAGGCCGAGGTGGTCGGGCTTTTCGCCGACAACGCGATCGAGGAGATCGCCGCGACCCATTCGGCCGTCGGTCTCGACCGCATCCAGCTTCACGGCGGGGAAAGCGATGCCTTCGCGGAACGGGTCGAAAAGGAGGTCGGGCTCCCCGTCCTTCGCGCCATTCCCGTCGAGGCCGCAGCGGATGTGCGGGCCGCGGACGCCCGCTATGGCAGCGCTTTCCTTTTCGATGCGAAACCGCCCCGTGCCGGACTGGCCCAGGGCGGGCACGGCCAGACCTTCGACTGGTCTGCGCTCGAAGCCCATGAGGGTGAACGCCATTTTCTTCTCGCCGGCGGGCTGGCTCCCGACAATGCCGCCGACGCCGTCAGGGAGGGCGCGAAGAACGACCGGTTCGCAGGACTGGACGTCTCCTCGGGGATCGAGCGGGAACGGGGGGTGAAGGATCCCGAGCTGATGGCGGCCTTTGCCGAGGCCGCGCGGTCGGCCTGGCGCGAACGCTGAAGCCGGGACGGGACCGGCCTCCTCTCAGGCAGGGGCGCGGCTGGCGCATTTTTACGCGCCGGGACGGCATGGCCCTTGCGCCAAAGTTCGGCTAGGCCCCGGCTTCCGAGGAGATCCCGATGCCAGACGACGCCCGCCCCGCACCCCTCAACAGCTACCGCACCGGCCCCGATGCCGACGGTCATTTCGGCGCGTTCGGCGGACGTTACGTCGCCGAGACCCTCATGCCGCTCATTCTCGAGCTCGACCGGGCCTACCAGGATGCCAAGGCGGATCCGGGGTTCGAGGCGGAGCTCGACAGGCTGCTCGAGGACTATGTCGGGCGCCCCTCGCCGCTCACCTATGCGGGACGCCTGACGGACCATGTCCGCAAGAACGCGGCTTCGGGCAAGGGCGCGAAGATCTACCTCAAGCGCGACGAGCTCAACCACACGGGCGCCCACAAGATCAACAATTGCGTCGGGCAGGTCCTTCTTGCCAGGAGGATGGGCCGCACGAGGATCATCGCGGAAACGGGAGCCGGACAGCACGGCGTCGCGACGGCAACGATCTGCGCGCTGATGGGCCTTCCCTGCACGGTCTACATGGGCGCGGCGGACGTCGAGCGGCAAAAGCCCAATGTCTTCCGCATGAAGCTCCTCGGCGCCGAGATCATGCCCGTGACCTCGGGCAAGGGCACCCTCAAGGACGCGATGAACGATGCGCTCCGCGACTGGGTGACGAATGTCGAGGACACGTTCTACGTGATCGGCACGGCGGCAGGCCCGCACCCCTATCCGATGATGGTCCGGGATTTCCAGTCGGTCATCGGCCACGAGGCGAAGCGGCAGATGCTCGACCGCGAGGGGCGGCTGCCCGACGTGGCGATGGCCTGCATCGGCGGCGGCTCCAACGCGATCGGCCTGTTCCATCCCTTCCTCGACGACAAGGACGTCCGTCTGATCGGTGTCGAGGCGGCGGGGAAAGGCCTCGATACGGCCGAACACGCGGCGAGCCTCACCGGCGGGCGGGCCGGGATCCTGCACGGCAACAAGACCTATCTCCTCCAGGACGAGGACGGACAGATCGACGACGCCCATTCGATCTCGGCGGGTCTCGACTATCCCGGGATCGGGCCCGAGCACGCCTTCCTGCACGAAGCAGGGCGGGTCCAGTACATTTCCGCCACCGATGACGAAGCCCTGGACGCGTTCAAGCTCTGTGCCCGCCTCGAAGGCATCATCCCCGCTCTCGAGCCGAGCCACGCCCTGGCGAGGGCCCTGGATGTCGCGGCGGAGATGGACAGGGACGAGATCCTGCTCCTCAACATGTGCGGCCGGGGGGACAAGGACGTCTTCACCGTCGCCAAGGCGCTGGGCGTCGAGGTCTGACGACGGGCAACGGACCTGTCGGTGGGGCGCTGCGTCCAACGGGCCCGCGGACGGCCTTCGGCATCGATCCGCCGTCTCCTCGGCCTGCCCCGCTTAGTGGACAGTCAATGCCGAGGCGTTAGTCTCTCACGCTCAGTTGCTTCCCCGGGGGTTTCATGCCGCGTCTGATGACTCTCGCCGCCGTCCTGCTTGTGCTCACGGCGGCGGCCTTCGCGCACCCCCATGACGGGAGCGCGGAGCCGAAACTGCTGCCCGTCGAGCGCGGCGAGAACGGCGGCATGATCGCAACCCTCCCCGGCCCCGGCCCTGACGGAACGGCGCTCAGGGTGATCCACGCCATGCGCCTGACCTCCGGCCTCGGCTCGAACCCCATCGGCCTCGACAGGGGCTGGGGCACCTCCGGGGTCATCGTCAGGTTCCGCGTGGCGGGAGGCCGCGTCACGGCGGAGGTCGAGAACCAGTCCTACCGGGCCTCGTCCGACAACCCGGACGAGCGGCGGGCCGTCGAAGAGAGCTTCGCGCGATCGGTCATCTTCTCCGGCGACGTGATCGAGGAGACCGATGGAAGCGTCACCTTCGATATCGGGCCGCTTCTCATGGCCGATCTGCTCGGACTTGCCGACCGGCTCGAGGAAGACGGCAGCGGCAGCTTCAGCCTGGAGAAGGATCGCTCCCGGGTCGCGCCCGACGGCATCCTGACATTTCCGCTCAATACCGAGATCGATACGGAGCTGACCTTCACCTCGTCGGATCCCGGGCCGGAGGTCCGGCAGACGGCCCCCTATCCCGGCGCCGTGACCATGACCGTCCATCACAGCTTCGTCGCCCTTCCCGAAGAAGGCTACGAGACGCGGGACTACGACCCGCGCGTCGGCACCTTCGACCTTCCCTTCTACGATTTCTCCGCCCCCCTTGACGAGCCGGTCCGCAGGACCTTCGCCATGCGCCACCGTCTCTCGGCGGACGAGCCCATCATTTTCCACGTCGACCGCGGCGCGCCCGAACCGGTCCGCTCGGCCCTTGTCGAAGGGGCGAGCTGGTGGGCGGAGGGCTTTGCCGCGGCGGGCTATCCCGGCGGCTACCGCGTCGAGGTCCTGCCCGAGGGCGTCCACCCGCTCGATGCGCGCTACAACGTCATCCAATGGGTGCACCGCCAGACCCGCGGCTGGTCCTACGGAGGGGGCGTTGCCGATCCGAGGACCGGTGAATTCGTCAAGGGTCACGTCATCCTCGGCTCGCAGCGGGTCAGGCAGGACCGGATGATCTTCGAGGGTCTTGCCGGGACTGCGAACACCGGAAGCGGCGAGGCCGACGATCCGGTCGAACTCGCCCTTGCGAGGATCAGGCAGCTTTCCGCCCATGAGGTCGGCCATGCCCTGGGCTTCGGGCACAACTTCGCCGCCAGTGCCAATGACCGCGCGTCGGTGATGGATTACCCGGCGCCCTGGGTGATCGCAAAGGATGGCGAGCTCGATTTCTCGCGGACCTACGACGCCGGGCTCGGAGATTGGGACAGGCTGACGGTCCGGTGGCTCTATGGTGAGGAGAGCGGCGACGCGGTCGTCGCGGAGGCGAGGGAGCGGGGCCTTCTTTTCGTGGAGGATGCCGAGGGCCGGGGCGTGGACACGGCCCATCCCCTCGCTTCGGTCTGGGACAATGGCGCCGACCCCGTGGACGAGCTTGCCAACGTGATGGAGGTCCGGCGCATCGCGCTTGAAGCCTTCGGGCCCGACCGGCTGGCGGAGGGACTGCCCCGGGGCATGCTGCACGAGGTCCTGGTGCCGATCTATCTCTATCACCGCTACCAGACGGCAGCGGCGGCCAAGCCCATCGGCGGCGCGAGCTATCAATACGCAAAATCGGGCCAGGACGAAGGTCGCGTGGTGATCGTTCCGGCCAAGGAACAGATGCGGGCCCTCGATGCGGTGCTCCGGACGGTCACACCGGAGGCCCTCGACATTCCCGACCGGGTGCTCGAGATCCTCACCCCGCGGGCCGATCCCTTCCAACGGCCCGGGATGCGCGAGAGTGTCGCGGCGGAAACGGGGCCGCTTTTCGACCTCGTCAGCGCGGCCGAAAACGCGGCCGACATCAGCTTCGCCAGCCTCCTCGCGCCGGCAAGGCTCGAACGGATTGCCCAGTTCGAAGCACGGAACGAGGATGCCCCCTCCCTCGATGACGTGCTGGAGCGGATCGTCTCATCGGTCACCGAAGGCCCCCGCAGGGGTAGCCGTCAGGAAACCCTTGCTGCCGCCGCGGAAGGACGGCTCGTGGCTCATCTCATCGCGGCCGACCGCTCTTCGGCCTCCCTCCCCGTACAAGGAGAGCTGCGCGACGTCCTGACGGCGCTCAGGGACAGCTTTGCTGAAGACGACGGATATCGCGGCGCCCTCGCCTCGCAGATCACCGCCCATCTCGAACGCAACGCACCGCCAGTCGCGCCCGAACCGATCGCCCCGCGGGTGCCGCCCGGCAGTCCCATCGGCGGGTCCTGCTGGCCTTGCCGATGAAACCGGGAGGCAGCCCGTGCGCCAAGGCTTGCGCTTCGGTTCCAGCCGGGGCACTCCACGCGGCGTGACCCGGATCAAGACAACCTTCGACCGCCTCCGCGCGGATGGCCGCACGGCCTTCATTCCCTTCCTCATGGCGGGCGATCCCGATCTTGCAGCTTCCGAGCGACTGCTGCACGGCCTGCCGGAAGCCGGCGCCGACCTGATCGAGATCGGTTTTCCCTTCACCGATCCCATGGCCGATGGCCCGACGATCGCGGAAGCGGGCCAGAGAGCCCTGCGATCCGGACAGACCCTCAAGAAGACCCTCGGCATGGTCGAACGCTTCCGTGGCGCCGGGTTCGACACGCCTATCATCCTCATGGGCTATGCCAATCCGGTCCTCGCCTATGGCGAAGGCTTCTGTTCCGACGCGGCTGCGGCGGGGGTCGATGGCCTGATCATCGTGGACCTACCGCCCGAGGAGAGCGGCCCCCTCGAAACCCAGGCCAAGGCCGGCGGGCTCGACCTCATTCGCCTTGCGACCCCCACCACGAAGGAGCGGCGCATCGACGAGGTCCTGCGCGGGGCATCGGGCTTTCTCTATTACGTGGCCGTGGCGGGCGTGACCGGCGGCCGTTCGGCCGAGGCCCGGGATCTCGGCGACGCCATCACGCGGCTGCGCGCGCACACCGACTTGCCGATTGCCGCAGGTTTCGGCATCAAAGATGCGGCCTCGGCGGGCGCCGCCGCGAATTGTGCGGACGCGGTGGTGGTGGGTTCAGCGATCGTCAAAGCGCTTGCGCTAGAAGGGGTGGACGCTGCGGTCGAGCTGGCGCGAACCCTCGCGGACGCGACCCACAACGCCCGACCGGCCGCGACCGAGCTTTGAGGATGATCCGATGAACTGGCTTTCCGATATCACACCGCCCGGCATCAAGAAGATGTTTCGGCATCAGGACGACAGCCAGGACACGCTCTGGACGCGCTGCCCGGCCTGCGAACAGATGACGTTCAACCGCGATCTCGAGCACGAGCAGATGGTCTGCCCCAGCTGCGGCCACCACATGCCGATCGCGCCGAAGGCCCGCCTCGACCATCTCCTCGGTGAGGGGTGGGAGCGCGTCGCGCTGCCCGAGACCCATGATGATCCCTTGAAATTCAAGGATACCAAGCCCTATTCGGGGCGCCTGCGCGATTACCGGCGCAAGACCGGGGAGCGCGATGCCCTGGTGGTCGGCAAGGGCCACCTCGGTGGCCGCCGCGTCGTCGTGGCGGTTCAGAACTTCGCGTTCATGGGCGGATCGATGGGGACCGCCATCGGCGAGGGCCTCTTGAAGGCCGCCGATGTCGCCATCGAGAGCGGCGCGGCCCTGATCGTCGTCACGGCCAGCGGCGGCGCCCGCATGCAGGAGGGCATCCTCTCCCTGATGCAGATGCCCCGCTCGACCATCGCGGTGCAGAAGGTGCGCGAGGCCGGACTGCCTTACATCGTGCTCCTGACCAACCCCACCACCGGCGGCGTGACGGCGAGTTACGCGATGCTTGGCGACATCCACATCGCAGAACCCGGTGCGCTGATCGGTTTCGCGGGTCCCCGGGTCATCGAACAGACCATCCGCGAGAAGCTGCCCGAGGACTTCCAGCGCGCCGAATACCTTCTCGACAAGGGCATGATCGACAGGGTGACCGACCGGCGCCAGCAGGCGGCGGAACTCGGACGGATCCTGAGCGTCCTCATGGAGGCCAGCGATGGCGAGGTCATCGCGATCGCACCGGTCGTCGACGAGGAGCCACAGGCCGCCGAAGAGAACGAGGCCGAAGCCATCGACGCTCCCCCGGAAACGGAAGAGACGGAAGCCGAACCCGGAGAGCTTCCGAAAGCTGCAGAATAGATGACAGCCACCCCCGCCGCCCGTGCGGAAGTCGAGCGTCTTCTTACCCGCTTCGAGAACGCCTCGCCGCGTACCATCAATCTGGGGCTCGACAGGATCGAGGCCGCGCTGGCGCGGCTGGGTGATCCACACAAGGCCCTGCCGCCGGTCGTCCACGTTGCCGGGACCAACGGCAAGGGATCGACCATCGCCTACATGCGGACGATCCTCGCGGCCGCGGGATTGCGGGTCCATGTCTACACCTCCCCCCATCTCGTCCGGTTCAATGAGAGGATCGTCGTCGCCGGTGACCAGATTTCCGACCAGGAACTGGCACGGGTGCTGGGACGGTGCGAAGCGGCAGCCGGGGATCTTCCCCTGACTTATTTCGAGGCCGCAACGGCGGCGGCCTTCCTGGCTTTCGCGGAAACACCGGGCGACGTCGTCCTCCTTGAGACCGGCCTTGGCGGGCGCCTCGATGCGACCAATGTCGTTCCCGACCCCCGGGCCGCGGTGATCACACCCATCGGCTATGACCACATGGACTGGCTCGGCGATACGCTGGAGCAGATCGCGGGCGAGAAGGCCGGCATCATCAAGCCCGGATGCAAGTTCGTCACCGGCAGGCAGCCCGCAGAAGTGCTCGAGGTCCTCAGGAACAGGGCCCTGGCCCTCGGCGCGGAGCAGCATGTCCTCGGCGAGGACTGGCAGATCAGCCGGGAAGGCGGCGGCTTCACCTATGAGGACGAGCGGGGACTCTCCGACCTTCCGCTGCCCAGGCTCCAGGGAAGTCACCAGATCGACAATGCGGGTCTTGCGGTGGCGGCGTTGAAGGCTGCGGGCCTTGCCCCCTCGGACGACATGATCGGCCTGGGCATCGAGGCCGCCGAGTGGCCGGCGCGGCTGCAGCGCCTCTCCCCCGGCGCGCTCACTTCGATCGTCACCCGTCACAAGGGGGATCCCGGCGAGCTGTGGCTCGACGGTGGTCACAATCCCCATGCAGCGCGGGCCCTCGCCCGCGCGATGGCCGATCTCGAAGAAAAGAGCCCCAAGCCGCTGATCCTCATCGTGGGCATGCAGAAGAACAAGGACGCAGCCGGCTTCCTTGCCCCCTTCGCGGACATCGCCTCGGCGGTTCTCACGGTCGAAGCGGACACCCCCGCCGCGAGGGACCCCGAAAGCCTCGCAGACGAAGCGGCCAGGGCAGGCATTCCCTCGCGAGCCTTCACCGGCATCGAAGCGGCGCTCGAACACGCGGTCTCCGCCCTTGGCAGGTCGGGCGAGGGCCAGCCCCGCATCCTGATCTGCGGCTCCCTTTACCTTGCCGGCGAAGTTCTGAAAAAGAACACCAAGATCTGAGGAGGGAGCTTCCTTGACCGAAGTCCTGCTGCACCGCCTCCCGCACGGTGAAGACCTGCCGCTGCCGGGCTACGAGACCGAAGACAGTGCCGGGGCCGATCTGCGTGCCGCGATCGATGCCCCGCTCACGCTGGCACCCGGGGAGCGGGCGATGGTCCCGACGGGCCTCAGGATCGCCCTCCCCCGCGGGACCGAGGGTCAGGTCCGTCCCCGGTCGGGCCTCGCAGCGAAACATGCGGTGACGGTGGTCAACGCGCCCGGGACGATCGACGCGGACTACCGCGGCGAAGTGAAGGTCCTTCTGATCAATCTCGGGCAGGATGATTTCGTGATCGAAAGGGGTATGCGCATCGCCCAGCTCGTCGTTGCGCCCTATCTGCGCGCCCAGTTCGGCGCGGTGGAGACCCTGCCTGAAACGCTGCGCGGCGAAGGCGGTTTCGGCTCGACGGGGGTGTGAGCGGCCCCCGGCACAAACACCACCTCCTGCTCCCCGAGATCGGCGGGCAGGGCCAGAAGAAACTCGCACGTTCCTCGGTGCTGGTGGTTGGCGCGGGCGGGCTGGGGTGCCCGATCCTCGCCTATCTCGGCGCTGCCGGGGTCGGCCGGATCATCGTCTGCGACCCGGACCATGTGGAGCTTTCGAACCTCCAGCGTCAGATCCTCTACAGGCAGAGCGATATCGGCCAGCCCAAGGCCGAGGCCGCGAAGAGCGCTCTGCTTGCCATTGATCCTGCGCTCTCCGTCCAGGCAATCGCCGCGCGTTTTCCTTCCGCGGACGCACCGGCGCTTCTTGCGGGGGTCGATCTCGTGATCGAGGGGACGGACAGGATCGAAGCCCGCCATGCCATCAATCGCGCCTGCCTCGCGGCCGGACGCCCGCTCCTGTCATCGGCGGCATCGAGGTTCGAAGGCCAGGTCGGGCTCTTCGGTATGCCCCGGGGGGAAGGTCCCTGTTATGCCTGTCTCGTTCCTGAGGGCGCGGGCGAGGATGGCCTTTGCGATCGCGATGGCGTGCTCGGCCCCGTGGTCGGACTGGTCGGAAGCCTGGCGGCGACCGAGGCGATCAAGTTCCTTCTCGGTATGACCCCGAGCCTCGCAGGGCACCTGCTCGTTGCCGATGCCCGTGAGGGGTCCGTCAGGCGGGTGGCCCTACCGAGGGATCCCGCCTGCCCGGTCTGCGGCTGAGAGGCAGGGCGGAACAGCTCGAGCAACGGCCCTGTTACGACCGCGAGCCCTGAAAAGGAGACGCGGTATGGCCGAGGCGACGAAGACGGATCCCAAGCTCTGGGAAGAGGTCAAGGACGAGATCACCAGGTCCGACAAGGGCGGCGAGCCCGGCCAGTGGTCCGCACGCAAGGCGCAGATGGCCGTGCAGGAGTACAAGAAACGCGGCGGCGGCTACGAGGATGACGGGCCCGATCAGGACGACACCGACCTGCACCAGTGGACCAAGGAGGACTGGGGCACGAAGTCTGGCGAGGAAAGTCTTGAGTCCGGTGAGCGCTACCTGCCGAAAAAGGTGAGGATGCTGCTGACCGAAGACGAGTATGCCCGCTCGACCGAGAAGAAGAAGAGCGGTGACGGGCAGTATGTCGACCAGCCGGACGATGTCCGGGACAAGGTCTCGCGGATCAAGGCGGACGGCCCGACGAGGGACATGCTGGTCGAACGGGCGAAGGATCTCGACCTCACCGGCTATTCGGACATGACCAAGGACGAGCTGATCGACGCGATCGACGGGGCGACGGATGCAAACGGTCGCAGGAAAGGCAGTGCCGCCTCGCTTTCCCGGAAAACGAAGGACGAGCTCTACGATCTTGCGCGGGAGGAAGACATCGAGGGGCGCTCCGACATGACCAAGGACGAGCTGAACGACGCGCTCGATCACGAATAGGGCAACGCTCCTGCCGACTTGAAGGCTCCGCTCGCAACCCGGACGGTTTGGTGGTGTTATATGCACCGCAGCAATAAACGGTTCATCATGCTTCAGCCGAGCCAGGACATCCCACCCGAAGCGGGCGCCGCCCCCGCCGAAGCTGCCATGTCGGCGGCGGGGACCCCGTGGTGGCCATTGTTGGTTCTCATCCTGATGTTCGCGCTCCTGGCGAGGCCGGGAAGCAGGCGGAGCGGCCGAGGTGACCGTGAGGCTCCTTTTCGCTAGAGGCGTTCGAGATTCCAGCAAGCCTTGAAGGAGCGCACCATGCGACTGCCCACCGACGACCCTATTGTCATCGTTTCCTTGGCCCGGACGCCGATGGGAGGCCTCCAGGGCGAGCTGGCCGACCTGCCCGCCAGCAAACTCGGGGCGGCCGCAATCCGTGGCGCGGTCAAGCGCGCGGGTCTGGGGCCGGAGGATATCGAAGAGGTGCTGATGGGCTGCGTGCTCCCCGCAGGTCAGGGACAGGCACCGGCGCGCCAGGCGGCGATCCATGCCGGGCTGCCCAAGTCCGTACCCTGCACGACGGTCAACAAGATGTGCGGCTCGGGCATGAAGACCATCATGATGATGGCGCAGGGCCTTGCGGCAGGTTCCCTCAAGGTCGGCGTGGCCGGCGGCATGGAATCGATGACCAACGCCCCCTACCTTCTTCCCAAGGCCCGTTCCGGCTATCGCATGGGGCACGGACAGGTCATCGACCACATGTTTCTCGATGGGCTCGAGGATGCCTATGAAGGCGGCCTGATGGGCACTTTCGCGGAGCTCTGCGCGGACAAGTACGAATTCAGCCGCGAAAGCCAGGACGAATACGCGATCGCGAGCCTCGACCGTGCGCTCGCGGCCTCGCAGGAGGCGTTCACGGACGAGATCGTCCATATCAATCTCGAGACCCGCACCGGAACGGTGGTGATCGAAAAGGACGAGCAGCCCTTCAAGGCCAGGCGGGAAAAGATCCCGCAGCTCAAACCCGCCTTCCGTCGCGATACCGGGACGGTCACGGCAGCCAATGCCAGTTCGATCTCCGACGGCGCCGCCGCCGTGGTGATGATGCGCCAGAGCGAGGCCGAACGGCGCGGGGTGCAGCCGATCGCGAAGCTGACCGGCATGACCAGCCACGCCCAGGAGCCCGCCTGGTTCACGACGGCGCCGGTGGGCGCGCTGCAGAAGCTCTTCGACGCCGAAGGGAGCAGGCAGTCCGACTACGATCTTTTCGAGGTCAACGAGGCCTTCGCGGTGGTACCCCTCGCCGCCATGGAGGAGCTCGGGATCGAGCATGAACGGATGAACGTGAATGGCGGCGCCTGCGCGCTCGGGCATCCCATCGGCGCCAGCGGTACGCGCATCGTCGCCGGGCTGGTCAACGCGCTGCGGCACAGGAACCTCAAACGCGGAGCGGCCGCGATCTGCATCGGCGGCGGCGAGGCGACGGCGGTGGGGGTCGAGCTCCTCTAGGCGGCGACCCGCCCCGGACTAAATGGCAGGCACCACGAAAAGGGAGCCTGCCATGTCCACCGTCCTGATCACCGGCGCGAACCGCGGCATCGGTCTCGAACTCGTCCGTCACTACGCCGGTGGCGGAAACAGGGTCCACGCCACCTGCCGCCGGCCGGAGGAAGCCGGGGACCTCGACGCCATCGACGGCGACGTCACGGTCCACGAGCTCGATACGACCGACCACGAAGCCCTCGAGCGTCTGGGCGCCACGATCACCGAAGCCATCGACATCGTGATCGCCAACGCGGGCATCTACGGGCCGGACAAGGGAAGCCAGAGCTTTGCGGACGTGACGCCCGGCGCCCTTCTCAAGACGGCCGAAGTCAACCTCGTCGGTACCGTGAAGACCCTCCAGACCTTCCTTCCCCACGTTCTGAAATCGGAAGGCCGGAAACTCGTCGCCATCACTTCCAAGATGGGGTCGATCGGCGATGCGTCCGGCAACGCCGTCGCCTACAGGACGTCGAAGACTGCCCTCAACATGGCCATGTGCTGCGCTGCGAACGAGCTGAAGGAGAAGGGCATCGCGGTCGGAACGCTGCACCCGGGCTGGGTACGGACGGATATGGGCGGGCCGAATGGCAACATCGACGCGCCCGAAAGCGCGCGCGGGCTGGCGGGCATCATCGATCGCCTTCAGCCGTCGGACAAGGCCGCGTTCCTCGATTACAAGGGCGACGAAATCCCCTGGTGATCAGAGGAAATGATAGGGGTCGATATCGACAGCGCGCCTGACGGCATTCGTCGGCTTGACCCTGCCCAGCCAATCGGCGGCGAACGCCTGAAGGTTGCGCTTCTTGTCGCTCTTGATGAGGAAGCGCTGGCGGTAGACCCCGCGCAGGCGGTAGAACGCCGCGGGAGCGGGCCCCCAGACCTCGACACCTTCCGCCTGCGGAACGGCCCGGGCGAGCGCTCCTGCCTCGGCGTTGAGCCTGGTTTCGTCCTTGGCCGAAAGGATGACCGCACCGAGCCTTCCGTAGGGAGGCAGGCCCATGTCCCTGCGGCTTTCAAGCTCCACCCCGAAGAAGCCGTCCCGCTGGCCCTGCGCGAGAGCCTGTGCGACCCGGTGATCGGGCTGGTAGGTCTGGAGGATGACCCTGCCGGGTGCGGATGAACGTCCGGCACGCCCCGCGACCTGGGTCAGGACCTGGTAGGTTCTCTCCGCCGCACGCAGGTCGCCGCCCGAAAGGCCGAGATCCGCATCGACGCCCACCACGAGGGTGAGGCCCGGGAAGTTGTGCCCCTTTGCGGCAGCCTGGGTCGCAACCAGGATGTCGATCTCCCCGGCGGTCATCCGGGCAAGGAGCTCCCTGGCAGCACCCGGCGCCTCGACGGTATCGGAGGAGAAGATCTCGACCCGCGCATCGGGCCAGCGCTCCTTCGCCTCTTCGGCGACCCGCTCGACGCCGGGGCCGCATGCCGCGAGGGTATCCTCACCCCCGCAGTGGGGACAGACCCTGGGCTTCGGCATCGAAAAACCCGTCTGATGGCAGACGAGCCGCCCTGTGAACCGATGCTCGACCAGCCATGTGTCGCTGTCGGGCGCGGTGATCCTTTCGCCGCAACGGCGGCAGAGCGTAACCGGGGCATAGCCGCGCCGGTTGAGGTAGAGGAGCGCCTGATGGCCCGCGGCGAGGGTTTCGGTGACCGCGGCGATTGCGGGCTCCGCCAGCCATTCATTCGTAGTGGGAGCGTTCTCCCGCATGTCGAGAATGCGGATGTCCGGCATCTCGGCCGGACCGAAACGCCCGGGGAGCACGGCCCGGCCATAGCGGCCCTCTTCGACATTGGCCACGGTCTCGAGTGACGGTGTCGCGGATGCCAGGATGACGGGAAACCTCTGCAGGCTGCCCATTGCCACCGCCATGTCCCTGGCGTGGTAGAGGATGCCGTCCTGCTGCTTGTAGGCAGCGTCGTGCTCTTCGTCGACGACGATCAGGCGGAGGTTCTGCCACGGCAGGAAGAGAGCCGAGCGTGCACCGACGACCAGCCGGCACGATCCGTCGAGGACCCTTTTCCAGACCCGTCGTCTTTGGGCGGACGAACATTCGGAATGCCAGTGCGCGGGCGCGGTTCCGAAACGTTCCTCGAGACGCTTGAGAAACGGAAGGGTCAGCGCGATCTCCGGCAGCATGACGAGAACCTGCCCGTCATCGGACCGCCTGAGGGCCTCGGCCACCGCCTCGAGATAGACCTCGGTCTTCCCCGAACCGGTCACGCCGTCGAGGAGTACGGTTCCCTCGCCCTCCCGGACGGCCTGCCTGAGCACTTCCGCACCCCGCTCCTGCCCGGCTTCGAGGTTGCGGCCCGGACGGTGGGGGTCGGGTGCCCCGAAGGGCGGGTCGGGATCGAACATCACCGCGTCGAGGGCGCCCGCCTCGGCGAGGGAACGGACCACCCCTTCGGTCACGCCGGCAGCCTCGGCGAGCTCCCGCGCGGAAAGGGCGCGATCACCTGCGGCCCTGAGGACAGCTTCACGCTTCGGGGTCAGCCTCAGGCCTTCGGGCAGCTCCGGCCTGCGCCGGAAACCGGTTCGTCCGCGCACCTCCGAAAGACCCTGCTCGCCCCTCAGAACGAGGCGGAGAACGGCGCCCCGCGTGACCATGTAGTATCGCGACACCCAGTCTACGAAACCGAGAAGCCGGGGCGAAAGCGGCGGAACGTCGAAGCGTGCCGCGACCGGCTTCAGCTTCTCGTCGGGCACCTCCGTATCGGGACCTTCGTTCCAGACCACACCGGTGACCCGCCGCGGGCCGAGGGGGACGGTGACGAAATCCCCCGGCTGCAGGGCGAGGCCTTCCGGCACCTGATAATCATAGCCGCGCCCCATGGGCATCGGCAGCACGACCTTGACGCGCGGGAGCGGTTCGGAATCGATCAGGTTTATCGCGGCGGGCGAACTCACAGGGTAGAATCCTAGCATGGGCGGGGGCGGCTGACGACATGCAGGAGGGAGCGGTGCAAAACCAGTGGAAAGCCGTTAAGGCACGGCCCGTGATGTTCTCCCGCTTCCGCCTCGTTTCCCTTCTCCTCCTCGCCGCCTGCGCCAGCGCTCCCGAAACGCGCGAGGCCGCCGACAGCCTCGATGCCGTCATCGCCGATCACTGGGCCCTGGTCCTCGAGGAGGATCCCGTGCTCGCCGCACAGCTCGGCGACGACGCGGCCGAAGGCAGGCTCCCTGATACCGGCCTTGATGCCTATTGGCGGGGGGTCGAGGTGCGGCGGGCCCTCCTCGACCGACTGCGCGCGCTTCCCCGCCCGCCTGCCGGAAGCGCTGCGTGGGTGAACCGGGAGGTTCTCGATCATCACCTCGACAGCGCCATCCGGGCCGCCGGCCACAACGGCCATTATCTCACCATCACCACCTACAGCGCGCCGCATTCCGCCCTCGTTTCCCTTGCCGGCCAGACGACGATCGAAAGCGACGCCGACGCGGCGGCCTATCTCGAAAGGTTACGCGGGGCGGACAGCTACCTCGCCGGCGCCGTATCGAGGCTTGCGGAAGCCGTGGAGGAAGGCTGGACCCAGCCGTGCCGCCCCATGGAGGGTTTCGAGCGAACCTACCGGGCCCATCTCGAAGCGGATCTCTCCGAATCGGTTTTCCTCGCGCCGTTCAGCGCAAATGCCCCCCGGCGCGCCGAGGCGGCGATGATCGTCGAAACCGAGATCCTGCCCGCCCTCGAAGCCTTCGGACGCTTCTACGAGACCACCTACAGGCCCGCCTGCCGGACCGAGCCCGGCATCTCCAGCCTCCCCGGCGGCGAGGCTTTCTACCAGGATCGCGTCAGGACCTACACAACCACGGACCTGACGGCGCAGGAGGTCCACCGCCTCGGCCTTGCGGAGGTGGCGCGCATCCGTGCGGAGATGGCTCGCGCCGCGGAACAGGCGGGGTTCGGCTCGCTGGCCGCCTATCAGGAACACCTGAGGACCGACCCGGCCTATTATCCCAAGAGCGGCGAGGCCCGGCTCGCCGCCGCGGCCGTCATAGCGAAGAAGATGGACGGCCAGCTCGTGCGCCTTTTCGGGCGCCTGCCCCGCACCCCTTACGACGTCAGGCCCATACCCCTCGACAGGGCGGCGGGGACCACCACGGCCTACTACATGCCCCCGGCGGCGGACGGCAGCCGGGCGGGTAGCTACATGGTCAATACGACCTCGCCCGAAAGCCGCCCGCTCTACGAGCTCGAGGCCCTCACCCTCCACGAGGCCGTACCGGGCCATCACCTGCAGATCGCGCTTGCCATGGAGGAGGAGCTGCCGCCCTTCCGGCGCCATCTCGGGATCACGGCGTTCACGGAAGGATGGGCCCTCTACGCCGAAAGTCTCGGCGCCGGGGTCGGCTTCTACGCAACCCCCGAGACGCGGTTCGGCGCCCTTTCCTACGAAATGTGGCGGGCCTGCCGGCTGGTCGTCGATACGGGTATCCACGCCTACGGATGGGACCGGGACAGGGCGATCGCCTACATGCTCGAGAATACGGGTCTCAGCCGCGTCAATATCGAGCGGGAGGTCGATCGCTACATCACCTGGCCGGGACAGGCGCTTGCCTACAAGGTCGGTGAGCTGAAGATCCAGGAACTGCGCGCCCGGGCGGAGGCGGAGCTCGGCGAGGGCTTCGACCTTCGCAGGTTCAACGACGCGGTTCTTGCCGAAGGCGCGCTTCCCCTCCTGGTTCTCGAGGAACGCATCGAGCAGTTCATCGCCCGGGAAAGGGGATCACGGCCATGACGAAGATACTTTTCGTCTGTCTCGGGAACATATGCAGGTCGCCTGCCGCCGAGGGGATCCTGCGCAAGATGGCGGAAGATGCGGGCCTGTCGCTGACCATCGACAGCGCCGGCACGGGAGCCTGGCATGCGGGCAATCCTCCGGACCCGCGCATGCGGGAGGCCGCTGCGGAGCGAGGCTATGAACTGGACCTGATCCGGGCACGCCCCCTCGATCAAGGCGACGGATACCTTTTCGACCACATCTACGCCATGGACGCATCCAATCTCGCGGACATCGAGGAGCAGCGGCTTCCGGACTGGACGGCGAGGGTCGAGCGCTACCTGGCCGAAGACGTCCCCGACCCCTACCATGGCGGGCCCGGAGGGTTCGACCATGTGCTCGACCTTCTCGAACGGCGCTCACAGGACCTGATCGAGGAACTTCGTCATGGCACGTAAGGCTCTTTTCATCGGACTTGGCTATTCGGCCCGGCCCCTGGCCCGACGCCTGGTCGCCGAAGGGTGGTCAGTGACGGGCACCACCCGCGACCGCGCCAAGGCGATGCAAATCGCGGCGGACGGAATCTCCCCTTTCGTCTGGGAGGCGGGACAGGCGCTCAGGCAGGACCTCATCGAAGAAGCCGACGCGGTGATCGTCAGCGTCCCTCCGGACGGGCGTACCTGCCCCGCCCTTCAGAGCCTTCCGGAGGCTTCCTTCCTTTCGGGGACACAGGTTCTCTACCTTTCGTCCTCGGGGGTCTACGGTGACCATGGGGGCCGATGGATCGATGAGGAGACCCCCTGCGAACCTTCCACCGAACGGGGCATGCAGCGCCTTGCCGCGGAACGGGCGTGGGAGGAACATTCGTCGACCGAGGGAACGTCACTGACCCTCTGCCGCCTCGCGGGGATCTACGGGCCGGGGCGAAGTGCGGTCGATTCCCTGAGGGGCGACACCCCCGGCGCCCGCGCGGGACTGACGCGCCGGATCGACAAGCCCGGACAGGTCTTCAACCGTATCCACAGGGATGATATCGCCGCAGGCCTCCGCGCCATCCTCGAGGCGGAGAACCCGCCGGCCATCGTCAACTTCGCGGACGACGAACCATCCCCTTCGGCGGACCCGGTCACCTTCGCCGCGGAACTTCTGGGGATCGAGCCGCCGCCGTTCCAGCGCTTCGAAGACATCGAGCACGAACTCTCGCCCATGGCCCGCAGTTTCTACGCCGAGAACAAGAGGCTGAAGAACGACAGGCTGAAGAGCCTGCCGGGCTTCACCCTCAGCTACCCCACCTACCGCCAGGGACTGAGGGCGATCTACGAAAGGTGATGGGCGAAGAAATCGAGAGTGCGGTCCCAGGACAGTTTCGCGGCCGCCTCGTCGTAGCGTGACGTGGAATCGTTGTGGAAGCCGTGGTTCACCCCTTCGTAGTGGTGGACCGAATAGGTCCGGCCGGCCTCCATCAAAGCATCCTCGTAGGCCGGCCAGCCGCCATTCACCCGGTCGTCGAGACCCGCAAGATGAACCATCAGCGGCGCGGAGACCTCGCTGGCTTCCGCCGCCTCAGGCCAACCGCCGTAATAGGGCACGGCAGCGTCGAGGCGGTCCAGCCTGACCGCCAGGTGGTTCACCACCCAGCCGCCGAAACAGAAGCCGACGGCGCCGATCTTTCCGCTCGAGCGGGGATGCGCCGACAGGGCTTCCGCCCCGGCGATGAAGTCCTCGAGCATTGCGTCCCGGTCGCGCTCGCGCTGCAGGGCCCGGCCGTCATCGTCATTGCCGGGATAGCCGCCGAGCGGGAACAGCGCATCGGGAGCGAGGGCGGCATAGCCTGACTTGGCGAGCCTTCGGGCCACGTCCTCGATATAGGGGTTCAGGCCCCGGTTCTCGTGCACCACAAGCACGGCCGGCACCTTTTCGCTTCCCCTGGGAAGGGCGAGGAGCCCCTCCATATCGCCCGCGCCCTCAGGGGAGGCGTAGGCGAAGCGTTCGGTGGTCAGGTCCGGATCATCGGGCGCGACCTGCTGGGCCTTCGCGTAGTTCGGCATCAGCGCCGCCGCCAGGGCCGCGGTGGTCATCCCGGTAACCGAAAGCTTCCCGAGACCTTCGAAAAACGCCCGGCGGCTCAAGCCTCCGTGGCAGTATTGGTCGTAGAGGTCGTAGGCTTCCTGCGGCGGTGTGACGTTCACGGGGCGGCTCCTCTTCCATCCTGTTCCAGTGCAGATAGAGCGGCCAGGGGGAGAAATCCCGCCATGAACTGACATCGAGAGAGCTTTAATCCGCGCAAGGCTCCTGCTAGCGCCCCGTCAGACACGAACACCGGAGAGATCATGGCCCAGGACTACGCTATCAAGGATATCGGCCTCGCCGAATTCGGCGAACGCGAGATTGCCATCGCCGAACACGAAATGCCCGGCCTCATGGCCACCCGCGCCGAGTTCGGGCAGGACAAGCCGCTCAAGGGCGCGAGGATCGCCGGATCGCTGCACATGACGATCCAGACCGCCGTCCTGATCCGCACCCTTGAAGCGCTGGGTGCCACGGTGCGCTGGGCGAGCTGCAACATCTACTCGACCCAGGACCACGCCGCGGCGGCCATCGCGGCTTCGGGAACGCCCGTCTTCGCGCACAAGGGCGAAACCCTCGAGGAGTACTGGGCCTTCGCCGATCGCCTCTGGGAATGGCCCGACGGCGAGCTTGCCAACATGATCCTCGACGACGGCGGCGACGCGACCCTTCTCATCCTCCTCGGTTCGGAAGCCGAGAAGGACGCCTCGGTCATCTCCGACCCGCAGAACGAGGAGGAAGAGGCGCTCTTCAAGACGATCCGTGCACGTCTCGACCGTGATCCGGGCTTCTACAGCCGGGTCAAGGCTTCGATCAAGGGCGTCACGGAGGAAACCACCACCGGCGTGATGCGGCTCTACCAACGGGAGAAGGCCGGGACGCTTCCCTTCCCCGCGATCAACGTCAACGACTCCGTCACCAAGTCGAAGTTCGACAACAAGTACGG
>CAZAFU010000004.1:13736-56712 GCA_964484475.1 uncultured Caulobacterales bacterium | reverse complement strand
CCGCAGCGAGGGGAATGTTTCCCATCGAGCCGATGAACGTGAAGAATGCCGCCACAGGCCCGACCAGGCTTTGCAGCAGGAGCTGCCAGAAGGTCGGGTCATCCGAACCCGACCCGACGAAGAGCGTCTCGAAGAAGCTGCGGGGCACGAAGACCGCGATGGCCCCGGCGATGGTGAAGCCGATCGTGACATCCTTCCACACCATCGCCCACTCCATGAAAAAACGCGAGGCGACGTCGGCCCAGCCCTCCTTGCTGCGGATCTTCTGCTTCCAGTCCGCCGGTCCGTCGTCGTCGGACGAGCCCTGTTCCTCCTTCGCATGGGTCCGGGCCTCGTCGATCAGGCCACTGGATGCCGTCAGGCGCACGAGGAGCCACATGAGGAGGATCAGAAGGACACCTCCCACATACTCGCCCACCACGAACTGCCAGCCGAGGAAGAGGGCGATGATGATCCCCAGCTCCACCACGAGGTTGGTCGAAGCGAGGAGGAAGGCGAGCGAGGGGGCGAGCCCGGCTCCCTTGGCAAAGAGCGCCCGCGTGGCCGACAGCGCCGCGAAGGAGCAGGACGAGCTGATGAAGCCGAAGAAACTGCCAAGGGCGATGCTCTTCGGGCCACGCTCTCCCATGGTTTCCTGCATGCGCTTCCGGGTCACGAAGACCTGGATCATGGCGCTGATCAGGTAGCCGAGGCAGAATGCCCAGAAGGCGGTCCAGAAAAGACCGGTCGCGGTGACCGCGGCCTCATGCCAGCTTTGAAGAAATCCGCCCTGTTCGTTCAAACCGGTCCTCCTGCGGGCGCTAACGGGCGATGCAGCCCTAAGTTCGGGCAAGGCTGGCCTAGGGGCGCCGGGCCGCCTAAAGGCCCGAGCCAAGAGAAGAGACAACGACAAGGGAGCGCCGGTGCCGATCATCGAGAGCAAGCTCGATCCTGCGGGCGAAGAGTTCCGCCGCCGCAAGGCCGCGATGGACGAACTTCTGGAAGAGCTTTCCGCCCGCATCGACGAGGCAGGGAAGGGGGGCGGCGAGGAGCGGAACCTCCGCCACAAGAAGCGTGGCAAGATGCTGGCGCGGGAGCGGATCAATGCCCTGCTCGATCCCGGTTCCGACTTCCTGGAACTGGGCCAGCTCGCAGCCAACGGCATGTATTCGGGGGATATTCACGCCGCCGGGCTGATCGCCGGGATCGGCGAGGTTTCCGGACGTCTGTGCATGATCGCCGCGAACGATCCCACGGTGAAGGGCGGCACCTACCACCCGATGACCGTCAAGAAGCACCTGCGCGCCCAGGAGATCGCCGAGGAGAACCGCCTCCCATGCGTCTACCTCGTCGAATCCGGCGGAGCGTTCCTGCCGATGCAGGACGAAGTCTTTCCCGATAAGGACGATTTCGGCCGCATCTTCTACAACCAGGCCCGGATGAGCGCCAAGGGAATCCCGCAGATCTCCGTCGTTCACGGATCGTCGACCGCGGGCGGCGCCTATGTCCCCGCGATGTCCGACGAAACCGTCATCGTGAAGGAGCAGGGCACGATCTTTCTGGCGGGCCCGCCCCTGGTCAAGGCCGCCACAGGCGAGGTCGTCAGTGCCGAGGACCTCGGCGGCGGCGACATTCACACCCGGATCTCGGGCGTCTCGGACCATCTCGCCGAAAACGATGCCCACGCTCTAGCCATCGCAAGAGAGATCGTGGCGACCCTGCCCCGGGGTGAGGATCCGTTCCCTGAAGACTACGAGGAGCCGCTCTATCCGAGGGAGGAGCTGCGGGGCACGGCGGAGACCGACCTCCGCAAGCCCTTCGACGTCAAGGAGATCATTGCACGGATTACCGATGGCTCCGAGTTCCATGAGTTCAAGGCCCGCTACGGCGAGAGCCTCGTCTGCGGTTTCGCGAGGATCGAAGGACAGGATATTGGCATCCTGGGCAACAACGGCGTTCTTTTCGCCGAGAGCGCCCAGAAGGGCGCCCATTTCGTCGAGCTCTGCTGCCAGCGGAAGATCCCCCTTCTGTTCCTTCAGAACATCTCGGGCTTCATGGTCGGCAAGGACGCCGAGCACGGAGGGATTGCCAAGCACGGCGCCAAGATGGTGACCGCGGTCTCCTGCGCCGATGTGCCCAAGATCACCGTCATCGTCGGCGGCTCCTACGGCGCGGGCAATTACGGCATGTGCGGGCGGGCCTACCAGCCGCGCTTCCTCTTCATGTGGCCGAATGCCAGGATCTCGGTCATGGGCGGCTCGGCGGCTGCGAATGTCCTCGCGACCGTCCGCGAGGACGCCCTCGAAGCGAAGGGCCAGTCGTGGACCGAGAACGAGCGGGCCGAGTTCAAGAAACCCATCGAGGAACAGTTCGAAACCCAGGGCTCGCCCTATTACTCGACCGCCCGCCTGTGGGACGACGGGATCATCGACCCTGCCGATACCCGCAAGGTCATCGCGCTCTCCCTGCGTGCCGCCCTCAACGCGCCGATCCCGGATACCCGGTTCGGCATCTTCAGGATGTAGGCTGATGTTCGAAAAGATACTGATCGCCAACCGCGGCGAGATCGCCTGCCGCGTCATCGAGACCGCTCGCCGCATGGGTGTGAAGACCGTTGCCGTCTATTCGGATGCCGATGCGGGCGCGCGGCATGTGAGAATGGCCGACGAGGCCTACCATATCGGACCTCCCCCCGCCTCCGAAAGCTACCTCAAGGGTGACGAGATCATCCGTATCGCGAAGCAGGCGGGCGCCGGCGGCATCCACCCGGGCTACGGCTTCCTTTCGGAAAACGCGGGCTTTGCCAGGGCTTGCGCCGATGCGGGGATCGCATTCATCGGACCAAGGCCCGAAACGATCGAGGTCATGGGCTCGAAGGCCAAGGCCAAGGAGCTGATGGCCGAGGCCGGTGTCCCGATGCTTCCCGGTTACCAGGGGGAGGACCAGTCCCTCGAGACCTTCCGCAAGGAGGCGGAGAAGATCGGCTATCCGGTTCTCCTCAAGGCGGCTGCCGGCGGGGGCGGGAAGGGCATGCGCATCGTGCGCGAGGAGAGCGCCCTTGCCGAGGAGCTCGAAAGCGCCAGGCGCGAGGCGATGTCCGCTTTCGGCGATGACCGGTTCATCGTCGAGAAGTTCCTCGACGCTCCGCGCCACGTCGAGATGCAGGTCTTCGGCGACACCCACGGTCATGTGGTCCATCTCTACGAGCGCGACTGCTCCGTGCAGAGACGCTATCAGAAAGTGATCGAGGAGGCGCCGGCTCCCAACATTCCCGATGCTACCCGGAAGCGGCTGCACCAGGCCGCGGTCGATGCCGCCAAGGCCGTTGGCTACGTGGGTGCGGGCACGGTCGAGTTTCTCTATGACGGCGAGGACGGCGTCTTCTTCATGGAGATGAACACCCGCCTGCAGGTCGAACATCCCGTCACCGAGGAAGTGACCGGGCAGGATCTGGTCGAGTGGCAGATCCGCGTCGCCGCGGGTGAGGGCCTGCCGCTCACCCAGGACGAGATCTCCTGCCAGGGCCATGCCGTCGAAGCCCGTCTTTACGCAGAGGATCCCGCCCAGAACTACCTGCCGCAGATTGGCCGCCTGCTTCGCTTCGGTCTGGTCGAAGACGGAGAGAGCGGCCTCTTCACGCCCGTGCGACTCGATACCGGCGTCGAGGCAGGGGACAGCATCACCCCCTACTACGACCCGATGATCGCGAAGGTCATCGCAGCCGGCGAGGACAGGCAGGAAGCCGTGATGCTTCTCGCCGATGCCCTCGAAAGCGCCGAGATCGATGGCCTGGTCACGAACCGGAGCTTCCTGGTGCGTATCCTGCGCCACGAAGCCTTCGAAAACGGTCCGCCCACGACAAAGTTTCTCGACGAGGAAGAGAGTATCACCGAGGACGGTGCCAGCGAGATCCACCTGGTCGCTGCGGCCCTCGCCCTCGGTTCGCCGGGCGATGACCTCGGGGAGGCCCTGGGCTTTCGCATGAACCGACCCGGCCGGACCTCCATGGTCGCGGCAGTGGGCGGTGAACCCGTCGAGATCGCCCTCTTCGGCAAGGGGCGCCACCTCACCGCCGAGATCGGTGGCGAGGTCTCCCACTACACCCTCGAGCGTGACGGCGAGACCCATATCCTCGAAGGCGGCGAGGTCATCCTCGAGGTCGACGACTGGTGGCAGGACAGTACCGGTATCCTCCTCGACACTCCCGAGGGGATCGTCCGTGTAGAGCTCTTCGATGTCTTCGCAGCCGCTGGCGGCGCGGAGGCCGAGGATGCAGCCCTGTCCTCACCCATGCCCGCCACGGTGACCGGCGTGAAGGTGGCGGTCGGCGACGAGGTTGCGAAGGGGCAGGTCCTGATCACCCTCGAGGCCATGAAGATGGAGACCCTGATCAAGGCGCCCTCGGAAGGCCGGGTGGCCGAGCTTCACTGCGAGGCCGGCAAGACTGTCGCCAAGGGCGCCAAACTCGTCACGCTCGACCATTCAGGAGAGGAATCATGACCGAAGGTTTCGAAGGCCGCCTCGCCCTTGTCACCGGTGCCACTTCCGGCATCGGCGAGGCCACAGCGCGCAGGCTGATCGAGAAGGGCGCGAGCGTCATCGGTTCGGGCCGCCGCCGCGACCGCCTCGAAGCGCTGCAAAGCGAGCTTGGCGAGAGGTTCCGCTACGCCAATCTCGACATGACCGATAGCGATGCCATCGCCACCTTCGCCGGCGACCTTACCGAAACCCCGGACATTCTCGTCAACAATGCGGGCCTCGCCCTCGGGCTTTCCGGTGCGGACGAAGCCTCGCTCGACGATTGGGACCGGATGATCGACACCAATATCAGGGGTCTTGTCCATCTCACCCGGGCACTCCTTCCAGGGATGAAGAAGCTTCCCCAGGCGGACGTCGTCAACATCTCCTCGATCGCGGGCACCTATCCCTATCCAGGCGCCAACGTCTACGGAGCGACCAAGGCCTTCGTCACCCAGTTCAGTCTGAACCTGAGAGCCGATCTCGTCGGCTCCAAGGTGCGCGTCACCTCCGTCGAGCCGGGCCTGACACAGACGGAATTCTCCGAGGTCCGCTTCGACGGCGACGGGAAAAAGGCCGCGGAAGTCTACAGGGGTACCAAGGCGCTGACGGGCGGCGATATCGCGAGGGTCATTTCGGACATCCTCGCCCTGCCGCCTCATGTGAACATCAACCGGGTCGAGGTGATGCCCGTCTGCCAGGCCTTCGGTCCCTTCAATATCGCCCGGGACGGAGCCTAGCCCATGGAAAGCCTTCAGGACATCGTAAGGAACATTCTCACCGCTTCGGTTTTCGGCGGGATCGTGTTTTTCGCATCGGTGGTGGCTCCTGTCGTCTTCAAGGTGCTCGACGGCGACGATGCCAGTCGTTTCCTCCGTACGCTGTTTCCGCGCTATTACCTCTTCCTGATCATCACTGCGGGGCTTGCCGCGCTGTTTTCCTGGGGCGAGCCGTTACAGGCCCTGGGCCTTGGTTTCATCAGCCTCTCGACCCTCTTCGTGCGACAGGTCGCGGTTCCCCGCATCAACGCGTGGCGCGATGCGGAGATGGACGGCGACATGGCGGCTGGAAAGAAGTTCAAGGCTGGCCACCGCGGCACGGTGGTCCTGAACCTCGTGCAGCTCGTGATCGCGGCGGCTGTCCTGGTCCTTATCGCGGGCTAGCCCCCGGAGGTTCAGTCCTGGGCGTCGAGGTCCGGGAAGCCGACGATGTGGAAACCCGCATCCACGTGCAGCACCTCGCCCGTGATCGAGGCGCCGAGCCCTGAGAGAAGGTAGAGCGCGCAGCCCGCAACGCCGGCTGGATCGGTATCCTCGCGCAAGGGAGCCCATTTGCGCCCCTCGGACAGAAGCGATCGTCCGCCCGAAATGCCGCCGAGCGACAGGGTCTTGATCGCACCCGCCGAGATCGCGTTGACGCGGATGCCCTTCGGTCCGAGGTCCCTGGCGATGTAGCGTGTCGAGGCCTCGAGTGCCGCCTTGGCCACCCCCATCACATTGTAGCTCGGGATCACACGTTCCGAGCCCAGATAGGTGAGGGTCACCATCGATCCGCCCGGCGCCATCATCGGCGCAGCCCTGCGCGCGGCATCGACAAAGCTGAAGGCCGAGATATCCATCGAGCGCGCGAAGTTCTCGCGGCTCGTGTTCTCCACGAAGGAGCCTTTCAGCTCGTCCTTGTCGGAGAAAGCGATGGCATGGACCAGGCCGTGCAGCTCACCCCATTCCTCTTCGATGGTCTTGAAGACCGCGGCCATCGACTCGTCGGAGGTCACGTCGCAGTGCAGCATGAGCTTCACGCCCAGCTCCTCGGCGAGAGGCCGGACCCGCTTTTCCATGGCCTCGATATAGGTGAAGGCGAGTTCCGCGCCCTGGGCCGCCAGCTGCTGCGCGATGGCCCAGGCGATCGAGTTCTTGTTCGCAACGCCCATGATCACGACGCGCTTGCCCTTCATCAGGGTGCCAGCGGGGATGTTCGTCTCGTCAGCCATCGGTTCCTCGTCAGTTTTGCCGGGAGGATTACCGGAGCCTGCGTGAAAGGGAAAGCCGCCCCTGCCGAATGATCCTCGCGTTCCCGTGTTCTCACACCTGAGAAGCGTTGAACGGAGTCAGTATGGCGAAGCGGCATTTCCTGCGCGATCTTGCGATCCGGGGCGTCACCCGGGCCGAGGCAAGCCTCGACCGGCTGCGCTACGATCTTCTGGGCAAGGGTCAGGGGGCCGAGCCGCATCTTCACGTCTATCGGGGCCTGCGCAACGAAGACCGTATGGTCCTCGAAGGGCGGGTCACCGAGGACTGGAAGCCCCAGGTGCCGGTCAGCGATTCGACCCTTCCACGTATGCGGAACATGCTCCGTCTCTACGAAAGCGACGAGATCCCCGGGGTGGCGGTGGACGTGACCTATCAGGGCCGGGAACACCGGTTGGTGACCGACGACGAGGGCTACTTCCGGCTCGAGGTCGAGGGGCTCTCCCGCCCCCTTCCCGAAACGACGAAGTTCGAGGACGTCGAGGTGAGGGCGAAGGATTTCGCCATGCCCCCTGTGTCCGGAGAGATCCTCGTGCCGGGAAGGGAAACCCGGCTGGCCATCATCAGTGACATCGACGACACCATCATCGAAACCGGCGCCACGAATTTCCTGAAGAACTGGCGGCGTATCCTCGTCGAGACGCCCCAGGAGCGGCTCGCCGTACCGGGTGCAGCCGAACTCTATCGTATGCTGACGGGCCTCGACGGCTCGATGGTGAACCCGGTCTTCTACGTCTCTTCAAGTCCCTGGAACCTCTATTCCTACCTGGAAGCCTTCCTGCGACACAACCATATGCCGCGCGGGCCGATGTTCCTGAGGGACTACGGGATCGACGATCTCAAGTTCATCGCTTCGCCGCATACGGAACACAAGATCGCGGCGGTAGAGACCGTTCTCGGGTTCTACCCGGACATGCGGTTCCTTCTCATCGGCGACAGCGGACAGAAGGACATCGAGGTCTATGCCCATGCCGCCAAGGCCTTCCCGGAGAGGATTGCGGGGGTTTTCATCCGCGACGTTCACGGAACAGGGCCGAGCGATCTTCACAAGCCCGCCCTCGACACCCTCCGCTCGAAGGGGCTCGGCGTCTATTTCGGTGAGACGATGGAGGGTGCCGCGGACCTCGCCCGCGAGCTCGGTTTCGCCGACTGACCACCGAAGGCCCCGTGCCGCCTGCGCAGGAAGAGGGCAATACTGACGACCAGGCCCGTTGTGTAGGAGATGATGCAGGCATCGACCACATAGGTCCCCTAGCTTGCGTGCACGCCGTAAAGATCAGGCGCCCAGACCCCCTCCGGCGCATCCCAGAGCTCCCTGGCCAGGTCCTGCACGACGCAGTGGTCACCTGCGAGGAGCCTTTGGGCCTCGATCCCGAGAGGCAGGGCAGCGAAGAACCAGAAGATCCCGCCGGCCCGGTTCCTGAGGGCTTGCCAGACCATTACTGGCCCGCCGGTGAAGGCGAGGATCGTCAGGAGGGTGTGGAGACCGAGGAGGAGGTGGATCCCAGCCGCATTCTCGGCTGGCATGGCGGCCAGCACCTCGAAGGGACAGACCGCGGGCAGTGAAGGAGGGGCGGCTGACATCGCCGCCCCTCCTGATGGATCAGCCTGATCGTCAAGGCCCGAACCTCCTGGGACCGGGAGGCTACAAGGCCCGGAACCGGTTCCCGAAGGCAAGAGGCGAGGCGTCAGTCTCCGCTACGCCCGCCCGAGCGGAGGCGGAGGGGTTCGTCATCCTCGAGCGACAGATCGTCGGAGAGCTCCTGATCAGACAGGTTCTCCACCTGCTCCGCCGTCAGATTGTCTGCAATCAGCCTGTTGCCTCGCATGGAAAGGTTCGAGAGCGGGATGGGGATTTCCTTGCCGCCGACACCGAAGAAGCCGCCATGCTCGAGCACGGCATAGGTGCTGCCGCCGAGCGAGACGACACGTTCGATCTCGCCGATCTTCTCGCCGTTCCGGCTTTCGACGGTCATGTCCCTCAGGTCCCCGACGCTCACCGCGCGACCGGTATCCTGTCGCTCACGGAGGAAAGTGATGCGGGGCTCGCCGACACGGTTGAACTCGACTTTCGGTTCGCCATCCATCTCCACCTGCGCTTCGGCACGTTCGAAACGGATCGTCGGCTCCTGGCTCTGGAAGTTCACTGTCGGCTCGCCGGAGGTCTCCGCTTCTTCGACCTGTGCGTCGGCTTCGCTGATATAGACCATGGCCTCCGCGTTCTCTTCATCCTGTTCGAGAAGACGCATGCCGCGGCG
Source organism: uncultured Caulobacterales bacterium (assembly GCA_964484475.1). Classification (GTDB taxonomy): domain Bacteria; phylum Pseudomonadota; class Alphaproteobacteria; order Caulobacterales; family Parvularculaceae; genus Parvularcula. The sequence goes on along the minus strand of CAZAFU010000004.1, from coordinate 47,930 downwards.
TTGACGGGGTTCGGAAGGCACCCGCCTCAGATTGGTGATCACCTCGCCCGCCTCGCCCTCAGGGGCCGCTGCGAGATCAAGATCGACCTGCGGATCCGACACCTGAACAGACACCCGGGGCGGGGCCTGGCGGACGGTCACTTCCGGCTCGCCGCCAGCAACGCTGACGGAGGGGTCGGGCATGTAGACTTCGATGATCGGCGCGGGCTGATCGATGGTGATGGTCGGCATTCCCACCCGGACTGTCGCGGGGCGTTCCTTGACGACGATCTCAGGCCTGGCGCTCTGCACCGTGACCTCGGGCTGGCCCTTGCGCAGCCGCACCTGGGGCGGGCTCTGCTGCACCGTCACCTCCGGAGCCCGCGAGGCGACATCCACCGTCCCGGCGACAACCACCGTCTGGCTCACTTCGAGTTCCTCGCGCACGGTTTCGGTTTCCGTCTCGCGGAGCACTTCGCTTTCCTCATCGGTCCGCTGCGTCCGCTGGGTTCGCTCCGTGCGTTGTCGGGTTTCACGGTCGGTGCTGCGGTCGCTCGCCTCGCGCTGGAGCTCGCGCAGGGTCCTGCGGCACTCGCGGCTGTCGTTGCGCTCGACCACCGCAAGGAGCTCGGGCATTTCCTCGACGTCGTATTCGAGGTTCTCGTCAGCAAAGACGAAAAGCTCGAGGCAACGCTCGACCGGCTCTTCATTGGCATCTTGGGCAAACGCAGGGGCGGCGGCAGTCAAGGCAGCAAGACCGGCGGTCAGCATCAGACGGGACATGGCTTCATCCTCTCAGAAAAATGCCGTGGGAGGCGACAACCGCTCCCACAGGCCTGTTCTGAATGATGAATGCCTCGAACCCGGGGTAAGTTCAGATGCTATGCAGCTGCACCTTACACAGCTCCGTCAGCATCAGTCGCGGTAACGGGCCGCCACGAGGCACGCATTGGTGCCGCCGAAGCCGAAGCTGTTGGTCAGGATGGCATCGAGATCGACGCCCTCCTTGAGCTCCCGGATCACCGGCAGCCCTTTGAACTCCTCGCCGAGGTCCTGGATATTGGCCGAGGCGGCCAGGAACCGCTGCTTCATCTGCAGCAGGGAATAGATCAGCTCCTGCGCCCCCGTCGCGCCGAGGCTGTGTCCGGTCAGCGACTTGGTCGAAGCGAAGGGAGGGACGTCATCGCCGAAGACCTCGCGGATGGCTTCCGCCTCCCGGGTGTCGCCAATCGGCGTCGATGTGCCATGGGTGTTGATGTAGCCGATCTTCTGCTGGACGCCCTCGATCGCCTTCCGCATGCAGCGCACAGCGCCTTCCCCCGACGGCGCCACCATGTCGTAGCCGTCGGAATTGGCTGCGTAGCCGACGATTTCGCCCCAGATCTTCGCCCCCCGCGCCAGTGCCCGCTCGAGGGTTTCGACCACCACGGTGGCCGCGCCCCCTGCGATGACGAAACCGTCGCGCGCCGCGTCATAGGCCCGGCTCGCAACCGACGGGGTGTCGTTGAAGTCCGAAGACATCGCGCCCATGGCGTCGAACATGTTGCAGAGGGTCCAGTCGAGATCCTCGCCGCCGCCTGCGAAGATCACGTCCTGCTTGCCCATGGCCACCTGTTCGTAGGCATGGCCGATGCAGTGGACGCTGGTCGCGCAGGCCGAGCTGATCGAGTAGTTCAGGCCCTTGATCTTGTAGGGCACGGCAAGGCACGCCGAATTGGTCGAGCTCATCGCCTTGGGTACGGATGTCGGGCCGATCCTGCGGGGGCTGCCGGTCTTCCGGGTCTTGTCCGCGGCCGCGACGATCGTCTCGGTGGAAGGCCCGCCGGAGCCCATGACGATACCCGTCATCTCGTTGGAGACCTCGTGCTCCTCGAGACCCGCGTCCTCGATCGCGTCGCGCATGGCAAGGTAGTTCCACGCGGCGCCCTCGCCCATGAAGCGGCGGGTCTTCTTGTCGAGGATCTCTTCCACATCGATGGCGGGCTTGCCCCAGACGCGGGACTTGAAGCCCATTTCCGCCATTTCGTCAGAAAAGGTGATGCCCGACACGCCCCCGCGCAGGGACCGTGTCACCTCGTCGAGAGTGCTGCCAATCGAAGAGACGATTCCCATTCCAGTGATGACGACGCGGCGCATACCATTCTCCCAGTAACCAGGGGCACACCGAGGAAAAGGTGCCCCATGCGAACCGGTCCCGCCGGTCCGGAGTTCCGAAAAATTCCTAGCCGAGAACGCTACCCGAGAGCTGTTCCTGGCTGAAGAGGCCGACGCGAAGGTCCTTCGCCTCGTAGATCTTCTTGTCGTCGACGAACATCGTGCCGTCGGATATGGCGAGGATCAGGCGTCCGCGCATGGCCCGTCGGATATCGATTTCGTAGCGCACGAGCTTGTTCTCCGGCCGCACCTGGCCGGTGAACTTCACCTGGCCGGCGCCGAGGGCACGGCCATGCCCCGGCGAGCCGCCCCAGGTCAGGAAGAAGCCCGTGAGCTGCCACAGGGCATCGAGGCCGAGGCAGCCCGGCATCACCGGGTCGCCCGGGAAGTGGCAGTCGAAGAACCAGAGGTCGGGATCGATATCGAGCTCGGCCTTGATGTGACCCTTGTTATAGGCGCCACCCTCGTCGGAAATATGGGTGATGCGATCCATCATCAGCATCGGAGGCACGGGAAGCTGTGCGGTGCCGGGTCCCCGAAGGCCGTTATGGCCGCAGTCGAGGAGTTCTTCCTTGGAGAAGGAGGACTTGCGTTCTTCTGTCATGGCGGAGAGCTAGCGGCGGCCGGGGCCGCGGGTCAATCTCAGAAGGGTACTGGCCCATGGCGCCCGTTTTCGGGCGTGGGATCAGGCCGGATCGTCAATGACTTGCATAAAGGCTGCGCATGGGGCTGACGGGCACCGAACTTTTGGGCAGAGAGTGTGAAGGTCAGCGATCAGAAGAAGAGCCATGTCCATCAAACTCCATCACCTGCGCGTCGGGCGCTCGGTCTTCACGGCATGGCTCCTCGAGGAGCTGGGCGAGCCCTACGAACTCGAGATCTATGTCAGGAACGAGATGGGCCGCGCGCCGCCCGAGCTGAAGGAGGCCCACCCTCTCGGCAAGTCGCCAGTGGTCGAGGTGGACGGCATCGTTCTGGCCGAATCCACCGCCATCGCCCTCTACCTGGTCGAGAACCACAACCCCAGGGGTCTCTTCCTCCCGCCCCGCGCGGGCGCGCCTCGCGGGCGCTGGTTCCAGTGGTTCCACTATCCCGAGGGTTCGGCCTTTGCCCCGCTGCTTCTCAAGCTGCTCCTTTCACGGACCGAAGATCCCAAGCCCGCACTCATCTCGATGTTTGCGGAGGCGGAGACCGAACTTCATCTCAACTATATCGAGAAAGCGATCGGCAACGGCCCCTACCTCTTCGGCGAAGAGATGGAGCTCCCCGATTTCGGCCTTGTCTATATCTGTTCTATGGCGGATCGCCTCGGTCTCCTCGGCAGCCACAAGAAGCTCAAGGCCTATGCCGACAGGGCCATGGCAAGGCCCGCCTTCGCAAGGGCCGTCGAGAAGACCGGGGGCTGACGGGTCAGGCGGCTTCGGTGTCCGCCTTGACCTCTCTCTCCCGGGGCAGGAAGATCCTTTTTCCTTCCCCGGTGTCGTCGAGGCGGCTCGCCTCGCGCAGCATCGCCTCGCGCAGGCGGCAATGGATGTTCCAGGCCGTTCCGGCGTCCGGAGCCCTGAAGAGGAAGCGGACCTCCATGCCCTCCCGGCTGTGCCCGGTGACCTGCACCCCGGCATCGTCCTTGTCGATGATATCGTCCTCTGACTGAACGAAATCGTCGAAGGCCTTGCGCATCGCGTCGATATCGGCGCGATGGTCGAGGGTGAGGAGCACGTATTTGCTCATCGAGGGATCGGTCTGGGTCCAGTTCTCGAATGTTTCGCCGACGAACTGCCTGACCGGCGCGATCAGCCGCCGCCCGTCCCACGTCCTCAGCCGCACATGGGTGAAGCCGATCTTTTCGACATAAGCCAGTTCGTTGTCGAAAAACACCGCGTCCCCCATCCGCGCCGTCTTCGCGAGGCCGATCTGAAGGCTCGCCATGATGTTGTCGAGCGCCGCCCGCGCCGCGAAGGCGAGCACGATGCCGATGGCGCCCGCGGACATCAGGAGGGAGAAACCGAGGGTCCGGTCGATATTGCTCTGGATCAGGACGAATGCCGTACCGATGATCAGGAGAAGGACGAGGACGAACCGCCTGATTGCCGAAAGGGTGGTGTAGTAGGACCGGTCCGCCTCGGCGTCGGGCTGGGTTATGTCCACGCCCTCACTTCCCGTCAGCCGCTCGATGACTGCATCGAGGACCCTCACGAAGAGCGCGCAGATCGCCAGCACCACCGCTGCGGTCACGATGGGGGCGATCACCGCGTTCACCGCCCCCGACAACGTGAAGAAGCTCCGCCGGAGGAGGAAAAAGCTGCCCGCGAAGACGAGGAGCGCCGAGGGCCAGCGGACCGCGTCGAGGACCACGGCCAGGACGCTCACACCATCGGCTTTCTTCGCCAGTCGGCCGATCAGCCAGTAGACGAGCGATGCGAGGCCGAAGCTCAGCGCGAGGAGGATCGGCAGGGCCACCACCTCCCACCACGTCAGCGTCCAGAAGGCCGTCTCCAGCATGAAGGGCGGCATGAGGGCCTCGACGCCCTTCGGTCTGAAATGGGCGTAGAGGGCGGGAATGTTCTCGACCGTCTGGCGCGGGAAGACCCAGACGGGCTCCCCGTCCTCAGTCGCGAGGCGCGCGATGCGGATCGTGACCGGCCGCCCGGGAAGCTTGACCAGGGTCAGGGCGAAATTGCGGCGCGGTTGGCCGGCGAGGGGGGCGTCGGAACTCGAGGTGGTATCGACACCGTCGGGCCGGTCGCTGAGACCCGCCCAGTCGATCAGGAGGCCCCGTTCGAGAACCAGGTGCAGCTGTTCGGCAAGCTCCGGCCCGGTCTCGGCCTGAACGTCCTCGGGAAGAAAGGTGAGCTCGAGGAGGTGCGCGGCCTGCTCCCAGTCTTCCTTCGCCGCGGCGGTGTAGAAGGCCTCCATCGAGGCCTGGGGCGTTTCGCGGTTCAGCATCGGCGGCGGGGAGGGAAGCCCCGGGTTGAGAGACTCGACCTTGTAGACATGCGGGCCCGAGGACGACGACTGCGCCGCCGCCCCGGGCAGCATCAGGAGGCTCAAAAGCAGGGTCAGCAACAGGCGCGCGGGCATGGTCTCTTCCTCCGTGAGGGAGGGAACAGTTCCATCCGCCGATCGTTCGGAAGTTCCCCGCAGTGAAGCAGGGCGCCCGTCCCTAGAGGCTTTTCGCGAATTCCCTGAGGCTCCGGCCGATCGTTTCATCCTCGACGCCGAAGGCCATGTTCGCCTTCACGAACCCTTCGATCGAGCCGCAGTCATGGCTCTCCCCGGTGAAGGTCACGGCGAGAAAGCGCTGCTTTTCGAGCAGCGTCGCCATGGAGTCGGTGAGCTGGATCTCATTGCCGGCCCCCGGCTCCTGCTCCTCGAGAAGGCCGAAGATCTCCGGCTGCAGGATGTAGCGGCCGGTTATCGAGAAATTGGACGGTGCGTTCTTGGGGTCTGGCTTCTCCACCATTCCCGTCATCTCCACCGCGCCGTTCTGCCACTCGCCCTTGGGCGCGATGATGCCATACTTGTTGACCTCCGCCTCGGGCACTTCCTCGACGGCGATCAGGTTGGCGCCGTCTTCGTAGCGGTCCATCATCTCCTTGAGGGCCTTCGGGCGCCCCTTGATGATGACGTCGGGCAGGATCACAGCGAAGGGCTCGTTGCCGACGATGTCCCTTGCGCACCAGACCGCATGGCCGAGGCCCTGGGCCCGCTGCTGCCGCGTGAAGGAGGTGCGGCCCGGCTCGAGCACGCTCTCCATGACGCTGTTCAGGATCTCAGTCTTGTTCTTCTTCTGGAGGGCCTGTTGCAGTTCGACCTGCTCGTCGAAATAGTCCTCGATCGCCCCCTTGCCGCGCCCCGTCACGAAGCACAGGTGCTCGATCCCCGCTTCGAGAGCCTCTTCCATGATGTAGTGGATCAGCGGCCTGTCCACGACGGGCAGCAATTCCTTCGGGATGGATTTCGAGGCGGGGAGGACACGGGTGCCGAACCCGGCGACGGGGATGACGGCTTTTCTGGGTCGTTGGGTCATGGGCGCTTTGTAACCGGGTTGGCCCTGCCCACAACCGCTTTTCCCCTTGCCTGTGCAGCTTGCAGGCATCACCTTCCTGTCAACGGTAGCAACATGAAAGGAGGTGGTCTGATGTCGAGTCAGATGATTCGTCGTTCAGCTGAGTTTGGTGGGGTCGCGGAGGTTTCCGGGCAGCCTCGGGGCTGAAACGGGCTCACCTTCTGACATTGTCGGTCGCCCAGCGGACGACGAAACTGACGGGCCGCGGAAGTTTTCTTCCGCGGCTTTTCCCTTTTTGGCACAGCGCGACGGCCGATTTCTGGATAAGTCCAGTCCTCGTTAAGTCTAGCTCAATATTCTGCTTAGCACGCATTTAACCGGCCCTGGTGCAGAACACGGCAGCGAAGTTGTTGAAGTGTCGGGTTCATTCATGGGCAAGATTGCCGATATCAGTTATTGCCGCGCCTGCCACGGCACCACTCTTTCCCATGCGTTTGAGATCGGCGACGGCGTCGCCTGGGTCTATTGCGGCGATGCGCAAGGGCGTTCCGGCTGCGGCCTTCTTCAGCGCGCTGATGTCTACGAAGAACGCCCGACCCCTGCGGCCTATGACCTTGCGTGGACGGACGAGTTCCGCCTGAAGGGCGCGGCGCACCAGGTCCTCGAGATGATGACGACCCGCGACGGCACCGCCCTCGATATCGGGTGCGGCAGCGGCGCTCTCGCCAAGGCCTATCCCCGCTGGATCGTTCCCATCGGCCTCGATCCCTCGCTTCCCGAAACCGGTCCCCAGGACTGGGGCGTGGGCATCAAGGAAGATTTTCTGACCACTGAAGGCCAGAATGCCCTCAAGCGCATGGGGGTGAAAAGGTTCGACATCATCACCGCGATTTCCGTCCTCGGTGAGATGGATGACCCGCTCGCCTTCTTCCTCAGGGCCAAGAACTGGCTTGCGAAGGACGGCGTCTTCGTCATCGAGACGCCCTATGCCGCGCTCGCCCTGACCCGCACCATCTCGGGCACGTTCCACCAGCGGGCCGAGGCGGTCTACACCCTCGCGGTCCTTCAGCGGATCGCCCAGGCCACGGGCTTCAGCATCGTTCGCGGCTCGATGACCGAGACCCAGGGCGGCAGCCTGCGCCTGTTCCTGACCCATGACGACTACACAGGGCATGACTTCGCTCCGTGGCGTGAGCAGCTGGCCCGCCTCTGGGACGAGGAGAACGCCCTCAACCTTGTCGGCAACCAGGCCTATCGCGCTTTCGAGATGCGGGTCGATCGGCGTACGGCGGAGATCTACGGTTTCTCCGAGGCCCTCGCCCGGCACGACCTGCATGCCTATGTGCTTGGCTCCGGACCCCGTATGCAGATGATCCTCGATGCCTCGGGCTTCGACACCGACGTCATCGCCGCCGCCATCGGCGCCCCCCAGATCGCCAGCCCCTTCGAGGTCATCTCCGAAGAGGAGGCCCGCTACGCCCCGCCGGATGTCCTGATTGCCGACGGCGCCTACAAGCGCGAAGTGCTCGAGACGTGGCACCAGTTCGTCATGGAGGGAGGCAGGATCGCCTTCCTCGAGCCCGAGCTGCTGGTCGTCGATGGCACCAATTACCCCCGCGAACTCGGCCGCACCCTGGCGGTCACGGACGGGCCGGGCTCCGTCGATACCCTGCGCGCGGCTCTGGCGGCGATGCGCAAGCCCGCGCAGCTCGTGGTCAGCAGCAAGGAACGGGCATAGGGCCTCCATCGCCCCTCAGCGCCCAATGGTCCCGACGGCACGGTTTTCGGTGACCAATGCGCGTCTGAAATGCTAGGCGCCGGCATTCCTGAAGGAGGAATGGCGTGCGACTACTCTATCTCGGCGACATCGTTGGACGCAGCGGCAGGACCGCCGTGATCGAGCACCTGCCTGCTCTCAGGCGCGATCTCGCCCTCGATTTCGTCGTGGTGAACGCCGAGAACGCGGCTGGCGGTTTCGGGCTCACCGCCCAGATCGCCGACGATCTCTTCGAGGCGGGGACCGACTGCATCACCACTGGCAATCACGCTTTCGACCAGCGCGACGAGCACCAGCTCTACGACGACGAGCGCCGGGTCCTGCGGCCCGCCAACTTCCCCGCCAGCAATCCGGGCAGGGGCGCGGGCCTCTACGCCACCCGGGACGGCTATCAGGTGCTCGTGGTGCAGGTGCAGGGCCAGCTCTTCATGGGCCCCACCGATCACATCGTGCCTGCGATGGAGCGCGAGCTGGAAGGGGTGAAGCTCGGTCGCGAGGTCGATGCCGTGATCGTCGATGTCCATGCCGAGGCGACCAGCGAAAAATATTCGGTCGGCCACTGGCTCGACGGCCGGGTCAGCCTCGTCGTGGGAACCCACACCCACGTCCCCACCGCCGATGTCCAGGTCCTGCCCGGCGGCACCGCCTACCAGACCGATGCGGGGATGTGCGGCGACTATGACAGCGTCATCGGCATGGAGAAGACAGCCCCCGTCGAAAGCTTCCTGACGAGGATGCGCGGATCGAGAATGCAGCCCGCCGCCGGTCCCGCCACGGTCTGCGGGGTCTTCGTGGAGACCGATCCGCGCACCGGGCTCGCCGTCCGGGCCGAACCGGTTCGTGTCGGTGGGAGACTGGCTCAATCCTTGCCCCGCGTCTAAGTCCCCATTCAGGCGGCGAGGAGTGTGTAAAGTGATCGGTCTTCTTTTCCTTATGGTTGCGGCGACAGGGCCCTTGGATGTCGAAGGGGTCTGGGAGACCGCCAACGGCAAGGCCCATGTGGAGATCGAGGTGACCGAGACCGGGCCGCGCGGCGTCATCGTCTGGTACGAGGACCATGAAGAGCACCAGGCCGGCCTCTCAGCCATGGGCCCCGAGGAGCGCGAGGAAAACCGCGTTCTCGGCATGGTCCTGCTCGAAGGCTTCGAGCGGGGCGAGGAAGCCGAGCGCTGGCGCAAGGGCACGATCTTCGATCCCACTTCGGGCAAGAGCTACCGCTCGTCGATCTACCGCGCCGGTGACATTCTCGAAGTCGAAGGCTGCCTGGGCATCTTCTGCCGCACCCAGGAATGGGTTCTTGTGCCCCCCGGCGAGGTGGTGCGTCTCGAACCCGTCACGGGCGACGGCGCCCGCTAGGAAGGGAACCGCCGGATGGATGCGGCACGGGACATGGCCACCTTTCAGGTTCTGGCCAGAACAGGGACGATCTCTGCCGCGGCGCACGAACTCGGGGTCGCTCCTTCCGCCGTTTCCCGGCGGCTGAAGGCCCTCGAAGCCCGCCTGGGAACCGAACTCGTCCGGCGCTCCACCCGCGCCATGGTCCTGACGAGGGCGGGAGAGGCCTACCTTGCCAAGGCCACCTCCCTTCTTGCGAGCATCGATGCCCTGGAGGACGAGATCCGCGACGAGGCCCTTGGCCATGCCGGCCATATCCGCCTCACCGCGCCGCTGAGCTTCGGGCTTTCACGCCTCACCCCTGTCCTGACCGGCTTCTTCGACGAGAACCCCGAGATCACCGTCGAGCTCGACCTGAGAGACGACCAGGTCGACCTCCTGCGCGAAGGCTTCGACCTCGCCCTTCGGATCGGCGACCTCGCTCCTTCGACCCTGATCGCGAAAAAGCTCTGCGACCTTCCCACGGTCACCTGCGCCTCGCCTTCCTTCATCCAGCGCCACGGCCCGTTCGAGACGCCCAGTGATCTCGAAGGCATGCGGGGGCTGGTCTACGCCAACCGCCTGCGCAGCGACGTCCTGCACTGGACCGAGGACGGCTCGGAGCAGCGGGCGCAGCTCTCCCGCGGGATGGTCGCCAACAACGGGGATATCCTCGCGGACTTCGCGGCGGCAGGCTACGGGGTCTATTCCGCTCCACGTTTCATAATGCAGCGTCACATCGAGGCGGGCCGTCTTGTGGAGATCTGCCCCGGCGCCGGCTGGCCTACCGTGGCGCTCCATGTGGTCTGGCCACCGACCAAGCATCTCCCGGTCAGGGTGAGGGCGCTGATCGACACCCTCGCGGCTGCCTTTACCGCCTCGCCACAGAGGTAAATTTCCGTTAACCTCCGGGACGTTCAACTCCCTGGGGGCTTTCAGGATGTCATCTGTTCTCAACGACTTCACCGCCGCGTTCAGCTCGGCGGCCAATGCCGACCCTGTGTGGGTCCTGCTTCCGCTTCTCGTCGTCGCCATTGCCGAAGGGCTGCAATCCGACGGCGTGTTCGAGGTCTTCGGTCGCGCCATGCGCGGCCTTCTCTGGCTCGGCCTCGCCGTGGTCCTCGTCGGTGGCCTGCGCAGCTCCGACCGCTTCGACTTCGATGCATGGGGCAGCCACCTCAACCGCTCCTTCGACCAGCTCCTGAACATCAGCGTGGTCGAGGCGCTCGGCTTCTACCTTCTCCTCCTCGCCGCGACCGCTGCCACCTTCGTGCTGCGCTCGGTGGTTCGTCGCTAAAAGAGCGACAGCCGCACCGGCCCACTTAACAGGAAGCCTCCGGCGCTATAGACGCCGGAGGCTTTTTCATTCTTCGTGGGAGGACCCCCATGGCCGGACACTCCAAATGGGCCAATATCCAGCACCGCAAGGGCCGCCAGGACGCCAAGCGCTCCAAGCTCTTCTCCAAGCTCTCCAAGGAGATCACCGTCGCCGCCAAGATGGGCGCGCCCGATCCCGCCTTCAATCCGCGCCTCAGGCTCGCCATCGCCAATGCCAAGGGCCAGTCGATGCCCAAGGACAACATCGAGCGGGCGATCAAGAAGGGCACCTCGGGCGAGGGCGATGACTACGAAGAGATCCGCTACGAGGGTTTCGGGCCGGAAGGGATCGGCGTGATCGTGGAGGCACTGACCGACAACCGCAACCGCACCGCTTCGGAGGTTCGCTCCACCTTCTCCAAGAACGGCGGCAATCTCGGCGAGACCGGTTCGGTGAGTTTCGGCTTCGATCGCGTCGGCGAGATCCAGTTCAAGGCGGAGATCGGCTCCGAGGACGAGGTTCTCGAAGCGGCGATCGAGGCGGGTGCGGAGGATGTCGTCTCCACTGAAGAGACGCATACGATTTATACCGCCGCCGATGACTTCGCCGAGGTCAACGCCGCCCTCGAAGAGAAGTATGGCGAGGCGGACAGCGCCAAGCTCGCATGGCGGCCCCAGAACACGATCGAGGTCAGCTCCGACAAGGCCGAGACCATGATGAAGCTCTACGACGCCCTCGACGATCTCGATGACGTCCAGCAGGTCTACGCGAATTTCGAACTCTCCGACGAGGACATGGAGAGGCTGGCAAGCTGATCGCGGGGAAAGTGTCGGGTTTTCGGCGGCCCTGACGATCCGCAGGCGAGGATTCCCCCGGGAGAGGATTGATGAGCTGGCATCTGGAGCAGGTCTTCGAGACCCATGCGGGAAAGGTCGCGGCCGGTTCGGCGGGGTCCGGTCCGCCGCTCGTCCTCGCCCACGGATGGCCATGGTCTTCTTTCGCCTTCCACCGGATCATCCCCGGTCTTGCCCGGCAATATTCCGTCTACTGGTACGACATGCCGGGCTACGGCCGATCCGGGAAGGACCCCGACCAGGCGACGTCCCTCGACGTGCAGGGCCGGGTTTTTCTCGAGATGATGGATCGCTGGGGTCTCGACGCCCCCGCGGTTCTCGCCCACGACCTTGGCGGCGCCACCGTCCTTCGGGCGCATCTTCTTGGCGGTTTCGATATATCCCGCTGTATTCTGATGAACGTCGTGGCGATGCGCCCCTGGGGTTCTGACTTCTTCGAGCACGTGGGCAGCCATCTGGAAGCTTTCCTCGGCATACCCCCTCACATCCACGAGGCGATCGTCGGTGCGTATATCCGCGGCGCGCTGGTCACTGATGTGGGGGCGGACGATCTTCGCGAACTCGAGCGCCCCTGGCTCAGCGAGGACGGGCGCATCAGTTTCTATCGCCAGTTCGCCCAGGCCGATGAGAAGTATACCGAGGAGATCGAGCCCCTTTTCGGTGAGATCCGCTGCCCGACCTCGATCCTTTGGGGCGCGGAGGACCCCTGGATCCCCATTGCGAGAGGGCGCGCACTCCACCGGAAGATCGGCAAGGGCGGGTTCAGGGCGCTCGACGGTCTGGGTCACCTGCCGCAACTCGAAGATCCGCAGACGGTGCTGCGAGAGGTCCTTGCGGCGCTCGGGACCCCGGCCTGACGCTTGGCGACGGGCCAGGGCAGGTGAGTGCGCTGTCGTTCTGCTGTTGACTACAGTTGAAGTCTCCAAACTCCGTCCCTATGTCGAAAATCGATAAAGGGAGAGACCTATGCGTTTTCTGACAACCACCATGCTGGCTGGCGCCGCGTTCCTGTCCACCGCTTCGGCCCAGCAATTCTCGGGAGACGAGATCGTCCTACGCGATTTCTACGGCACAGTGACCCTCGAGCTGTCGGGCCGCGGCGAGATGAACATATCCGGCGACACCGAAGGGATGTCGATGGACGAGAGCCAGTCCTCGGTCGTCATCGATGGAGGCGACGAGATCGACCGGCGTGACTTCAGGCGGGAGTACAAACGCAAGAACCGCGGCAACTGGCAGAACAGGAAGCCCGGCGAGGACCGCGCCTTCTTCGAGATGCTCGAAGACAAGCCGTCGATCACCATCTCAGCCCCCGAAGGCACTGCGGTCAGGATCGAGAAGAGCGCCGTCCGCCTGACGGCAGAGGGCGATGCGGGTGAGGTCGCCATCGAGGACAATGTCCACCTTCTCGTGATGATGGGCGATATCGAGGGCGGCGACGTCGAGATCGACGGCACCGGCTACGTGAAGGTCGGCGAGGTGGCCGGCCCGTTCGCGGCCTCGGTCAACGGCTCGGGCGATATCGCCTACGACAGTGCGGGCGAGGCCGAGTTCTCCATCCGCGGCTCGGGCGATATCGAGGGCGGCGACATTCGCGGGCCCCTCGAAGCCTCGATCGACGGCTCGGGCGACATCGAGACCGGCGACGTCGAAGGCAGGGCAGAACTCTCCATTCACGGCTCCGGCGATATCGATGTCGGCCGGGCGCGCGGCGGCGCGGAGGTTTCTCTCAACGGCTCCGGCGACGTCGAGATCGCTGACGTTCGAAACAGCCTGATGGTCGGCGTCTACGGCTCGGGTGATGTCGAGATCGAGGGCGGCGAAGTCGACAGGCTCGAGATCAAGGTCAACGGCTCTGGCGACGTCGAGTACGGCGGCTCGGCCCAGACCGCGCGCCTGGTTTCAGAAGGCTCCGGTGGCATCAGCGTCGGTCCGGTTGCCGGCAATGTCGAGATCAGGGGCAAGGATATCCGTATCGACGGCAAGCGACGCGGCTCGCGCGACTGAGATCGCATCCGGACACAGGCCGGCCCGTCCCGCTTGATGGCGGCGGCGGGCCGTGCCACACGCTCGCCCGATCAACAGGTTTCGCGGGCGGCCTTCCCGGCCCGGCTCGCCACGGTGAAGGCTCCTCATGAAAATCAACGGCAACGAAATCCGCTCCGGCAACGTCATCCAGCATCAGGATACCCTCTGGCGGGCGGTGAAGACCGACGCGGTGAAACCCGGCAAGGGCCCGGCCTACGCCCAGGTCGAACTCAAGAACCTGATCGACGGCCGCAAGCTCAACGAACGCTTCCGCGCCTCCGAAACCGTCGAGCGGGTCCGGCTCGAGCAGAAGGAGCACACCTTCCTCTACGAAGAGGGCGACATGCTGACCTTCATGGACAGCGAGAACTTCGAACAGATCCAGATCCCCGCCGACCTGATCGGTGACCAGCGTGCCTTCCTGCAGGACGGCATGGTCGTCTCCGTCGAGAGCTTTGAAGGCCGGGCCATCGGCGTCGCGCTGCCCGAGCAGGTGACCCTCAACATCGCCGAAACCGAGCCGACGGTGAAGGGCCAGACGGCGAGTTCGTCCTATAAGCCCGCCGTGCTGGAGAATGGCCTGCGGGTCATGGTGCCGCCGCACATCAGCCCGGACACCGCGATCATCGTCAACACCCAGACCCTCGAATACGTCAAGCGCGCCGACTGACCGGCCTATTGCTCGACGATGTAGAAGTCGAGCTGGCGCGCGGGACGGCCCGCCGAACGGGCATTGAGATCGACGAAGAACGAGCCGGCCGGAAGGAGGATGCCCATCTCCCGGTGGCGGGCGAGGTCGGTCGGCGGAAGGTGCGTCACCAGGAGCTTGCGCGTTCCGGGGTCGGGCTCCCATCCCAGCACGTAGTCGTAGGTATGGTCGGGCCGGCCGTTGCTGTCGAAGACCTCGAGCGGGAAGTCCCAGTCCCGCAGCTCCCAGATGAGATGGGCCGCCACCTCACGGTCGTCGAGGATCAGCCCGTCGGTGCGAAGCGCTGCGGCCTTCACCGCCTCGGACGTTTCCGCCCAGCCGCGGTTGCGCTTGAAGGTGTTGGACAGGCCCAGGTCATCCGCCCGGTCCGGGTCGAGGGCGACTGCGAAGAGCAGCACCGCGACGGCTCCATGCACGACTGCGGTCGCACCGTAGACCAGCCTCCGGGTCATCCGGCCTCGGAGGATGTAGGGTATGAGCAGCAGGGCGGCAGGGTAGGCGGTCACCGCCCAGTTCGCGTGCGCCCTCGACAGAAGGGCCTGCACCGAGACGATGACCAGCGGCGGCAGGGTCAGGCCGAGTAGCATGGCCGCCCGCTCGTCCTTCCAGAAGGACGGTCTTGCGACCGCTATAGCCAGAACGGGAAGCAGGAAGGGCCCAAGCACGAAGAGCTGGGCCAAGAGGAAGTCGCCGAGTTCGCCGAAGTGGAGGGCGAAACCCTTCCAGTCCGCGTTGTCCGCCGTGTGCCTGACGGTCTGGAAGCCGTTGGCGGCGTTCCAGAGAAGGTTGGGGGTCAGGATCAGGAGGAGGACGCCGCCGAAGACCGCAAGACGTCGAAGCGTCAATTCCCGGCGGACACTGGGGCTGGCCAGGGCGGCAACGGCCATGCCCAGGGGGAAATAGGCGGCTGCGTATTTCGACAGGAACGCAAGGCCGAGCGCTGCCCCGGTCGAAGCCGCCCACCTCAGCGCGCGCGGGCCGCCGCCGACCCACCGGATGAAGGACAGGAGGGCCAGCGACCAGAAGAAAAGAAGCGGGACGTCCGTCGAGATCAGCGTGCCCGCCAGAATGACGGCAGGCATGGCATGCCAGAGCCATAGCGCGGCCCACCCCTCGGCGCGGCCGAAAAGACGCTCTCCGGCCGCAAAGAGGGCAAGTCCTGTCCCACCCAGGAGGAGAGGCGTGAAGAAGCGCACGCCGAATGGCGTATCTCCGAACATCGCGGTCGACAGGGCGATCAGCCAGCCGATCATGGGCGGCTTGGAGTAGTAGCCCCAGTCGAGGTCCTGTCCCCAGTACCAGTACTGGGCCTCGTCGGCCCCGAGTTCGAGTCCGCTCAACCCGAGCTGGAGATAGCGAAGCAGGGTGAGGGCGAGGGTCACCGCCAGCGCAAGGACCAGGGGCCGTGCCGCGGGTCCTTGCGGGCGGGGTCGCCGCAGCGCCCCGGCGTTCTTGTTGTCGAGTGCCAGATCCATCGCGCCGGGCTCTATGCGATGCCGCGGGCGATCGCCACCACCCGCCCGTTTTTCCTCGCCAAGGCGCAAAAGCCGTGGTTCAGAGCCGTCATGAGTTCCCCTCTGCCTGCCTGCCTTCTCGCCATGCCGCCGCGTCCGACCGAGCCGTCCTTGTCGGTGGTCGTCCCCGCACGTAACGAAGAGGGCAACCTGAGACCACTGGTCGGGGAGATCCGCGAAGCGCTTTCGGCCTATTCCTTCGAGATCATCATCGTCGATGACGGCTCCACCGACGGAGGCTACGACATCCTCAAGGCCCTCAAGCGCGAGGTCGAAGAGCTCCGGCCGCTGCGCCATGCGCAAGGCGCAGGACAGAGCAGGGCCCTGCGGACCGGGGTCCTGGCCGCGCGGGGGGACATCATCGTCACTCTCGATGGCGACCGGCAGAACGTGCCCTCGGATATCCCGTCACTCGTCGAGAAACTCGAGCGGAGCGACGCACCTCCTTCCCTCATGATGGTTGGTGGCATCCGCCAGGGCCGCAAGGACAGCACCCGCAAGCTTTTCGCGGCGCGGGTCGCCACCTGGTTCCGGCGGCGGATCCTGCGCGACGACTGCGAGGACACGGGCTGCGGCCTCAAGGCTTTCCGGCGTGAGGCCTATCTCAGGCTTCCCTTTTTCGATCACCAGCACCGCTACCTTCCGATCCTGATGACCCGGGAGGGGTTCGAGGTGGAATATGTCCCGGTTGCGCACCGCGAAAGGGTTGTGGGACAGTCGAACTATACCAACCTGCAAAGGGCGGCGGTTGCTGTTCGTGATGTTTTGGGTGTCCTTTGGCTCCAGTCTCGGGCAACATCGCCAGACAGGGTCGAGGAGTTCGAGGGGTGAGGGACGTCGACAATGCTGTTGCGCCGCTGGCGGCGCTCGGAATTGCCGGTGCGGCGAAGGGGAAGCGTCCTTCTCAGGGTTTTTCTATGTTCACGATTTTTCCGCTACTGACGCTGAGCCTGGTGCTCTACACCGTCCTTTCCTTTGCTGGCGGGTCGGAATGGACCGTCACGCAGGTCATGACGATCGAGATGATCTCCGGTGAGAACTGGTTGATCACCGGCGGCGACCTTTTCCTCGCCTTCTCCCTTCTGCTTCTGTTCATCGAGGTGCTCCGGTCGACAAAGACCGGAACCGATTCGATCCTGAACCACGCCTTCTCGGCGCTCCTCTTCATCGTCTGCCTTCTTGCGTTCGTCATCGCGCCAAGATTCGGAACTTCGGCCTTCTTCCTCCTGACCTTGATGACCTGCCTCGATTTCATGGCCGGTTTCATCGTCACGACCCTGGCTGCGCGGCGGGATTTCGGTGTTGGCGGCTTGAGTTAGGTCCTGTTCTCAACCCCGGTGAAACTTTCGTTTCAACGTTTCTTCATTCCGAACTTGTAAGGCTTGGCGGACGTCCGCGTTCCCCGGCGGATGCCGCAGGCCAAAGAGTTCGTATGACATCCAAATCCCTTACCGCGGTTGGTCCGGACACGCTCTGCTGCGCCCTCGAAGCGGCAGGGCAGGTGATGTTCGAATACGATCCGAAGAGCAACGCCGTGCAATGGGCGGACGAGAGGGCGGCGGCCGATATTCTCGGCGTTCCGCGCGCTGACCACGACAGCCTCTACGACGCGGTGATCGCCGCGGTGGCGCCCGACGATGCCACGGCGCGGACGGCTGAGGTCCTTGCCGCGCGTTCGGAGCATCGCGCCTATTCGGTGCAGTTTCGGGCCGAGACCGAAGAAGGCGCTGTGCGCTGGTTCGAGGAGTGCGGCTCCTGGATGAGGTCCGGGAACGGGGAGCGTCTGGTCGGCATCATCCGGCGCATCGACGCGCAGAAGAGCCGCGAAGAACAGCTCACCTATCTTGCCGCCTATGACGAGCTCACCGGACACCTGAACCGCTCGCGAACGAAGCGTGCGCTCACCCAGGTCATCCTCGAGGAGGAGCGCGCGAAAACCTCCACCTTCTACATGGTGGGGATCGACAATATCGGCGGGATCAATGTGAGCTTCGGCTTCGATGCCGCCGACGACGTGATCAAGGCCGTGGCCGGGAGGCTGGCCGAATGCCTCGGCCCGGAGGTGATCTGCGGGCGCATCGCAGGGACCAAGTTCGGCGTGATCGCGCCTGATGCCACCCCCGAAGCGGTGCGCGAGCGGGCCATGGGCCTTCTCAATTTCGTCCGTTCAGAACCCGTCAGCACGAGAGGCGCTGCGATCCAGGTCTCGATCAGTCTCGGCGCCGTGCCGCTCGGGCACGATATCGACAGCCCCGACATGGCGATTGCCCGGGCCGAAGCCGCCCTCGACCAGGCCCGGCAGTCCGGCCCGTCGAACTGGTCGACCTACACGGTGATGACCGATCCGGTCTCGCTTCGTCACAGGGATGTCGAGACGTCCGACCTGATCCTGACGGCCCTGAACGACCGCCGGGTCAACGTGGCCTTCCAGCCGATCGTCACCGATGTCGATGCTCCGCAGACCAAGTTCGAATGCCTTATCCGCCTGCGCGACCAGGACGGCGAGCAGGTCTCGACCCCGAACTTCATCGCGGCGGCGGAGCGGCTGAACCTCATCCACCTCCTCGACCGGCGGGTCCTGGAGCTTGCGACGGTGGCCCTGCAACGCAACCCGGATATCGAGCTTGCGGTGAATGTGAGCTGGGAAACCGTCAAGGACCCGGTCTGGGCGGATGGTTACGTGGCGCATCTGAGAGCGAACGCGCATCTTTGCGACCGCATCACAGTGGAACTGACCGAAACGCGCATCGTCGATGCCATCGAGGCGTCGGAGGAGTTCGTGTCGCGAATCAAGTCGCTCGGCGTGCGCTTCGCGCTCGATGACTTCGGCGCGGGCTACACCTCGTTCCGCAACCTGAAGGCCCTCGACATCGACATCCTGAAGATCGACGGCTCCTTCATCACCGGCCTCGCGCAAAGTCGCGAGAACCAGCTTTTCGTTCGCACGCTCATCGACCTGGCCCGCAACTTCGGCATGAAGACCGTCGCAGAGTGGGTCGACAACGAGAACGATGCGCGGATCCTCAAGGCACTGGGCGTCGATTACCTTCAGGGTTTCTATATCGGCAAGGCGATCCTGAGGCCGGAATGGACCGACCGGATCATCGAGGATCACGAAAGTCCGGCGATGAAGGCTCCTGCCCGCTGAAGCCGCCTGCGGCCGGGTGCGAAGGTGGAGGCGTAGACCTCCTCGAGATGGAAGCCTTCGGTCACCGACAGGGTCAATGGAACACGCTGTGACGCTGCGGTCTGGGTGAGAAGCAGGGCGTCGTCCCGCAAGACTTCCTCGGTCCCCACGCTGATGAACATCGGCGGAAGGCCCTGAAGTTCGCATAGGTGGATGTTCTGGCTAGGGTCGAGGGCGCTGACCTCGCCGAAGGCCAGACGGGCGAGGCGGTCGTCGGTCTCGGGATCGATCATCACGTCCCTGTCGCCATTGACGAAGCGGCTCGGCACCAGCTCGTAGTCCCGCGTGGTGTTGGGTGAGAGAAGCGCAAGGCCCGCCCAGGGCTCGGGCAGTTCGAGGGCGACCTGCAAGGCGGCATAGCCGCCCGCACTGTCCCCCGACAGAACGAAGGGCCCGCGCACGGAGGTGATCTCCCGGGCGAGATCGAGCGCTATGGCTTTCTGTTCCGCCCACGGCGTTTCGGGCGCCGGGGGGAGATGGGCGAGGATCACACGCCATCCCGAAGCCTCGGCGAGGTTCACCGCGAGGGCCCGGTGGGTATCGAGGTCGCCGAAGACGAGACCCCCGCCGTGAAAATGCAGGACGGTGCCGCGTCCTGCCCGTCCGTAAAGAGCGCATTCGACGCCGCGCACCTTGAGCCGCTCGCCTTGATCGACACCTTTCCAGAAAGGTTCGGTCAGGTGACGGAAGCTTTCGCGCATCTCTTCGGGGGAGCCGCCGACGGGGTTGTTCTCGATGTGGTGAACCAGCTCGTCACGCGTCACGGAGGGTCCTCGCTACGAAGGCGTCGTAATCTTCGCGGGTGTCGATGCCGGTCGAGGCGCCATCCACCTCGAAGACGGCCATGCTGTGTCCCGCCTCGAGGATCCGGAGCTGTTCGAGGCTTTCGGTCACTTCGAGCTGGCCCTGGGGCATGGAGGCGAACGTCTGGATCGTCGCGGCACTGAAGGCGTAGAGCCCGATATGGAGGAGCGGCCGGTGTTCGCGGGTCCTCGGGAAGGGGAGGAGCGAGCGGGAGAAGTAGATCGCACGTGGGATCGCGCCCGCCGCCTCGCCGGTGGTGACCACCTTCACCGTGTTCGGATTGGCGGCGTCGAGTTCTTCGGGAAACGGACAGGCTACGGTGGAGGCGAAGACCGGGTGCTCCGCTCTCATCGCCTCTTTCTGTCCTTCGATCAGGCGGGTGATGTGAGCCGGGTTCACCTCAGGCTCGTCGCCCTGGCAGTTGACCACGATGTCGGCCCTGCGGCGCTCGGCGACTTCGGCGGCACGGGTGGAGCCGGACTGGTGGTCGGGGGAGGTCATTTCGACATCGGCGCCGAACCCGCGGGCCGCTTCCTCGATGCGAGGATCATCGGTCGCGATGACCACGTCCGCGCCACCCACCGCCGAGGCCCGTTCCCACGTGTGCTGCAGCAGCGGCTTGCCGGTCTCCGCGAGCAGCATCTTGCCCGCCAGCCTCTGTGAGCCGTAGCGGGCGGGGATGACGATCAGCACTCTGGTCATGGGCGGGTCCTCAGGAAAACAAAGCGGAAAATCAGGGCGCCGACGGTTCCGCTTGCGACCCCAAGGGCATTGGCGATGAAGTCGAGCATCGACGCGCTCCTGATCGTTGTGAAGCTCTGCGCCGCCTCGAGGAACGCGCCGTACATCAGAAGCACGAGAGTGAGAAGCAGAAGTCCCGTGCGTCTGCGAAAACCGAGAACGGCCGCGCCGCTCAGGGCTGCGTAGGCGAAGAGATGGGCGAACTTGTCGGTCGACTTCTCCGTGCCCGTTACCACTTTCGAGATCCACGCGAAAAGGTCGAAGCCGCGTTTCACGCTGTCACCGTCCTCGGAAAGGGAAAGGACCGCGATCGCCACGGCCATGGCCACCGCAGCGATCCGGAAGAGGCGTCGCAGGCTATTGTGCGGCAACGGGTTCGGTGCCGTGGGCCCGCTCCCAGTCGATGGCGGTGCGGATGATGAGGTCGAGGTCGTCATATTGCGGGCGCCAGCCAAGAAGCGAACGGATGAGAGCCGTGTCGGCGATGAGTTGAGGCGGATCGCCCTCGCGGCGGCCCCTGACCTCGGTTCCGAGTTCCTCGCCCGTGGCGCGCTCGATCGAGCGGATGACGTCCATCACCGAGGCGCCTTCGCCGTAGCCGCAGTTGAGGATCACCGGCCGCCCGCCCCGGCGGAGGTGTTCGACGGCATCGAGGTGGGCGGTCGCGACGTCCGCCACGTGCACGTAGTCCCTGATGGCCGTGCCGTCGGGTGTCCCGTAGTCGTCGCCATAGATCATCAGCGGCCCCTCGCGCTTGCCGAGAGCGACGTGGACCGCCGCCGTGATCAGGTGCTTGGGAGCGTCCGCCCGGGCCGCCCGGCCCAGGGGGTCGGCGCCGGCGGCGTTGAAATAGCGCAGGATGACGAAAGGTACCTGATAGCCGCGGCAGGCATCGGTGGTCAGGCGTTCCGCCGCCACGGCCGCGGCCCCGAGGGGGGAGATCGGCGCCAGGGGCGCGTTCTCGCTCACAGGGATACGCTGCGGCGTGCCGTAGACCGACGCGGTGGAGGACAGGACGACGCGCTCGACGCCTGCGTCCCTCACCGCTTCCATCGTGATCATCAGGGGACGAAGGGTCCCGGTGAAGGCCTCGAGCGGATCTTTCAGGGAGTTCGCCACCGTTCCGCGGTGCGGAAGATGGATCACATCGGTGATGCCGTGGGCGTGGAAAGCCTCGGTCAGGGCCGCGCTGTTCTCGAAGGGGACGGTCTCGATGTCGCCGGCGTGGTCGCCTGCGACCGTCGCTTCCTCGAAACCCTGATGGGCCATGCCCCGGTCCTTGAGGGACAGGAGCATCTGCCGTCCCTCATAGCTCGTGGCACCGATAACCGCGATCTTCGCCATGACAGGCATTCCGAAGGCTGCTGATGGGGTCTGTGCACGTTTTGCCCGGCGGTGGAAAGGGGAACCCTGCCCGGTTTCGCCTGGCGGGGCGCTTTATTCGCCCACCGGTACCGGACGCCAGTTCCGGACGCGGGCCTCGAGATCGGCGCGGGCGGCTTCGGGAAGCTGCGCGCCGATCTGGGACGCTTCGCTCTCGGCACGCCCGTCACCCTGCGCCGCCGCCAGAGTGAACCAGTAGAAGGCGTTCTCCGCGCTACGGCGGTTCTCGGGGAGGTAGGCGTTGGAAGGCAGGTAGACGGTTCCGAGGTTGAACATCGCGTCGGTCAGCCCGGCATTGGCGGCCTGCTGGAAGCGGTCGAGGGCATCACTGACACTGATCGGCCCGCCAATACCCTCGATATCGAGAAGGGCGAGACGGTGAATGGCCCGGACATGCCCGCCCGACGCTGCCTCGAGGAACCATTCGCGGGCCCGGGCCGGATCCATCGGAACGCCTTCGCCGGCGAGATAGAGCTCCCCGAGGTCGTACTGCGCGGGGATCGAGCCTTCGCGGGCGGCACGGGTGAGAGCGGCGACGGCGCGGTCGACCTCCTCGCGAGAAACGGCACTCGCAAGCTCGGCCTTGGCCGCGGCGTAGATGGCCATCGGTTCGGGACGCTCCGGGGTGGCGGGTTCCGGCGCAGCGGCTGCCCTGTCGGTGGGCTGGCTGACGATCTGCGCCGTATCGTTCGGCGGGTTCAGGACGCGCCACGCCGAGAGTGCCATGACCACGGTGACGAGGGAGATCACCACCCAACCGAGGGGCGGATTGTTGTCCATCGGCCTGACGAAGACGGACCTGATGAAACCGAAGCGGTCGGCGCGCGGCTCTTCCTCCCGTTCGCGGCGGAAAAAGCCGTCCGCGTTGGCTTCCCGGGGCGAGAAGCCGTCCTCGGCGTCGTTATCGTCGTCCCGCAGCCAGCTCGGTGTGAAGCCGGCGGAAGAGCCGTTGTTGGACGTTGCGTCGAAGCGTTCATGGCCGCCGGAGCCCGTGCCGCCGTGCTGGTTGTCGAAGGGGAAGCCGCTGCCCCCCTCGCTGCCGAAGAAGCTGCCGAACCGGTTCTCCTCCCGTGAGGGGGCGGGCGTCCGGGCCTCTTCCTGCAAGGGCTCCTGGCGGTAGTGGTGAGCTTCGGGGAAGCTCTCGTCATCCTCACGCACGGCGAGTGCTGCCCCGCCGCCGCCCGAAGGGTAGGCGAAGGACCTCGGTGAACCGTCATCCCCGCCAGTTGGTTCGTCGTCGTCTACCTCCGAGGGCAGGGGGCGGGGGCCGGAAAGCGCCAGGGGATCGTCGAAGACGCGGTCGAATTCGTCCTCGCCATGGCTTCCGGCGAAATCCTCGAGAAGAGGGGACGGGTCGTCCTGCTTTTTCTGTTCCTCTTCCGGCTCGCTGTCCGAAACCGGTCTGGTCACAACGGTGGGGGTTGCCGGATCGATGTCGTCATAGCCGGTCACCCGGCCGCCGAGCTTCGCGACGACGTTGGAGAACGCGCCTTCGAGAGCGCCCACGCGGCGGTCGGCTTCCTCGACGGCGGCCGAAACCGATGCGACGGAGCCTTCGGTGCCTTCGGAAACCTGCCCTTCCTCGACCTCGCGGCGGAGGGCTTCGAGGGATTGGGCGACCCGGGAGATGCCTTCGGCCGAGCGCTCCTCGCCGGCCTCGATCTTTTCGGAGAGGCGTGACACCGAGCTTTCGAGAACGCGGATCTGGTCGCTGGTACGCTTGATCTCGTTGCCGAGGAGCTGGAGGCGCTGGCTCGTCCGCTCGATGAAGGTCTCGTCCTTCGATTGAGAGGCTTGCTTCGCCGCTTCCAGCGCCTGGGACACCATGTCCTCGGTATTGTTGACCCGCTCGGTCGTGGACTCGATCGCGGAGAGAAGCCCGGCGACGTCCTCGCGCAGGCCGTCATCCTCGACCTCGAGTTTCTTCTTGAGGCCTTCGATCAGGCCTTCATTGCTCCTGAGCCGGTCCTCGGTCTCCTCACGGGAGGCCTCGACCTGTTCGACCAGGGTGCTGAGCGCCTTTTCGAGGGCGACCAGGCTCTTGACCCAGGTGTTCTTCTCCTGCGCGTCCTCGAGCCTTGCGAGGCGTTCGGACAGGGCCGAGCCGTCGCCCAGCGTGCTGGTTTCGGTTTCCAGGCGCTTCACCCGCTCGAACATGGTCTCGAGGCCGCGGTTCAGGCCCCCCATGGCGGCGCGCGCCTCGGAGGCGTTGGACTCGAGGGTGCTCTCGGTAAGCTTGAGCCTTTCATTGAGGCGGTTGAGGGTATCGACCACGGCGCGGAGCTGGTCGGTGGTCACGCCCGACACGATCCGTTCGGAGGAGCCATCGGCGCTGCCCGAAGCTGCGTTGACACCCTTCTCCTTGATCATGGCCGTCATCCATTCGCCGAGCGTCATGCCCTTCTGGCGCGCCAGCTCCTTGGCCACAGAGCGGGCGTCATGGTCGATGCCCTTCACGCTCCAGGGAACATTGGATTTCACGCGCGACAACCTCTCTCGACCACCGGGACGCGATGCCCGGCCCTCCGTGTTTTGCCTACCATCTCCCCGACCGGGATCAGCGTTAAGCTGATTTCAACCCTTGGTGAAGGTGGTCGATTAACAATGTTCTAAGATTTTGTACCCGGCGCAACCCCTGATTGACTCTGTTGCCGGACGCTCGCTCCGGACACCGCGACGACTGGCGGCTTTGCTTTCCGTCTCAGGCGTGACTACGAAAAGGCCAAAGGCTCAGCCGCTCGGGCCTTTCGGGGCCCCGGGCGCAAAACGGAGGTTTGAATGCCGATCTACGACGCCCCCATCCGTGACATGCAGTTCCTGCTGCATGACGTCCTCAAACTGCAGAATTATTCGAACCTGCCGGGTTTCGCGGACGCGACCCCGGACGTGATCGATGCCTTTCTCGAGGAAGCCGGCAAATGGCACCGCGATGTCCTGACGCCCCTCAACCGCACCGGCGATATCGAAGGCTGCAAGCGCAATGACGATGCTTCGGTGACCACGCCGAGCGGGTTCAAGGACGCCTACAAGCAGTTCACCGAGAACGGCTTCGGGGCCATCGCCATGGACCCCGAATATGGCGGCCAAGGCCTGCCCGTGGCCCTCGCCTACGCGATCAACGAAATGACCTCGGCCGCGAACCAGGCCTTCGCGATGTATCCCGGCCTGTCCGCGGGCGCCTGGCGGGCGATCCATGCCAATGCGTCCGACGAGCAGAAGCGGACCTACCTGCCCAAGATGACGACCGGCGAATGGACCGGCACCATGAACCTGACCGAGCCGCAATGCGGGACGGATCTGGGCCTCATCCGGACCAAGGCGGTCCCGCAAGGCGATGGCAGCTACAAGATCTCCGGTCAGAAGATCTGGATCTCCGCCGGCGAGCACGACATGTCGGAGAACATCATCCACCTCGTCCTGGCACGGATCGAGGGTGCCCCGGAGGGCATCAAGGGGATCTCGCTCTTCATCGTCCCGAAGTTCATGGTCAACGAGGACGGCTCGCTGGGCGAACGCAACAATGTCGCGTGTGGCGGGCTCGAGGAGAAGATGGGCATTCACGGCAACGCCACCTGCGTCATGAACTATGACGGAGCGACCGGCTTCCTCGTCGGTCAGGAGAACAAGGGCATGCGCGCCATGTTCATCATGATGAACGAGGCCCGGCTCGGTGTCGGACTGCAGGGCATGGCTGCCGCAGAGGTCGCCAATCAGAACGCGGTCGCCTTCGCGAAGGACCGCCTGCAGTCCCGTGCGCTCGATGGGGCCAAGGCCCCGGACCAGCCGGCCGACCCCATCATCGTCCACCCGGATGTCCGCCGCATGCTGATGGACACCCGCGCCTTCGTCGAAGGCTCGCGGGCGCTGACCTACTGGGCGGCGCTGCATGCGGATCTCGCGGTCAAGTCGGAGGATGAAAGTGCGCGCCAGAAATCCGACGACTACATGGCGCTGCTCACGCCCATCATCAAAGCCTATCAGACGCACAAGGGTCACCAGGGCGCCAATGACGCCATGCAGGTCTTTGGCGGCTCGGGCTATGTCGAGGAATGGGGCATGTCCCAGTTCGTCCGCGACGTCCGTATCGCGATGATCTATGAGGGGACAAACGGCATTCAGGCACTCGACCTGGTCGGGCGCAAGCTGATGGCCGAAGGCGGCCGCTACTGGCAGACCTTCTTTGCCGAGATCGATGAGTGGTGCGCGGACAATAAGGGGAAATCGGACGTTCTCGACGGCTATATCGATCAGGTCCAGAAGGCCAAGTCGGAAGTCCAGGAGGCCATTCAATGGCTCGCCGCGAACGGGATGAAGGATCCCAACAATGCGGGGGCCGCCAGCCACGACTTCCTGCACCTGTTCGGCCTCACCGCGCTCGGCTATATGTGGCTGATGATGGTGAAGTCGGCCCAGGACAAGGAAGGCGACGCTGATCCGTACTACGCGAACAAGCTCGTGACCGGACGGTATTTCTTCGAACGGCTGCTGCCGGAAACGTCGCTTCACCTGACGAAGCTCAAGGCCGGCGCCGATTCGATGATGGCGCTGTCGGCGGACGCCTTCTAGGCTCCTCCGCCATCGCGCAAGAGGGGCCGCCCGGTTGTCCGAGGTGGCCCTTTTTCGTCAGTCCCCGATATAGCTTCTGGACGGCCTTTCGCGATGCTCGCGGAACCAGTTCTTCTCGTCCGCGGTCAGATCGTCACGCGCTTCGACGAACTGCAGCAATTCGTCCGACATGTACCGTTCTTCGCCGCCGGTCGCGCAGACGGCCTTGATGGTGATGTCCTCGCTCCGCACCCTTTCGGCGATGATGGCGGGATTGTCCGTGCGCGACTGGTGGCGGTCGCAGCGTTCGGCGACCTTGCCCATGGCATCGCCGACCGCCCCCATGCGTTCACCGAACGCGCCCATTTCCTCGCCCCATTCGCCCATGCGGCTGCCGAACTCGTCCATGTCCTCGCCAAAGGCGTCCATCTCCTCGGCGAATGCTTCCATTCTTTCGGCGAACGCCTCCATGGCCTCTTCGCCCGAAGGGGCAGGGGGGCTTGGCGGGTTTGGCATTTGCCCTGTGGCCGGGGCATCCGCCGGCTGCGGCGCGGATGGCGGCTCGATGCCGGCAAAGGGGTCGCTGAGCAGGACCATCCGGATCGACCGATCGTCATCGTCGGACTGGGCATGGGCGAGCTGGCCTACAGTGCTTGACAAGGCGACGGCGCTGGCGGCGACGAGTAGGGTAGAGAAAAGTTTCATTGCGTTCTCACGACGTGGCTGGTTGACTACAGCCGTAGTCGTATGAGCGATTACATACGTAGTCAATACCTTGTTGTCAGAACCGGCCGGGTCGTGTGGACGGCAACGCCACCTCGGTCCGGCCAAAGAAAAAGCCCCGCCAATGGCGGGGCTTTCCTGCAAGCGGGTTCAGAAGCGTCAGCCCTGAACCGGAGTCAGCTGGATCTCGACCCGGCGGTTCTGCGCCCGGCCGTCATCGGTCGAATTGGCGACCAGCGGCTGGGTTTCGCCATAACCGAGGGCGCGGATGCGTGGGACGCTCACGCCCTGGCTGGCGAGGTAGTTGCCCACCGATTCAGCGCGGCGGATCGAAAGCTGCAGATTGTACTGGTCGGCGCCGACATTGTCCGTGTGGCCTTCGACCAGAACATTGGTCTGGTTGTACTTCTCGAGGACCGTCGAGACCGCGTTCAGCGTCGAATAGAATTCGGGCCGGATCGAGGAATCATTGGTCGCAAAGGTGATGTTCCCCGGCATGATCAGCCGGATATTGTCGCCATTGCGCTGCACGCGGACGCCGGTCGAGGCGAGTTCGCGGCGCAGTTCCTGTTCCTGGCGGTCCATGTAGTTGCCAACCGCGCCGCCAAGGGCTGCACCGGCTGCGGCACCGGCCAGCGCCGCCTCGTCGTCACCGGCAATGGCGCCGATCACGCCGCCCGCGACCGCGCCGATCCCGGCGCCCTTCGCGGTGTTCGAGACCTTCTGCTCACCCGTATAGGGGTCGTAGGTCGTGCAGCCGGCAAGGGCCACGGGAGTTGCGAGTGCAATTGCACCGAGCATCATCTTTTTCATAGGTTCCATCCTCGCTTCTGCCGCCCCCCGCGACAATTTGGGTTCCACGCCCAGATGTGGCCCGGGAATACCGGTGTTCAAGTCGCACCGCAACAAATCGACTCTGCTTGCGGGGTCCGGGCGGTGGGCCTAAGCGGCGCGGATGCCTGACGATGCGGAAAGAATAGCCAAAATGATGGCGCGTGCCGGCGTGGCGTCCCGCCGCGAGGCCGAGGCGCTGATCCTCGCCGGGCGCGTCACCGTCGACGGCAAGACGATCGCCTCGCCGGCGCTCAATGTCACGGCCGATCAGGATATCCGCCTCGATGGCGAACGCATCGCCAAGGCACAGCCCGTGCGCCTGTGGCGCTATCACAAGCCGCCGGGCCTGGTGACGACGCATCGCGATCCACAGGGCCGCCCGACCGTCTTTGATTCACTGCCGCCGGAATTGCCGCGCGTGGTCTCGATCGGCCGCCTCGACCTCAGCACTGAAGGGCTTCTGCTGCTCTCGACGAGCGGTGACCTCTCGCGGCTGCTCGAACTGCCGAGCACGGGCTGGAAGCGCAGATACCGGGTCCGGGCCTATGGCCGCACCGATCAGAAGTCGCTCGACGCCCTTGCCCAGGGGATCGAGATCGAGGGCGTCCAGTACGGCCCGATCGTTGCGAAGCTCGACAAGGTCCAGGGCGGGAATTGCTGGCTCACCATCGCCATCGGCGAGGGCAAGAACCGTGAGGTGCGGACGATCTGCCGCCATCTCGGCCTGACCGTGAACCGGCTGATCCGGACAAGCTACGGCCCGTTCCAGCTCGGTAGCCTGCCCAAGGGCGCGGCCGAAGAAGTCCCGCGCAAACAGCTCGCCGAACAGCTCGGCCAGAAGCGGGCACGCGAGCTGGGCCTCGCCTGACATGCGGATCGTGGGCGGCAAGTTTCGCGGCCGGCCGCTGGTCGCGCCGGGCGGGCTCGGAACGCGTCCGACCACGGACAGGACGCGCGAATCGCTGTTCAACATCCTCGCGCATAACGACCTGATCGATCTCGACGGCGCACGGGTCATCGACCTGTTCGCGGGCTCGGGCGCGCTGGGGTTCGAGGCGATCTCGCGGGGCGCCGCCTTCTGCCTCTTCGTGGAGACGGCAGCCGCCGCGCGCGGCGCGATCCGGACCAATCAGGAAACGCTCGGCCTGACGGGTTGCACGCGCATCCATCGACGATCGGCGCTGTCGCTCGGCCCAAAGCCCACGGGCGTCGGTGCGCCATTCGACCTGGTCTTCCTCGATCCCCCCTATGATGAAGGTCTCGTCGCGCCGGCCCTCGCGGGACTGGCGGCCGGCAACTGGCTCGGCCCCGGTGCCCTCTGCATCGCCGAGCAGCGGGCAGGGGAAGCCCTCGATCTGCCCCCGGATTATACGTGCGAGGACGAACGACGTTTCGGCGATACGAAAGTCAGCTTCGTGCGGTTCGAACCGGTCAGAAAGAGCGACTGACGCCGACTTCGATCGTATGGGTGTGCACGCGGTCATCGGTCACGATGCCGAGATAACGATAGCCGCCCTCGAAGGTGATGGACGGCGTCGCGGCCACCTCGAACCCGACCCGGCCCGTCGCCGCGATCTGGGTGTCGGTATTGCCCTCGGTCGGAAAGGCGGGCCCGAGACCGGCCGAAAGGTAGGAGCGCAACTGCCGCGACAATTGCGCCTCGGCCCTGACCGACGCGAGGAATGCCACGACCCCGCCAAGTGAGAAGTCATTGCAGACCTCGCCGCCAAGGCCGTCGGGAATGCAGATCTCGGCCTCGCCAAGGTCCTGATAGGCGATCTCCGCCTCGGCCGACAGGGGCGCCTTGCCCGGCAGCGTGAAGCTGGTTCCCGCCGCGACGAGAAAGCCTTCGGGCAACTCGAAGCCCGTATCGTCGGCGCTGATCTCGGCCGTGTAGCCGCCCCGGAGGAAAAGACGGCTCGCGCTACGATCCGCCGCATCGCGAAGCCGCATCGTGTCGCCCGTGCTGACCTGTGCACGCACATCGGCGGCCGGAATAATGGAAAGAATACAGGCGCCTATCGTGATCCATCTGAGCATGAGACCGCCCTCCATGCGTCGTTTCGGGACAGTCTTGGCGGCCGATGGTAAATGAAAGGTGAGAGGCCTCGGGCGCTGCGGGCCTCGTGGCCGGGGAACAGAATCGGCTACGACGTCGTAATGTCCGGTATGATTTCCGGATTGTTCGTCCAGGCACCGCAGGATTCCGAAGGCGCGACCGACGCCGCACCCCCACGTCGGGAGTTCGAAGTCGAGAGCTTCTCCGATTTCGGCACCTTCCTCATGGGCCGGCTCGACGCCTATTGGGACATGACGGTGCGGCATTCGCCCAAGATCGTCTTGTGCCTGATCGTCCTCGTACTCACCTGGGCGGCGGCGCGCGGCATCGGCGCCGCCATCCGCATGCTTGCGCAGCGCGCCGGGGCGAGGCGGTCGCTCGCGGATGTCTGCGGGCTCCTTGGCAAGCTGTTCGTGTGGTTCGTCGGCGCCTTCATGGCGCTGTCCATCCTGTTTCCCTCGCTCAACCCGGGCAGCATCGTCACCGGCCTCGGTATTGGCGGCGTCATCATCGGTATCGCTTTCAAGGACATCTTCGAGAACTTCATGGCGGGCATATTGATCATGATGCGCCGCGCCATGCGCATGGGCGACTATATCGACAGCGGCGATGTGCAGGGCCGTATCGAGAAGATCACGCTGCGCGACACTTACCTGCGGCGTACGGATGGCGAGCTCGTGCTCACGCCGAACGCCCACCTCTTCAAGAACCCCGTCCGTGTCTGGACCGATCCCGACCAGCGCCGTTACGAGATCGTCGTCGGCGTCGCCTATGACGAGGATGTCGACCAGGCACGGGAGGTTATCCAGTCGGCGATGGACTCGCTCGATTTCAACCAGCGCAAGAAGCCCGAAGTCTATGCGCGCGAGTTCAACTCCTCGTCGATCGATTTCACCGTCCGCTGGTGGGCCGACCCCGAACCGCTCGACATGCACCGTTCACGCGACCAGGTCGTCAGCGCCATCAAGCGCGCGCTCGACGATGCGGGTATAGAGATACCGTTCCCCTACCGCACACTGACCTTCAAGGAGCCGTTGCGGCTCCACGGACAGGAGCAGGAGGACGAGCCGGCGCGGCAGGCCGCGGAGTAGACGGCTCAGCTCCGGCGGAACAGGACCGACAGGTTGTTGCCCGGCATCTCCCTGACGGCGACCATCCCGAACCCGTGCTCGGCCGCCAGAGGCACGATCTCCGTGTCGAGATCACGCACGCCCCAGTCCGGATCGCGCCGCTTGAGGTCGGCGGAGAACCGGTGATTCGACTCCGCACTCACCCCATTTCGCAGGAACGGCCCGTAGAAGAACAGCGCGGCGGGCGTGTCCAGAAGCTGCGCCATGCCGCGGAAGAGCCCCTCCGTGGCGGCCCATGGCGCGATATGGATCATGTTGATGCTGACGCCCGTGTCGTAAGCGCCGGGCAGGTCCTCCCACCAGTCGTTCCGATCGGTTCGCAGCTCGAGCGGCTGCAGCAGGCGGCCCCCCGGCACGGTCTCGGCCCACGCCGAAATGCTCGCGCGCGATGCGGGGTCGGGGTCCGAAGGCTGCCAGATGAGGCCCTGATGCCGACCCGTGAGGCAGGCGCCGTGCTCACCGGTGCCGGAGCCGACCTCCAGTACGCGCGCCTCGACGCCGACCAGATCGGCAAAGGCCTCGGCGATCGGCTCCTTGTTGCGCGCAACGGATGGGGAATGGAGCCGTTCCCCCTCGGCCGCCCTCGGCTCGAGCGCGATTTCGCGGCCATCCGCCCCGCGCTGGTTGTCGCCCTGATCGGTCAACTGCAGCTCGACCCGCCAAGCACACAGAACGTCGCGCACCATTTGTGATTGAGCGGGACGGGGCGCTTCGCTTCGGTCAGTGTACGGCCCATCTCGAACCGCTCGTCATAGGCGAGCAGTGTGCAGGCGAGGACGACCGGCTCGTCCGCGCCCTTGCGTTTCACCACCATGCGGGAGGAGCTGCACATGACGTCATCGGGTGTCTTGCCCAATATGTCCCAGCAGCCGACGGAGATCTCCGGCGGATCGTCCTGCGCCCGCATCTCCGCAAACAGCACCAGGCGCTTGGGATCGTCGACATCGAGATCGATACCGATCTCGGCGAGCATGCGGCCATAGCCCTCACGGGCGGTCGCCATCTCCTCGCCCCACATCGTCCGGCCCGCGACGGCGAGGGTGAAGCCGTTCTGCGACAGCCAGCGCAGGCCCTCCTGCGCCTTGTCGAAGGCGCCGGCACCGCGCTCGGCATCGTGATGCTCCCGCGTATAGTGGTCCATCGACACCCGCAGCGTCAGCCTTGCGCGCTGGTCTTCGGGAATGGCGAGCAGCCCCTCCTGAATGCGCGGGCGCATCATCGGGCGCATCGCATTGGTCAGGATCAGCAGCTCATAGCCGCGGTCCAGCGTGTCGCTCATGATGCCCAGTATGTCGGGATTCATGAACGGCTCGCCGCCGGTGATCCCCACCTCGCGCGTGCCCATGGTCAGCGCCTCGTCGAGATAGGCGCGCGCCTCGTCGCGGGTCAGGTAGACGAGGGCGTCATTGGTCGGGGTCGACTCGATGTAGCAGTTCTCGCAGGCGATATTGCAGAGCGTCCCGGTGTTGAGCCACAGGGTCTCGAGCCGCCGCAGCGGCACCCAGGCGCGCTTGTCGCCCTTTGCGGTCGTATGGGGATCTGCAAATTTCAGCAGCCCGCTGCCGTCGGCCATGAAAACCCTCCCTGTGCCGGGCGCACCCTACCGGGATCGGACGCGCTTACCAACTCTTCGGTTGACAGGGCCGGGCGGTTACACGAATTTCGCCTCCCTGCAGGCGGGTATGATGTAATGGTAGCCTGTCAGCTTCCCAAGCTGAACGTGCGAGTTCGATTCTCGCTACCCGCTCCAGTCAGGGTTATCGCGCCACGCTAAGGAGGCGATCTGATGACAGAAGGCCGGAAATATCACAGGTACCGGGACTTCTTCCCGTTCTATCTGGCCGAGCATGCCGATCCCGTCTGCCGGCGACTGCACTATGTCGGCACGTCGATCGAGATCCTCTCGCTGGTCGCGCTGGTCCTTACGGGGAATTTCTGGTTCCTGCTCAGCGCCGTGGTCGGCGGCTACGGCTTCGCGTGGCTCGGCCATTTCTTCTTTGAGCGGAACAAGCCGGCGACCTTCACCTATCCGTTCTGGTCCTATCTCGCCGACCATCACATGCTCTGGCTGGCGGTGACCGGCCGGCTCGGCGACCGGCTCGGCCAGGCCCGCGTCAGAGATACGGGCTGATCAGCTCAGCGACGCGGGCCACCTTGGACGGCATGAGGCCCGCAATATTGATCCGTCCCGAGCCGGGGATGTAGACGCCCGCCTCCTTCAGCGCACCGATCTCTTCCGTCGTCAGCGGCAGTTGCGAGAACATGCCATTCTGGCGGACCAGGGCGGTCGGGTCGTAATCATTGCTGCGCGGGTGCAGCGCGTCGGCCAGCTGCTGGCGTAGCCCGTTCATCCGCTCCCGCATTGCCGTCAGTTCCTCCCGCCATTGCTGGGCGAGTTCGGGGTCGCCCAATATGGTCGCGACGATCGCCGGCCCGTGGGCGGGGGGCATCGAATAGCTCGCACGGGCGATGTCCGCGACATGTGTACGGACGGCCTCGGCGGCCTTTTCAGTCGCCGCCTGCCCTATGAAGCAGCCGGCGCGATCGCGATAGAGACCGAAATTCTTCGAACAGGAATAGGCGACCAGCGCGTCGGGTACGGCCTTCAGGAACCGGCGCACCCCCGCCATGTCTTCATCGAGCGAAACGGCAAAGCCGTGATAGGCAATATCGATCAGCGGCAGGAGGCCGGCACCGTTGACGATCTCGGCCAGCCGGTCCCACTGGTCCGTTAGCGGATCGATGCCGGTCGGGTTGTGGCACGGACCCTGGAACAGGACGACATCGCCCGGTGTGGCGTCACCGAGCGCCGCGGCAATCGCGTCGAGGTCGATCCCGCCGCCCTCGATCATACGGTAGGCGTAGCTGCCGAGCTGCAGTCCGGCGGTGCGCGCAATGTGCTTGTGATTGGGCCAGGTGGGATCGCTCAGATAGAGCGTCGCGTCGGGCCGCGTCCGCTTGATGAGCGACATGGCGAGGCTCAGCGCCCCGCAACCGCCCGGCGCGGCGAAGGCGGTGTGGGTGGCGGGACGGTTGCCATAGACGAACTTCACGATCTGGGCGGTAAAGTCC
>CAZAFU010000004.1:4804-13726 GCA_964484475.1 uncultured Caulobacterales bacterium | reverse complement strand
CTGATTGCCCTGCGGCCCCTCATAGGCCTTGGTCTCGCCGGTTTCGGCGAGCCGCGCTTCGGCGGCCCTGACGGCCGCCATGATCGGCGTGTTGCCGGTATCGTCGCGATAGACCCCGACCCCTAGGTCGATCTTGTCCTCGCGGGGGTCGGCTCTGAAGGCGGCCATGAGACCGAGCAGCGCATCGGCCGGTCGCGGGGTCAGGTCCTCGAAATAGGGCATGGCGCAGCCCTCCTTGTCATCGAAGTGCTTCTGTTAGGGGAGGTCCTGCCGCCTGCAAAGCGTGTCAGCCGAATTGTCTGAGAGTTTCCGCCGGCGCCGGTTCGGCATGGCCCAGAACCGTCGAGGTGACGCTCAGCGACCTGACGCCGTTTTCCGAACCCAGCACGCCCGTGGCTAGCGGCATGGTGCCACGGCGGTGGCGGGCCTGCAGCGTGATGGCTTCGAGCGACGCCTTCGGCAGCTGCAGGACGTCACCCGGCGACAATTTGGCCAGGTCCATGATCGCCGTCTTGCGCACGGCCAACACGGCGACCGCCGGGAACACGGCGCCGTCGATCACCGCCTCGCTCAGCCTCGGGACGGGCGGTGAGTCCTCATCAGTCAGGCCGCGGGCCAGTTCGGCGGTGACGGCGATGACGTCCTTGTTGGGCAGGCGGAAGCAATAGGTCGCGGCCACGACCGGCTTGTCGGTCAACGGCCCGGGCTCGGCGCGGACCAGGTTCAGCATGGCCGCTTCCTCCCTGGCGATCCCGAGCATGTTGCAGGCTACACGGCTGGCCAGCGACTGCGCGATCGCGGCCGTCACGGCAGGCTCGTCGATCTTTGCGGCGAAGATCTGTTCGGCGGCGACGGTGGCGGCCACCTTGTCGAAGGTCAGGCGGAGGGTCGGGCGGCCGCGCAGCCGGTAGCCGTCGAACACGACGTTCTCGCCTTCCTCGTGGAAGCGGGACTGGCGACGCGTCACGCCGACATCGGACACTTCCACGGGCGCGCGCAGGAAATCCGAGAGGTCCTCGGCGATCTCGGCGCTGCGGCTCTCCAGAAGGCGCGCGCGCTCGCGCAGATAGGCCGGCAGTCGCGGCCCCGCTTCGATCAGCGCGTTCAACCCAGTGTTTGCAACAGTTGCCATATCAGTCCCGCCCGACATGGCGACGATATTCTCGTCTTCGGAGTTAAAGCGGACTTTACGCCCGTATGGTTATGTAGGTCTTGAGGCAGTGATTGGTTCGGGGCAGGGGTATGTCGGAAAAGGCACCCATTATCATCAAGCGCAAGCGCGTCGTCGTCGCGGGTGGTCACCATGGCGGCGCCTGGAAGGTCGCCTATGCTGACTTCGTGACGGCCATGATGGCGTTCTTCCTCCTGATGTGGCTGTTGAATGCGACGACGGAGGAACAGCGCAAGGGCCTCGCCGACTATTTCAACCCGACACTGCCGATTGCGTCGACATCGGCGGGCGGGTCCGAGGCACTCAATGGCGACAGCATACTGACCGAAGAGACCCTGTCACAGAGTGCGGAGTATGAAAGCCGCAACAACCGGCGCGCGCCCATTCCGCCGAAAGAGGCGATCCTCGCCGAAATCCAGAGGCTTGCCAAGGAATCCGGGATCGAGGACGCGGAATCCCGCATCCGCGTGACCGTCACGGAAGAGGGCACCGTGGTCGAACTGATCGATGTGGAAGGCCGGCCGCTGTTCGGGACCGGCTCGGCCGTGCCGTCGGAGGACCTGAAGCTCCTGATCGAGGCCGCGGCCAATGCGGTCGAAAAGACCGGCGCCAGCCTGAAGATCGTTGGCCACACGGACGGCCGCCGCTACGCCAGCTACCTCTACTCCAACTTCGAGCTGTCGGCGGAGCGAGCCAACGCGGCGCGCCGCATGCTGATCGAAGCCGGCGTCGATACAGCGCTGATCAAGGAAGTCGCGGGGCGCGCGGATCGCGAACCCCTGACCCCGGACCTGAACGATCCGGCGAACCGTCGCATCGCGATCATCCTTCTCGATCCGAATACCGTGGCGCGCGAACAACTCAGGTAATAGACTCAACCTTTCTTCTATCGCGAAACGAAGCGTTAACCGAGCATCCTGATGATCGCGTGAGGATATAGACACGCAGGATGCGCGCATGACCATCTCTTCCTCCCTGAACGCAGGCATAATGGGCTTGTCCGTAAACTCGCTCCGGTTGGGAACGATTGCGGACAATATCGCGAACTCAGAGACCTATGGGTACAAGCGCGCCGTGTCCGACTTCCAGTCCATGGTGGTCCGCAGCCGGCCCAATGCCTATGCCGCGGGCGGCGTCCGGGCGGAAATCTCGCGCGACGTCACGGACGAAGGATCGCTGATCTCCACGGGTAACGCGACCGACCTCGCGATCGCGGGCAGGGGCCTGCTCGCCGTCACGGACGAGGCGGGGACTGATCCGCAGAACATGAACCGCGAACTGCTCCTGACCGCGACCGGTTCGTTCGAACCGGATGAGAATGGCTTCCTGCGCACGGCGAGCGGTCTGTTCCTGCTCGGCTGGCCGGCCGATTCGCGCGGCGATATCGGCGCCGTCTCACGGCAGAGCTCCGAAAGCCTCGAGCCCGTCCGCGTGACGACTTCGGCGTTCACCTCGACGCCCACGACGCGCATCGGCATGGGGCTGAACCTGCCGGCCGACGCGACCCAGGCGGGCGGCACGGGTGATCCCTATGAGATCACGACGGAGTATTTCGACAATTTCGGCCGCGGACAGGTCCTGACCGCCCGCTTCACGCCGAACATACCGGCAACCGGCGCCAGCAATCTTTGGAGTGTCGAGATCCTCGACAATTCGACCGGCACCGAGGTTTCGCTCGCCACTTTCGATGTCAGCTTCCGCGACGAGGCGACCAATGGCGGTGCCATCGACGACGTGACCAACGCCGTGGCCTACGATCCGGTGACGGGTGCAGCGCTGCCGGGCGATCCGACCGATGGCGCCTACAATCGCGCAACGGGCGAAGTCACGATCGAGACGCCCAGCGGCCCCATCTCCCTCTTCGTCGGGGAGCCCGACGGTCGGTCGGGCATGACGCAGTACGCGACCGGCTTCTCGCCCTATAATCTGACCAAGGACGGCGCGGCCATCGGCAACCTCGTCAGTGTCGAAGTCGATGAACGTGGCCAGCTCCAGGCTATCTACGACACCGGCTTTCGCCAGACACTGTATCAGATCCCCGTGGCCGACGTTCCCAATCTCAACGGCCTGACGCCGATGAACAGCCAGGCCTTCCGCATCAGCCAGGAAAGCGGCGACGTCTATTTCTGGGATGCGGGCGAGGGCCCGACCGGCGAGATGGTCGGCTTTGGCCTGATGGAATCGACGACCGACATCGCGTCCGAACTGACGCAGCTTATCGAGACCCAGCGCGCCTACTCATCCAACGCGAAGATCATTCAGACCGTGGACGAACTTCTGCAGGAAACCAACAACATCATCCGATAGGTATAGACCTTGAGCTTCGCATCCGCGCTTTCCATCGCCAATTCCGGGCTGGCCGTGGCCTCGGCCCGCGCCCAGAACGTTGCCAACAACGTCGCCAATGCAGGCACCGAGGGGTATACGCGCCGGATCGTCTCCGTCGCGGAAGTGTCCGTGGGCGGCGCGCCGGGGGGTGTGCAGATCCTCGGCATGGAGAATGTGAGGGCGCCTTATCTGACGGCGACTCGCATGCGGCTCGAGGCCGAGAATGCCTTCGCCTCGGAACGCGCGGATGCCGCCAGCCGGATCACCGACATGATCGGCGAGCCGGGCACGGATAGCGGACTGTTCGGCGCCTATGCCCGGTTCGAATCCGCCCTGCGCGACGTTGCGGCGTCGCCGGAGACGACGATCCTCCAGAAGGGGGCGGTCGATGCCGCCGCGAACATCGTCCGGACATTCGATATGCTGTCGGCATCGGCGAACCAGATGCGCACGGAGGCGGACCGCGCGATCGCCCGCTCGGTCGCGACCGTCAACGAGGCGCTGGTCCAGCTTGAGAAGCTGAACGAGCTCGCGTCGTCCGACCTCACACCCGAGGTCATCGACGAACGTCAACGTCTTGTCGATCGGATCAACGCCGAAATTCCGGTCACGGTACAGCAGGCGGGCGACACCATCTATCTCGTCACCGATGGGGGGCAGCTCCTCCTCACCGAACGGGCGCGGCAGCTGGAGTTCCTCCCGGCCGGCGCCGTCGGTCGCACCCAGTCGCTGGGGTCGCCGCTTTCGGGTCTTTCGGTCAATGGCGTGGACATCACCCCATCGGGCAACTCGGCGCAACGCACGCAAGGCGGCCGGCTCGCGGCGCTGTTCGACACGCGGGACGTCCGCGTTCCCGCTTTCCAGGAACAGCTCGACGCGCTCGCCTTCGATCTCGTCGCCCGCTTCTCCGACGATGCCGTCGACCCGTCCAAGACGCCGGGTGCGGCGGGTCTCTTCACGGACGGGACGGCGACGCCGCCCGCGGCCATCACCGCCGGCATCGCCGAACGGCTCAGCCTCAATCCCGCCATCAATCCGCAGGCGGGCGGGTCCGTCTGGCGCCTGCGCGACGGCATCGGTGCCGCGGCGCCGGGCGCGGCCGGCAATGGCGACCAGCTCAATCGCATGATCAATGCCTTCACGGCCCAGAACCCCGCGCCGGGCGTGCTGTCCCTGACCGGCAACCGTTCGTCGGCGGAGCTTGTTGCGGCGGTCAACGCCTCCGTCGGTTTCGATGAAAAGGCGCTCGCCGATGCGGCACTGTTCGCCGGGACGCGATACGACATCGCGCGCGAAAGCGAGCTGTCCGCCGTCGGGGTCGACACCGACCAGGAGCTCCAGCAGCTCCTGCTGATCGAGCAGGCCTACGCCGCGAATGCGCGCGTGATCCAGACGATCGACGAACTGATGAACCAGCTCCTGAGGATCGCCTGATGAAGATCACCGGCAT
Source organism: uncultured Caulobacterales bacterium (assembly GCA_964484475.1). Taxonomy (GTDB): domain Bacteria; phylum Pseudomonadota; class Alphaproteobacteria; order Caulobacterales; family Parvularculaceae; genus Parvularcula. The sequence continues at coordinate 8,777 of CAZAFU010000004.1, read as the reverse complement.
TCCCGACTTCGTGCGGGCGAACACCATGGATCGCGCGCTCGACACGGTGAAGACCAATCTCTTCCGCGCCTCGCAGGAACTGGTCACCGGCCGCAAGCAGGACCTGTCCAAGGCGCTCGGGGCGCAGGTCGAGGAATACGACCTGGTGAGCAAGGCGTTGGCCGATCTAGATGCTGCGGAGACGCGCATGACCATCGCGGATGGCCGGCTCAGCCAGGTGTCCTTCACGCTTGAGACAATTCGTACCGTGATCGGGTCGATCGCGGACGAAGCGGAAAGCGATCTGCGGCTGAGGAACTCGCAGGGCGCGCGCGAGGCCCGCGCCGCGGCAACCTCGCACATCACCGCCATCATGTCACAGCTCAATACGGAACGCGCCGGGCGCAGCCTGTTCGGCGGCGACCGGGTGGATGTCACCGCCGTCGGTTCGGGTGAAGAGCTTCTCGCGGCGGTCAATGCGGCGCTTGGCGGCGCGACCGATCCGGCAACGCTGGATACGGTCATATCGGACTTCTTTGCGACCCGGCCGTGAAGGACCTGCTCGAAGGTCTGGTGCGTATTGCGCTGGCGCCGCAGGGGGCGGACGATGCCTACGCACAGGGGGCCGCCTCCAAGGTGCGGCAAGGGTCGCAGCAGATGATCGAGATGACCGCCGAAATCGGGCGGCAGCGGACGTTGATCGAGACGGCGCGGCGCGTCGCATCGGAGGAGCGGACGCTCCTGACCGAAAGCGAGGGCATACTCGCCGGCGTCGATCCGTATGAGGCGGCGACCGAGGTCCAGCGTCTCGAAGTCCAGCTGCAGGCCGCCTACCAGATGACCGCCCGCCTGGGCCGGCTCAGCCTGTCGAACTTCCTATGAGAACGCTCCGTACGCTCCTCGCCGCCGGGCTTGCCTGCCTTGCCGCGCCGCTCGCCGCGCAGGCGGGGGAGGTTCGCCTCAAGGACCTGGTCTCGGTCGAGGGCGTGCGCAGCAACGACCTCATCGGCTACGGTCTCGTCGTCGGCCTCGACGGGACGGGCGATACCGTCCGCAATTCGCCCTATACGGAAGAGGCGCTGGCAAGCCTGCTGCAACGCCTCGGCGTCAATGTGCAGGACGAGAACTTCCGGCCCGACAATGTCGCGGCGGTCCTGGTCACGGCCGATCTCCCGGCCTTCGCCCGGCGCGGCAGCGAAATCGACGTGACCGTCGCCTCCATCGGTGACGCGACGGATCTGACCGGGGGCATGCTGGTCATGACGCCGCTGACCGCGGCCAATGGCGAGGTCTTCGCTGTCGCGCAGGGCCCTGTCCTGATCAGCGGGTTCCAGGCCGAAGGGGCCGCCGCGCAGATCACGCAAGGCACGCCGACGGCCGGGACGATTCCCGGCGGCGCGCGTGTCGAGCAGGAAGTCGACTTCGCCTTCACCGAATTGCGCAAGGTCGATCTCGCCCTCAAGACGCCGGACTTCACGACCGCATCGCGGATCGAGGCGGCCCTCAATGCGCGACTTGGTCCGGGCGCCGCACTGATGACTGATCCCGGGACGGTGACGCTGCGCTTCGGTGTCGGCGACAACCCCGCGCGGGTCCTCAGTCAGATCGAAACCCTCACCTTACGGCCCGATACCCCTGCGCGCGTGGTCATCGACCAGCGCTCGGGCACCATCGTTCTGGGCTCGGATGTCCGCCTCTCCGCGGTCGGCATCGCACAGGGCAATCTGTCGATCGCCATCGCCGAGACGCCGATCGCGTCACAGCCGGGCGCCTTCTCAGACGGTCAGACCGTGGTCCTTCCGCGGACCAGCATTTCGGTCGACCAGGGGGCTACCGGCAATGTCGCGCTCGTCGAGGAAACCGTCAGCCTGTCCGATCTGGTATCGGCGCTCAACGCGCTCGGCGTGACCCCGCGCGAGACCATCGACATCCTCAAGAGCATGAAGGCCGCCGGCGCGCTGCACGCCGAGCTCATCCTGCAATAGGGTATGAGAGAGGGAAGGGGGCGTTGACGCCGCCTTCGCCTATTCCGGGTCGAGAAGGTTGATGCGGCCTTCATCCGCCATTTGCAGCACGAAGCAGATCATCTTGGACTGGGCCTTCTCGCCTTCGTCCTCATCGATTGCCGGCATGGCGTCCATCTGCTCGCGATACTGCCCGGCGAGCCGCTGCGAGATATTCTTCAGCAGATATTCCGCGACCGGCATGTTCCGGTCCAGGCCGAACTTGACCGCCGTCAGCATCGTCTTCTGGTCGAGTTCGCGGAACAGGATCGGGATGGCGTTGCGCGGCATCCGGTCTTCCAGCGCCTCGAACTTGAGCACCTTGTCCTCGATATCGCCGAGATCGCCGTCCTCGAGTTCGCCGCGCAGGGCTTCAAGGACGGTGTCGCGTCGTGACGACGTCAGACGATTCAGAATGCCCGCGACGCGGCCGGCATTGGGGTTGGCGCCATCGCCGGCCGGGGCGTCATCGTCGTCGTCCTTGGCCGCCAGCAATTCCTCGCGCAGCAGGCTTTCGACCGCCTCCGTCGCCAGCGGGTTCAGCTTTCGCGTCGTCGCGACATGGACAACCGCATCGCGCGCTTTTTCGATGGAAAGGCCACTCGCGATTTCGCTGGCAAGATCCTCCGGGAACTGACGCAGGGCGATCGCGAAGACCGAGGCGGGCCGTGCCTCGAAGAAGCGGATCAGTTCGGCAACGCTCCGCCTGCCCGCCAGGTCCCAGACGGTCTCCTCCTGCATCCCTCCGGCAAGCTGCGCGAGATCGTCGGCGACTTCGAGCTGCGGGAACTCGAACTCCTGGAACAGGGTCGATTTCAGGCGCCTTGCGACCTCGTCGTCCCCACGCAAAGCGTTCCGCTCGCGTTTGAGCCGCTCGGCAAACTCCTCGACGAGCTTGCGCTGTTCGGCGACCGTGACCGAGGACAAAGCCTTGACGCTTTCGAGCAGCTTGTCGCGATGGCGTTCGGGCACCCGCCCCTGCAACTGCCGCAGCGTGTTGTCGTCCAGAAGGGCGAGCAACGCCGCCGCCTTCTGGGCCGAGGTGCGCGCCGGCAGCTTGAGCTGCTCGACCGGAGCCGGAATCTGGGCCTGTTCACTCATCCCGCATACCCTCGCAACAGCGCCGCCGCGATCTTGGTCCAGCCATCGGCCATCACGAAGAAGGCCAGCTTGAACGGCAGGGACACGACGGCCGGCGGCACCATCATCATGCCCATCGCCATCAGAATGGCGGCGGTGACGAGATCAATCGCGAGAAAGGGTAGAAAAACCGCAAACCCGATCTGAAAGGCCGTCTTGATCTCCGAGAGCATGAAGGACGGCACGAGCAGCGACAGGGGCGGGTTGTCGACCGCGTCGGGCGACCAGCGGCCAGGTATGGCGTCGGACAGGGCCGCCAGCGTCGTGTCATGCACACGCATCTCCATGAAGGCCCGGAACGGCACCATGGCGCGCTCGAACGCCGTCGCCTCGTCGATCAGACCGTCTCGATACGGCGCGATGCCCGACAGCCAGGCCTGCGTGAAGACGGGCTCCATCACGAAAAAGGTCAGGAACAGGGACAGCGCCATGATCATCATGCTGGGCGGCGATTGCTGCAGCCCCAGCGCCTGGCGCAGGAAGGAGAACACGATGACCATGAGCGGCAGGCATGTCACCATCATGATGAGCCCCGGCGCGAGGCTCAGAACGGTCACGACCGCGATCAGCGGGACGAGGTCCCCGCGCAGCGACGTGCCGATACCGGCAATGTCGTCCGCCGTCACGGCGGCCGGCTCGGCGCCTTGCGCAAAGGCGGCGGCCGGCAGGAACGCGGCGGCGACGAGCATGATGGCGAGGAGGCGGATCATGGATCAGTCCGTATCCGTTGCGATGTCCAGAATGCGCACGGCCAGCGAACCGGGACCGGCATCGCCTTCGCAAAGCTCGCCCGTGGCGACGACCTTGCCGTCAATGCACAGCTCGACCGGCTCGTCGGTCTTGCCGTTGAG
>CAZAFU010000004.1:0-4794 GCA_964484475.1 uncultured Caulobacterales bacterium | reverse complement strand
CCTTCGCCGTCTCCGCGTCCAGCGTGCCGTTGAGCGCGACGATGCTGTCGGGCTCCCAGCCCTTGAGGTCCTGCAGTGACAGCACCAAACGTCCGACCACGATGGTGACCGGCAGTTCGATGTCGTAGAGCGACTGGCGTCCGTCCTGTTTGGCGATCTGTGTCATGGCCCGTGGGCTCCCTGGCGAATTAGGCGGCGGCGTGAGTGTCTTCTTCGAACCACGCATCCAGAATGGCGGCGGCGTCGTCCGGGTTTTCCTCGGTCAGCATGGTCAGGAGGCTGGCCGCGTCGGCGGGCAGCGCCTTGGGCTCTGCGGCCGCTTCCAGTTCTTCGTTCCGCTGGCTGAGCAGGGGTTTGACGACGAAGAGGGCGAGGACGAGGCCGACCAGGCCGAGAAAGATCATCTGGCCGATATCGACCGCGCGCGGCATGACGTGGGTCTCGACGAAATCGGGCCCCTCGATCAGGTCGGTCGCGGGCGCCTCGAAGGGGAGTGTGCGCAGCGTCACGGCATCGCCGCGATTGGCGTCGATGCCGGCGGCGCTCGCGATCAGGGCCTCGAGGGCGTTCAGCTCGTCCTGCGACCGCGGATCGACGATGGTCGTGCCGTCCTCGGCCTCGGTATAGCGTTCATTGAGGAGGACGGCGACGGACAGCCGTTTGACCGCGCCCGGACGTTCCTCGATCGTCCGTTCGATCTCGGTCCCGGTATAGACGACATCCTCGTTGCGGCGCGTCCGCAATATGGTCGAGCCTTCCTCGGGCTCTTCGAGCGCGTCGCCATCGGGCAGCTGGCTCGCGACGGTGACCGCGCCGCCATTCTCACTCTCGGCGTCGCGTTCCTCGGTCGTCTTGCGCGAGACGATCTGGCGGGAGTCGGGGTCGATCAGCCGTTCGGTCTGGGCCATGGACTGCCGTTCGATGTCCATGGCGACCGTGACGCGGGCATTGCCGTTGCCGACATGCGCTTCGAGCAGGCGGGTGAGGCGCGATTCGAGCTGCTTCTCGCGATCGTCCGAATCGACGGCCAGGCCTGGCTCCTCGGTGCCGCCGGGCCCCGCGATGACGCCGCGTTGCGTGTCGATGACCGCGACCGCCTCGGGGGGCAGTTCGGGTACGGCAAGTGCGGTGAGATACTGGATCGACCGGGCCTGCTCCTTGGTCAGTCCCGTCGGCGCCTCGATCGTCACGGAGGCGCTCTGGTCGTTCCGTGCCCGCCTGAAGGCCGATTGGCGCGTCACGCCCAGATGGACGCGCGCCGCCCTGACATTCGGCATGGCGAGGATGGTGCGGGTCAGCTCGCCTTCCTTCGCGCGCCAATAGGCCGCGTCGAACATGTCGGCGGTGGTGGAGAAACCGTTGAGGTCGTCGAGCAGCTCGTAGCCCGCGCCCGATGCGGCCGGCAGCCCCTTCTGCGCCATGGCGAGCCGGAGGCGGTCGCGCTGGCTCACCGGCACATAGAGAGCCGAACCCTGTACGGTATAGTCGACGCCCATGCTGTCGAGCTCGGCGGCCACCTCACCGGCGACGACCGGATCGAGGCCGGAGAAGAGGAGGGCCTCTCCCTCGCGCGTCGAGAGGGTCATCAGCCCGACAAAGCAGGCGACCACGCCCAGCGTCGCCGCGATCGCGATCGCCCGCTGTTTGAGCGTCAGTCCGTTCCACGTCTTCAGGATTGCCGGTTGGGCCATGTCCCGTTCGCCCCGTTCATCTTCATTAACGGGGTACGAATGGATGCTTAACAAACCCTTTACCAATCGGGTGCATTAACCATTCCTACCAACGGTTACTGCACACCGTGTCGACTATTGGGAAGGTTGGGCAATGGCAGGCGAGAAAGCCGACAAGGCTGAAGAGGGCAAGAAGGGCGGCGGCATCATGTCCGTACTGCCATTGGCCGTCATCGCCGCGGCCGGTACGTTCGGCATGGTCTGGTACGCCGCCGCGCCCGCGCCCACGGTGGCCGCCGCCTGCGAGACCGAACATGCGGCCGACATCGTGCCGCCGGAGGAGCTGGAAGCGCGCGCTGCGAATTATCTCAAGCTGGAGCCGATCCTCGTCACGCTCGGCCCGGAGGCCGGCGCCAGGCACCTCAAGATAGAGGTCGTGCTCGGAACGCCCTCTGACATCGAAGCACTGACCGAGGTCGAGCATCTGCGCCTGCGCGATCAGTTTCTCGAGCGCCTGCGTCTCGTCGATACCAGCGTTCTGACGGACCCCGCCGCGATGCCCGCGTTAAAAGATGAACTTTTGGTGCAGGCACGGTCGACACTCGGTGCGGACGCTGTATACAGCGTTCTGATCACGGATTTTCTGATGAAATGACCATGGACACGATTTTCGATTTGCTGCTCGTGACGATTTCGGGGTGTTCGGCGCTTTATTGCTGGATGCTCGGCCGGCGCCTCCGTGCCCTGCAGAATCTGCGCAAGGGCGTAGGGCAGGCCATGGTCAATCTCACAAAGTCGGTCACGGCCGTCGAATCCAACGCCGTCAAGCTCAACCGTGAGGCGCGCGCCGCCGTCGCCGAGCTGCAGGCGGCGCTGGCCAAGGTCGATGCCTGCGAAGGCAAGGTGGATGTCCTGCTCGAAACCATGGACCGCCAGGCCCGGGAGACGTGGAAGGAATATCGCAGCCGCACCGATGAGGCGAAGGCGGAGTATGAAGAAGTGGGCGAGATGGTCCGCACCTCGATCAAGGATGCCCGCCTTCTCTGCGAGATGATGAACAGGCAGCTGATCAAACTCGCCGAGGTGCAGCCGGCAGCTGTCGCGCCCAAGCCCCGGCCACAATCCATGTCCGCACCGGCCAATACCATCGCGCCGCCGGCTGCTGCGCCCGCTCCCGTGACCGCCTCTGCCCGCGAGGACGAGACGTCGGCCGCGGAACGTCGCCGCAAGGTCCTGAAGGCGCTTGCCGAAGCCCAGCAAGCCGCGGCGCGCCAGGCCGCCAGGGCAGAAGCCGTCAAGGCGGCGGCACCCCCGCCGCCGGCCGAACCGGTCGAAAAGGTCGGACCGTCGCCCCGCATCGCCGAGCTCGCCCGCAAGCTGGCGGCGAAACCGCAGGCCGAGCCGCCGGCCCAGCCGCGCAAACGCCCCGCCAATCCGTTCGTCGAACGCGCGGTGCGTCAGGCCGCCCGATGACGGAACGCGGGTTCATACCCACCTTCGCGGCCCTGTTCGGGCTGGTCGCCGCGGGGCAGGGCCTTGCCGCGGTCAGCGGCATCGAGCAGCTGGAGATCGGCGCGACGGGTCGAACGGATCTCGCGGAGGCCTCCTCGCGGGTTCGCAGCATGACCCGGGACGGTATACTGATCGTCGATGATTTTGCCGAGGGCGATGCCATTACGGAGTCGAGCGCTTCGGACCGCGAATACGAACTGCGTGCGCAGCAGGCCGAAGTGAACCGCGAGGTCGCGCGACTGAAGCGCGAGCGCTCGACCCTCGAGATCGAGAAGGCGCGGCTCGACGAGATCAAGCAGCGCGAGCAGGAACGCCTCGCGCAACTCTATGCCCGCATGCCCGCGCAGAAAGCGGCAGAGATCCTCAGCGCGCTGACGCCGGAGGAGGCTGCCGGTTTCGTGGGCGTCATGCCAGGTGATTCGGGTGCGGCCATTCTCGCGCTGATGCCCTCGGAAACGGCCGTGGCCGTGACTCGGGAGCTTCTCAAGAAGGCCTAACGCCGATCGGCCATCTCCTCCATGAGGCAGATGAGCCGGCGCTTCATCCGGCCCGACAGCTTCTGCGTCAGTGACAGGACCTCGAAATCCTCCGCCGAAAAGCGTAGCCCCTCTTCGGACCCGTCCGTGTCTGTAGGTGCGCTTTCCGGCCCGGGGCCGGAGAAGAACTGCGCGACCGGAATGTGCAGGACTTCGGAGAACTGGTGCAGTCGCGACACGGTAATCCGGTTCGACCCGTTCTCGTACTTCTGGATCTGCTGCAGCGTCAGCCCCACCGTCTCGCCGAGCTGCTTCTGCGTGAGGCCGCGAAGATTACGGGCATTGCGCAGGTTCTTGCCGACGCGGATATCGACCTCCTTGGGCGGGGTGGCCGGCTCGGGCACCGCCGCCTCGTCCAGGTCAAAGGGCACGGGCGGCATTGCAGGCATCGCGGTCATCGTCATCTCCCAGGCAAGAATCAATTATTGGTTGTGTATGGGGGAGAACGCAACCTGTCAATCTATGGTTGCCGCACGGCGCCGCTGACACGCCGTTCGCGTCCACCGAGGACACATGCTCGTCTCACGCTTCGCGACACCGCTTCACGCGGGTGATTAACTTTTTATACATCCCGATTCCGCAAAGAGTGGGCATGCTCTCAGTGCTCGGATTGGTAGTCACCTTGGGGATGGTGTTCGGCGGCTACATCATAGCCGGCGGCAAGCTCGGCATCATCATGCACTCGCTCCCCTACGAGATGATGATGATCGGCGGCGCGGCACTCGGTGCCTTCCTCGCCGCCAATGATTTCGGACGGATCAAGCACACGGCCGGCGATATGCTGGCGGCGCTGAAAGGGCCGAAATGGAAGAAGCAGGACTATCAGGACCTGCTCTGCCTGATGCACGAAATGATCGTGATCCTGCGGGAAAGCCCGGTCGATATCGAACAGCATATCGAGGATCCGGACAACAGCGAACTGTTCGGCCGCTACCCGAAGATCCAGAAGGACCAGGCGGCCAAGGACATTCTCTGCGATACGATCCGTTCCATGATGATGAACTTCGACGACGTTCATCAGGTCGAGGAACTGCTCGAAAAGCAGCTCGAGGCGAAGAAGGAAGAGTCGCTCCACG
>CAZAFU010000003.1:28538-66422 GCA_964484475.1 uncultured Caulobacterales bacterium | reverse complement strand
GATCCGTCGCTCGCCAGAAACATACGACGACGAGCTGACCGGCGCCTGAACGAAAAAGATGTCAGCCTGGAAACTCTCACCACCTGCCAGGAAGCAACGCGGCGGGAAGACTGGAAGCTACGGTCGCAAGCTGTGTGGGCGTAGTCTTGCAGTGGGGTGCACGGAGTAGAGCGTCGAGACGTCTCATCTACGGCTCCCTCCGCATGATATCACTTATCCCCGCCCCTTCCCCATCGGCTATCCTACCCCAGCACCCTCGCACGGGAAGTCAGGATCCTGGCCTGTCGCAGGGGGTGTACTGAGAGATCCTTCGGGGTGGGCGTATGCCCATCCGCCTACGGACACCGGGCGTGAGCTATAAGTTTGGCCGCCCGGGCGCGGTCTCTTGGTCCTCGCGCGCGGGAGGTTTGGGACCCTTCACGCCGCAGCACAGTTCAAAAGACCCTTCAGCCGCGGCGAGCGCGCGCGAGGTTCCCCTGCCTGCCTGGCCACCGCCCCGACATTGCGTCGCGGCGGAGCCCAGGCGTGCGCGGAAGGATCAGTTCCCGCCGCGTCCCGACGCGCCCTTGTCGTCATAGCGCTCGAGCTGCTCGCGGGCGATCGTCACCATCGGGCGGACGTCGCAGCCTGCGGCCTCTGCGAGCTGGACGGTGTTGGACTGGATCTGAAGGTACATCATCACCTTGTGGTGGTCCGCTTCGTCCATCTTGCCCTCTTCCTCGCGAAGGCCGCGATAGGTGTTCTCGAAGGCGCCGACGAGAAAGGCGCAGTCATCGCCCTCGGGCATTGCGGAACGCTCCTGCGCCGCAGCGGGGCTGAGGAGGAAGGACAGGGCGGCAAGCGAAAGGATCGAACGCATGAAAGGCTCCGGTGAGTGGCTACTGGCGGGAGTTAGTCCATGGCGGCGGCCGGGCGAGCTTCTGGAAAAGCAGGCCCGGGCCAGCGGATGACGCGGCGCCGCGGGGCCGCTATCGGTGCGGGGATGAGCACCACCACACCGCCGCGGGCGTGGCAGCGGATGCTGTCAGGCCGACGCCTCGACATCCTCAACCCCTCGCCCCTCGATATCGAGATCGAGGACATCGCCCATGGCCTTGCGCGGGTCGCGCGGTGGAACGGACAGACCATCGGTCTACGTCCTTTCAACGTGGCCCAGCACTCGGTGATCGTGCTCGACATGTGCTGCCAGATGAAGCCCGGCTGGAAGACCGAGTGGCAGCTCGCCGCCCTCCTCCACGATGCCCCTGAATACGTGATCGGTGACATGATCTCGCCCTTCAAGGCGGCCCTGGGTGCCCGTTACAAGGAGGTGGAACACGGCCTGCAGCGGGCGATCCACCTGCGCTTCGGTCTCCCCGCCGAACTGCCCGCGCAGGTCGAGCGGCATATCAAGAGGGCGGACCGGGCCTGCGCCTTCTTCGAAGCGACCCAGATCGCGGGCTTCGAGACCCCTGAGGCGACGAAGCTCTTCCCGGTGCCGCGCGGGGTGGAGGCGCTTTCGATCGAGATCCTGTCCACCGAAGACAGTCAGGCCCTCTATCTGGAGCGGTTCGAGAAACTCGAGGCGGCGCTTCGCGCTTGAAAGAACCGCAGGGAGACGACAGACCGGCGCGCGTGGAAAACCGTCTCGTCATCGGCCTCAACGTCGCCCTGATCGCGCTGATCGAGGAAGAGCCGCACGTGCTCTGCGTCAGGCGGGACGGAGGCTGGGGCCTGCCCTTCGGACGCTTCGACCCCGACGTTCACCGAACCTTCGAACTTGCGCTCAGGGATTTCGTGGAGCGGCAGACGGCAGTGCCGCTCGGTTATGTCGAGCAGCTCTACACCTTCGGCGACCGAGGCCGCGAGGCGCCCAGGGCGTCGTTGTCATTGGGCGACGAGGCCGACCGGATCGTCTCCGTCGGCTATCTCGCCCTCTCTCCGGAGGCCCTGCCGCCGAGCCTCGAAAGTGCAAGCTGGCGGCGCTGGTACGACTTCTTCCCCTGGGAAGACCGCAGGCTCGACTCCTCCTCCGCCATGGGGGCTGTCAGGGAGAGCCTCGACGCTTGGGCGAAGGGCGATGGCGGCCGGAAGAACCGGTTGGAGCTCGCCTTCGGGAACAACCGGGCCGGCTGGGAGGAAGAACGCGCTCTCGATCGCTATGAGCTGATGTACGAGGCGCAACTGGTCGAGGAGGCTTTCAGGGACGAAGGCGACCCGGAGAACGGCCCCTGCTTTGGCGAAGCGATGACCTCGGACCACAGACGCATCCTGGCCACAGCCATCGGCAGGCTGCGGGGCAAGATGCGCTACAGGGCCGTGGTCTTCCGTCTCATGAAGGCCCGCTTCACCCTGCGCGAACTTCATCGCGCGGTGGAGGCCATCCTCGGATTTGATATCCACCAGCACAATTTCCGCCGTAGTGTGGAGCAGTCGGGTTTCGTCAGAAAGACGACCTCTACGGTCCAGGGAACCGGCGGGCGGCCCGCGGCGATCTACCGGTCTTCAGGGGAGAAAACGCTCGAAGCCGCGGCGGGGCTGTCCCTGCCGCGGCTCCGGATCAATTCGGACAGCTAGCCTCAGGCAACCAGTGCGTGGTCGAAATAGGGCTGCTGCTGCGCTTCGGCGTCGTCGGGGTTGAACCCGCCGAACATATGAAGCTCGATCGGCTCGATCTCGGGAAGCGGCTGGGCCGAACCGGCGGCTTCGGCGCCACCGACACCGAAATCAGGATCGAGGCTCAGCATGGACTGCATGTCCTCGTCAGCGATGGAGATCGACGCCGAGGAACCCGACAGGTCCGCAAGCTGCTGCTTGAAGCTGTTGCTGGCGACCAGGTTGATGATCCGCACACCGTGATTGGCGTCCTCGAAATCGATCGACAGGGACCGTCCGTCCCAGGACCAGTCGGTATGCTGGCTACCGTCTTCCTTCATGAGGCGCAGGTAGTCGAGGAATTCCGCCTCCGAACTCAGACTGTTGTCGAGCGCCTCGAGGGCCTTCCGGTCGTTGCGACTGGAGGAGCTGTAGGACGCATCGATCTCGAGGGTATCCTTCCCGACCTCGAAATTGACGATGCGGTCCCTGCCGACGCCAACCACGAAGGTGTTCTGGTCGTTCACCAGCGAGCCGTTGGCATCGTCTCCGTTGAGGATATCCCAACCGGCGCCGCCGACGAGCCGGTCGTTGCCTTCCCCGCCGATCAGCAGGTCATTGCCGCCGCGACCGTCGATGACGTCGTCGCCTTCGGTCCCGCGCAGCTCATCCCAGCCTTCGGTCCCGTCGATCGAGGCACCCTCGACCGGTCCAGTCACCGGATCCTCGCCATCGGTCGGTTCCTCGACGGCCTGACCGTTGGCGATCTCGGACAGCTTCTCCTTGAACGTCCTGGAGGCGACGAGGTTCGAGATCGTCGTCTCGTGGCGTCCCTTGTTGAACGAGATGACAAGGTTGTTGCCGTCCCAGCTGATGTCGGTCCCGGCGACACCATCGTTCTTCAGCAGGCTGAAGTACTCGAGAAGCTGGGCTTCGGTCTTGATGGCGTCGTCCATCCTGTCGAGCTTGGCCAGTTTGCTCGAAGACATCGACGCGTAGCGCCCCTCGATCTCGAGCGTGTCCTTGCCGACCTCGAAGTTGACGATGGTGTCCTTGCCGATCCCGGTCACGAAGGTGTTTTCGTCATCGGCCAGACGGCCATCGGCGAAGTCACCGTTGAGGATATCCCAACCCCCGCCGCCAATCAGTCGGTCATTGCCCGCACCGCCAGTAAGCTTGTCGGTCCCGGCTTTCCCGTCGATCGTGTCGTCTCCCGAGGTGCCATTGAGGGTATCGCGGGAACTGGTTCCCGTGATGATCTCGCCATCGCTGGTGGTCGGCGGATCCTCGGTCGGGTTGGAGACCGTCTCCCCACCGATCAGGGCGTTGAGCTTCTTGAAGAAGTCGGAGCTCGCAACCGTACGGTTGATGGTGACCTGGTGCCGGTCATCGAACTGGACCGTAATGACCCCCTTCGAGTACTGAACATCGGTCGCAGTGTTGTTGTCCGTCAGCAGCATCTCGAAATAGTTGAGAAGCTCCGCTTCCGACGAAAGGGTGTCGTCCACGGCCGCCAGCGCGCTCGCCTGGGTGTTCGTCGAGGCGTTGTAAGCTGCGTCCACTTCGAGCGTATCAGCGCCCACTTCGAAGTTGACGATGGTGTCCTTGCCCTTGCCGACCACGAAGGTGTTCCTGTCGTTGACGAGGCTGCCATCGGCATTGTCGCCGTTGAGAACATCCCAACCGCCGCCGCCGATCAGTCTGTCGTCACCGGCGCCGCCGACCAGGTTGTCGCTGCCGCCCTGACCATCGATGATATCGTCGTTCTTCGTACCGATGATATCGTCATTGTTGTTAGTGCCGGTGATGGTGTTTGTGCCGGTCGGCTCCGGCGCGGGAGCCGGTTCGGGGGTCGGCTCCGGCGTCGGGTCGGCGGTTTTCGTACCGTCGCCCGAAACCTCGAACTTCTCGGACTGTTTCCCGTTGCCGAGCTTGCCGTGCATGGGATTGTAGAGACGGATTTCGAGCGAGCCGTCGAAGTTCTTCAGGCCCGTGCCGAAGAGTTTCGCGCCGTCGATCGAGATCGTTTCCTTGGTGTCGCTGCCGCTGAAATAGATGCGGCCCATCTCGACCTTGCCGTTCGGTCCGACCACCTCATAGGCAACCGAGGTCGCAGCCTTGCCCAGGGGCGCGGTCTTCGAGATGGTCACGTCGAGGCTGATCGTCGTCCCGCTGACGGAGTAACCGCTGTCCATCTTGAAAACCGGCAATGCCGTCTTGGCGATCTTGTCGACGTGGTTGCCGAAACCTGGAGCGTTGTTGACGACGTCGTATCCGAGGTCCTTGAGAACCGCGAGTTCGACATTGCCCACCTCGACCCTGTCGCCGCGGACGACATAGGGGTTCATCAGCGTGAACTTGAGGTCGTTCGCCTTGCCGCCTAGGAAGTGCGAGAAGTCCGAGCCCGAGCTGCCGGTCGTGTATTCGAGCCTGAGGGCGTCGCCATAGGCCTTGATGGCATTCGGACCTTCGAAAACGGGATTGCCGTTGCTGTCCTTACCTTGACCCCAGTAATCGTAGAGGGTGCCGTATTCGGCCTGGATCTGCTGGCCGCCTTCAGTGGCGAAGTAGCCGATCGGAAGGCTGCCGCCGCCGGAAAGGCCGAGGAAGCCGAGACCGTGCGCGATCTCGTGCAGGAGGACCGAGTAGAAATCGATCATGCCCGCGGGCACGTCCTTGCTGAGGGTCGGATCGAAGAAGAAATCGCCGTTGTTGATGAGGTTCTCGTTGACGTTGATGACGATGTCGGCACCGGAACCGTTCGGGTCCTTGCCGGTCGTCAGCTCACGCAGGACGCCGGACTCGACCACGACGAAATCGCCCTTGTCGAACTTCCCGCTACCGTTGACGTCGATCTTCTCGCCGTAGAGCAGCGAGCCCGGACCGGCGGAAGCGACCGCCGACGTGCCGCCGACGTTCAGCTGCACTTCGATCTTCGCGCCGCTGGCTCCGCTGATATAGGAAGCCCAGGTGGCCATCGCCTTTTCAGCGACCGCGACGAACGCGTCGAGATCCGCCTTGGACGTGCCTCCGGCCTTGTCGACGACTTCGACAGCGAAGTCGAACTGCGCCGCGCCAAGGCTGATGGAAGAGCTCACCGAGCTGCCGAGTACGTCGTTGATGCCGCTGACGGAATCTCCGTTTTGTGAATCGAAGGAGGGTGCCCATCCCTCGATCGATACTTTATGGTCATGACAAGGGCCGCATCCACAAATAATCGAATGCTCCTCGACAGTAATGGTGGTGCTTGCCTCGCGGACATGGGTCCGCATGGCCGGTTGACCGGCTGAAATGCTCGTCGGTTTCAAACTTTATCCCCTTACGTCTGCTCTGCCCGGGAAGTATTCGGAGGCCCGGATTCGATCCCATGGAACGCAAGGAACAACAAGGTTGCGTTTCGTTACGCGTGTTTAAGTGAATGAAATTGTTTTGCAGTCGTTAACGCGCGGTTAATCATGGTGCAAAGGCCCTTGCCCGTTGACGTTGCGACCGCCATATACTCCGGGTGAGAAAAAGTCGGAGCGCAGCGATGCCCGCCTATGGTCATGAACAAACCGATCTGTCGCCGGAGGAAATCCGCGCAGAAACGGATCACCTTTACGAGCGGGTGAAATCACGGATTCCTGAGTTCGAATTCAAGTTGATGGCACCGGTCATCGCGCGGATTCAGCAGCTCAAACGGGAGCGCGGGGCTGTCATTCTCGCTCACAATTACATGACCCCGGACATCTTCGCCTGCGTGGGTGACATCAGGGGGGACAGCCTCCAGTTGGCCCGGGAGGCCGCCGAAACTGACGCAAAAGTCATCCTTCAGGCGGGCGTTCATTTCATGGCCGAGACCTCGAAAATCCTCGCCCCGGAGAAAACGGTCCTGATCCCGTCCCTCGAGGCGGGCTGCTCGCTGGCCTCGTCGATCACCGCTGCCGATGTGCGCCTGCTGAAGGAGCGCTATCCGGGAACCCCGGTGGTCACCTATGTGAACACCACCGCGGAGGTGAAGGCGGAGACGGACATCTGCTGCACCTCGTCGAATGCGGTCCAGGTGGTCGAGCATATCTGCGCCGAATGGGGCACCGACCGGGTGATCCTGATCCCCGACCAGTACCTGGCCAAGAACGTGGCCCGCATGACCGACAAGAAGGTCATCACCTGGGCCGGCTCATGCGAGGTGCATGAGCGCTTCACCGCCGAAGACATTCGCGAGCTTCGTGTCGCCAATCCGGGCGTGAAGGTCCTCGCCCACCCGGAATGCCCGCCGGAAGTCCTGAACGAGGCCGATTACGCGGGCTCCACGGCGGCGATGTCCGGCTTCGTCGCGAAGAACCAGCCCCGGCAGGTCGTCCTCATCACCGAATGCTCGATGTCCGACAACGTCGCGCTCGAGAACCCGGGCGTCGATTTCGTGCGGCCATGCAATCTCTGCCCCCACATGAAGAAGATCACGCTCGAAGGGATCCAGCTCAGCCTCGAGACCATGACCCACGAGGTGGTCGTCGATCCCGAAGTGGCGCGGAAGGCCAGGGCCGCCGTCGAACGGATGATCGCACTTCCTTCCCCCGCGAAGCCGGCCGCGTTCGACAGGGGCCATGGCGGTGACGTCATCGCCGTCGAACACCGCTAGGTCTTGGAACAGATCGCGGCTCGGGGCGGCGTCCTTGTCGTCGGCGCGGGGATCGCAGGGATGTGGACGGCGCTGAGCCTCAGCCCCTCGCCTTCCACCCTGATGACCGCCGGGAAGCTCGGGACGGGCAGTTCGCCGTGGGCGCAGGGCGGTCTGGCCGCCGCGATGGGGCCCGATGACGACCCCGAACTCCACGCCGCCGACACCTTGAGGACAGGCGCGGGCTCCTCGCAACCTGAGGCTGTAAGGATTCTCGCTTCTGAAGGAAGCTCTGCTGTACAGGCTCTCATAGAAATTGGCGTTCCGTTTGACCGAAATGAGGCAGGGGAACTCCAATTTGGGCGGGAGGCTGCTCACTCCCGTAACCGGATCGTCCATGTCGGAGGGGATGAAGCCGGTGCAGCCATCATGTCGCGGCTCGTCGGTGCCGCCCATGAGGCCGAAACGATAGAAGTCCGCGAACGTCTGGTCGCGGAGCGTCTGCTGACCGATGACCGGGGTGTGACGGGAGTCATCGCCTGGGATATCGATCAGCAGACGCATCTCGTCGTCCGCGCTCCTGTCGTCGTCTTCGCGACGGGAGGCGTCGGCGGCCTTTATGCCGTGACGACCAATCCCCTCGACAGCCAGGGCCTCGGGGCGGCGATGGCGGCAGAAGCCGGCGCCACCCTGCGCGATCTCGAATTCGTCCAGTTCCATCCCACCGGCCTGGATGTCGGGCGCGACCCCGCACCTCTCGCGACCGAAGCCATTCGCGGTGAAGGCGGCCTCCTGCGTGATGCGGAGGGCCACCGCTTCATGCCCGACCATCATCCCGATGCCGAACTTGCACCGCGGGACGTCGTGGCCCGCGGAGTTGCCGAAGCGATCCACCGGACCGGCGGCGCCTTTCTCGACGTGACCGGTTTTGCTCCGGGCCGGTTCGCCGAGCGCTTCACGACCGTCACCGAAGCCTGCCGCGCTGCCGGGATCGATCCTGAAACACAGCTCCTGCCCATCGCACCCGCCGCCCATTACCACATGGGCGGCATCAGGACCGATGTCTGGGCACGAAGCGATCTCGAGGGCCTCCTCGCCGTCGGGGAATGCGCCAGCACCGGGGTGCATGGCGCGAACAGGCTGGCTTCGAATTCCCTTCTCGAAGCCATCGTCTTCGGGAGCCGTGCGGCCGAAGCCATAGCCGGCGCCGGCAGGCGGGAGGTCTCACTGAAGGCGCAAGGCACGTATTCGGACGGCCTCGCCCACCGTCCGGCAAGGGATCTTGGCTCCCTGCGCCGGTCCATGGCGAAGGAAGCCGGTCTCCTGCGCAGTGCGACCGGCCTCGGGACCCTCCTCGCCAGCATCGCCGGGGAGAAGGCGAAGAGCCGTGCAGGCGAGCTTGCGCGGCTCTGTGCCGAAGGAATCGCCGCTTCCGCCCTCGCCCGCGAGGAGAGCCGCGGCGCCCACCAGCGCCTCGATCATCCACAAACGGACAAGACAGCCAGCGACACGCTTGCCACCATCAAGGACGGCCGGTGGCAGACCTCGAGGACAAGACCGGAATGATGCAGGACTCCCTCCCCGCGGCGGTCATACGCCCACTCATCGAAACCGCCCTGCGCGAGGATCTCGGACAGGGCGGCGACGCGACCACCCTTGCCACGATTGCCGAGGGGCAGACCGGGGCGGCCGTGATCAGGTCGCGGGAGGCCGGGGTTCTTTCGGGTGCGGGCGTCGCTGCGGAAGTTTTCAGGGTTCTCGACCTGTCGCTCTCAGTCGAAGTCCTGATGACTGACGGGGAGGAGCTTTCGCCCGGTTCGGAGGTGCTGAAGCTTTCGGGGCACGCCCGCAGCCTCCTGACGGCGGAACGCACGGCCCTCAATTTCCTCGGTCACATGTCGGGTGTAGCGAGCCTGACCGCGAAATACGTGAAGGCGGCTGGTACCGGCGCGCGGATCGCGGGCACCCGGAAAACCCTTCCGGGCCTCAGGGTAGTGCAGAAACATGCCATACGCTGCGGTGGCGGCCTGCCGCACCGGCTTTCGCTGTCGGATGCCGTGATGATCAAGGACAACCACATCGCGGCGGCCGGATCGATCGGCGATGCCATCGCGCAGGCCCGCGCCTATGCCGGGCACACGGTCACCATCGAGGTCGAGGTCGATCGCCTCGACCAGCTTGCCGAAGCCCTCGAAGCCGGCCCGGACATCGTCCTCCTCGACAACATGGCCCGCGACGAGCTGGAAGAGGCGGTGAAGTTGACCGCAGGCCGGGCCGTCCTCGAAGCGTCGGGCGGGGTCAGTCTCGAGACCGTCGGTGCGATCGCGGCGACCGGTGTCGACGTCATATCCGTCGGGGCGCTCACCCACTCGGCCCCGAACCTCGATCTCGGAATGGACTGGGACGCCTAGAGCGCGCCGAGAGGAAGCCGCACGCCCGCTTCGGCGGCGGCGACCTTCAGGGTGCCTTTCGGCCGGTAGAAGATATGGTCGCCGATCCTCGCGGTCTGGTCAAAACGCTTGGCCCAGGTCGGGGAGACGTAGTCGGCGTGGTAGTAGGTGGCAAAGCGCGTCAGCTCGGGCCTGAAACCGCGGAAGATGATGTCGGCGAGGGCTTCGGCCCGCTGCCAGGCGCGAGGTTCACGCGCCTTGTCGAGGCTGCCGTCACAGGCGAAGCTGAACTGGCAGGCATAGGAGCGGCCCTTGCCCTGGAACACCACACGGCAGATGCTGGCCGGAAAACGCCGATCCGCCACGCGGTTGAGGACGACATCGGCCACCGCGATCTGGCCGACCACCGGCTGGTTGCGGGCCTCGTAATAGATGGCCTGGGCGAGGCAGTGGCGTTCCTGGATCGCCTCGGGACCGAGTTCGTCATCGGAAAGGAAGCTTGCGAGCGCGAAGCTCTGGCGGGCGATGCCGCTGAGAACGAGTTCCGATGCGATCGCACGGCCGTCGAAACCGGCCTGGTGAAGGAGGTCCACCGCACTGACGACCGGCTCGGGACGGACCGGCTTCTCCGCCGCGGCCATGAAGACATCGGGAGCGATGATCTCCGTCGCTGCGAGCTTAGGATGCGCCCGCACCATCAGAACGAACAGTGCCGAAATGAGGAGCACGAAGGCCGCGATCACCACGGCCCGCGCGATTTCAAGTGTCCCCTGCCCCGTCACAGTCGCCTCCCCTGCCCTACGCAAAGACCATGCCCGCCGCCCAAGGAACAGCGGGGATGGAACCCCTTAGCGGACCGTTGCTCGGCCATCACCTAAGTTTGAAGAGAGGATTTGAAACCCTTTCTTGAGGTTTTGTTAGCCTCGATTCTCCGATGCGGCCAGAGCCGCCTGCGCAGCGGCGAGCCGGGCGATCGGAACCCGGTAGGGTGAGCAGCTGACGTAATCGAGGCCGATGCCCTCGCAGAAGCTGATCGAGGCGGGGTCGCCGCCATGTTCCCCGCAGATGCCGAGCTTGATCAGGTTGCGGGTTTTCCTGCCCTTTTCAGCACCGATGGCAACGAGAGCGCCGACGCCCTCGACATCGATCGAGACGAAGGGATCCTGCTCGAGGATGTTCTGCCTCAGATAGGCAGGCATGAACGAGCCCGCATCGTCGCGGCTGATCCCGAAGGTGGTCTGGGTCAGGTCGTTGGTGCCGAAGGAGAAGAACTCCGCCTCGTGGGCGATGTCGTCGGCGGTCAGCGCCGCGCGGGGAAGCTCGATCATCGTGCCAACGGAGTAGACGAGCTTGTCGCCCTTCGCCTTGAAGACTTCCGCCGCGACTTCGTCGATGCGGGCCTTCACGATCTGCAACTCCTTGCGGGTGCTGACGAGCGGAACCATGATTTCCGGCGTGACCGCGTCCCCCGTGGCCGCCGCGACGGAGAGGGCGGCTTCGAAGATCGCCCGGGCCTGCATCTCGGTGATCTCGGGATAGGAGATGGCAAGGCGGCAGCCTCTGTGCCCGAGCATCGGGTTCTGTTCGTGGAGGGCCGTCACCCGTTGGGCGACCTCGCGCACCTCGCGTCCGAGAGCCTTCGCGACCTCGGCCACGTCGTCCTCGCCCTGGGGCAGGAATTCGTGAAGCGGGGGATCGAGAAGGCGGATCGTGACCGGCAGGCCCTTCATCTCGGTGAAGAGCTGTTCGAAGTCGCCGCGCTGGAACGGCAGGAGTTTGTCGAGGGCGGCCTTACGGCCCGCTTCGTTCTCGGCAAGGATCATCTCCCGCACGACGTTGATGCGGTCGGCGTCGAAGAACATGTGCTCGGTACGGCAGAGGCCGATGCCTTCCGCGCCGAAGCCGCGGGCGGTCTTCGCGTCGAGGGGCGTTTCGGCATTGGCACGCACCTTCATGCGGCGGTGCTTGTCGGCCCATTCCATGACTTTGGCGAAATCGCCGGACAATTCGGGCTCGATGGTCGGCACGGCACCGAAGAAGATCTCGCCGGTCGAGCCGTCGATGGTGAGCTGGTCGCCCTTCGCCACCTTGCGTCCGTGAACGGAGAAACTCGATCCGTCCTTTTCGATGCGCAGGTCGCCGGCGCCGCAGACGCAGGCCCGCCCCATGCCCCGCGCGACGACGGCCGCGTGGGAGGTCATGCCGCCGCGTGCGGTGACGATCCCCGCCGCCGCGTGCATGCCGTGGATATCTTCGGGGCTCGTCTCCACACGGACGAGCATTACCTTGCGGCCTTCGCCCGCGAGGCGCTCGGCCTCGTCGGCGGTGAAGACCACCTCGCCCGATGCCGCGCCGGGGCTCGCCGGGAGGCCCTTGGCGATGAGGTCGCGCTCGGCATCGGGGTCGAGGGAGGGGTGAAGGAGCTGGTCCAGGGCGGCAGGGTTGACCCGCATCACCGCCTCGTCCTCGGAGATCACGCCTTCCGCACAAAGATCGACAGCGATCTTGAGGGCCGCCTTCGCCGTGCGCTTACCCGTCCGGGTCTGCAGCATGTAGAGCTTGCCCTCCTCGATGGTGAACTCGATGTCCTGCATGTCGCGGTAGTGGTCTTCGAGTTTCGAGAAGATCGCTTCGAGTTCGCGGTAGGTTTCCGGCATCGCCTCCTCGAGGGATGGCTCGCTCGCGCCCTGCTCCTCACGGCTGACCCTGGTCAGGTTCTGGGGCGTACGGATCCCCGCCACCACGTCCTCGCCCTGGGCGTTGATGAGGAACTCTCCGTAGACGCGCCTTTCCCCGGTCGAGGGGTTGCGGGTGAAGGCCACGCCGGTGGCGGACGTGTCGCCCATGTTGCCGAAGACCATGGCCTGCACGTTGACCGCGGTGCCCCATTCCTCGGGGATCGCGTTGAGACGGCGGTAGGTCTTCGAGCGCTCGTTCATCCAAGAGCCGAAGACGGCGTCGATCGCGCCCCAGAGCTGCGCTTCAGGTTCCTGCGGGAAGGGTTCGCCGATGGCGCTCTCCACGGCGTCCTTGTACTGGGTGATGACCGACTGCCAGTCCTCCGCGGTCAGCGCGGTGTCGAGGACATAGTCGCGGTCATCCTTGTACTGATCGAGAATCTCCTCGAAATTGTGGTGATCGACCCCGAGGACCACGTCACCATACATCTGGATGAAGCGGCGGTAGCTGTCATAGGCGAAGCGGGAATCACCGGAGAGGTCGGCGAGACCCTTCACCGTCTGGTCGTTGAGACCGAGATTGAGGACCGTGTCCATCATGCCCGGCATCGAGGCGCGGGCCCCCGAGCGGACCGAAACCAGGAGCGGGTTCTTCACGTCGCCGAAGGTCTTGCCGGTCAGGCTCTCGACCTCGTCCAGGGCCCTCGCCACATCGTCACGCAGGCCGTCGGGATACTGGCGGTTGTTGGCGTAGAAGGCCGTGCAGACCTCGGTGGTGATGGTGAAGCCGGGCGGGACGGGCAGGCCGAGATTGGCCATCTCCGCAAGGTTCGCGCCCTTGCCGCCGAGCAGGTTCTTCATGCCGGTCCGGCCTTCGGCCTTGCCACCACCAAAGGCGTAAACGAGCTTCTCCGGAGTGTTGCCGTCCATCATTGTCTTCCTGCTTCTTTCAGCCTTCGAGCCGGTCGAAGGCTGCTACGAGATTGACCACTGTTGTGAAACGCAAGAGTTGGGCCAGACGGTTCCGTCGCAACTGAGGTTCCTCGGCGTTGACCGTGACCGCCTCGAAATAGTCGTCGATCACCGGTCGCACCGCTGCCAAGGCTTTCATCGCGCTCGCAAAATCTTCCGCTTCCAGAGCTGATCTGGTTTTTTGCGCGGCATTGTCCAGCGCGTCGGCCAGCGCGCGCTCCTCGTCCTGGGCGAAAAGGGCGGGATCGGGCTCCGCCTCGGGCAGCTCGCCCTTTCTCGCTTCGGCCTTCAGGATGTTCCCGGCGCGCTTGTAGGCGGAGGAAAGGTTCTGCCCCTCCTCGGTGTCGAGCAGCCCGGAGAGGGCCTTCAGCCGCTTTTCCACCAGCACGAAATCGTCGTCCCCGTCGCGCAAGGCAGCCGCTACGCGGTCGTGGCGGTAGCCCTGCTCACGGAAATAGACGGTGAGGCGGGCGTGGAAGAAGGCGAGGAGGTCGGCAGCCCGTGGCACGGCACGCTCGAAAGTGCCGAATAGCTCGCCATCCATAATACCACGGAGGTTGGCGAGGACCTCGTCCATATTCGGCTCGACGAGGTTTCTGCTGCCGGGAAGATCGAACTGCCGACCATGCTTCTCGACGAACCGGCGCAGCGCGGTCGGGTCATTACGGTGATCGACCGAAGCGCCCGCCAGAACGGTTTTCTCGGCCATCGAGATACGCACGCCCTGCTCCATGACCATGCGGATCACGGCCAGCGCCGCGCGCCTCAGCGCGAAGGGATCGCGCGAACCCGTCGGTTTCTGGTCGATGCTCCAGAATGCCGCCAGCGTGTCGAGCTTGTCCGCGAGGCTCACCGCCAGGCCGATTTCGTTCGTGGGCAGATCGTCCGACTGGCCCTGCGGTTTGTAGTGATCGCGGATGGCGTCGGCGACGGCCTCGTCCTCACCCTGTTCGAGGGCGTAATAGCGGCCCATGAGCCCCTGGAGTTCGGGAAACTCGTAGACCATCTCCGAGGCAAGGTCCGCCTTGGCGAGCCTTGCGGCGCGCTCGGCCTTGTCGGGGTCGGCGCCGACGGCGGGCGCGAGTTCGCGGGCGAGGGCCGCGATCCTCTCGACCTTGTCGGCAATGGTCCCGAGCCCTTCGAAGAAGGTGACGCCCGCGAGCTTTTCGGCGTGGGTTTCGAGTGTCTTCGCGAGGTCGTTGCGATAGAGGAAGAGCGCGTCGGACAGCCGGGCGGTCAGGACCCGCTCATAGCCCTTCAGCATCCCCTCCCCGCCGTCGATATCGGCGACGCAGACGAAGCGGGGCGCGAGCCGGCCGGTCTTCGGATCGCGTACGGAGAAATATTTCTGGTGGCCGCGCATCGCGGCGCTGATCACCTCGTCGGGAAGCGCAAGGAACGTCTCGTCAAAGGCGCCGAGATAGGGCACCGGCCATTCGGCAAGGCCCGTCACTTCCGAAAGTAGGCTTCGGTCCTCGACCCGTTCGAGCCCGGCTTCGCCGCAGAGGCGGTCGGAACCCTCGAGGATGCGGCGCTCGCGTTCCTCCGCGGAAAGACAGACATGCCCATCCTCGAGCGCGCGCCGGTAGCCCGTCTCGTCGGGCGCCTCGACCGCGCCGTTTCCGAGCACCCGGTGGGTCTCGGTCACCGAACCGCTTTCGATCATGCGGCTGCCGTTTTCCATCCGAAGCGGGATCACCACGCCATCGAGGGTCATCAGGACCCGGCGCAAGGGGCGGACCCAGCGCAGCTCCCCATCGCCCCAGCGCTGAGATTTCGGCCACGGAAAGCCCCTGACCGCGGCCTCCACCGCCTCTGCCAGGATCTCGGCCGCGGGCCGGCCCTTCCTTTCGATGACGGCGACGTAGACCTCGCCCTTCTTCGTCTCCTGCACCCGGGCCTCGGAGATATCCGAAAGGCCGGCGCCGCGCAGGAAGCCCTCGATCGCCTTTTCAGGCGCACCGACCTTGGGACCCTTCCGCTCCTCGCGGGTATCGGGGGACGCTTCGGGCAGGCCGCGGAGCATCAGGGTGAGGCGCCGGGGGCCGTAATGGCTCTCCGCCTCGTCGAAGCCGAGACCGGCCGCCGAGAGATGATCGGTGATCAGACGCTGAAGGTCCGAGGATGCGCGTGCCTGAAGCCGCGCGGGGATCTCTTCGGAGAAGAGCTCGAGAAGAAAGTTCGCCATGACCGCCGCGCCATAGAACGCGTTCTTTCGCGCCGCAACCGACAGCTTGCCGGTGGAACCAACCGCCCGCCCCGGGGTTGTATCAGGTTGTTGCCCGGGAAGGTCATGAAGCGGTTCTTGCAGTTCATCTCGGGCTCGGTCCTGATCGTGGTGGGGATGCTCCTGACGGTCTCACCGCTTCCCTTCGGCTGCGTCCTCGTCTTCTGGGGGGCGGGACTCCTGATCATGGCCAGCCCGCGGATCGCCGCCTGGCTCCGGTTCAACAGGACCTACAATGACACCCTGAACAGGCATTTCGCCACCGCGGCGAAGCACCTGCCCAGGGATATCGCGGCGGCGGTGAGGAAGACCGATCCCCACCGCACCTATATCGACAGCTAGCGCGGCAGGCTCGAACGCAGCATCCAGGCCATCTTTTCGTGGGCCGTGACAAGATCGGCGACGAGGCCGTCCGAGGCGGGATCGTCGTCGAACAGTTCGAGGGCATCCTTGGCGTTCCCGACGAAGGCTTCGTGCCCCGCGATCAGGTTCTGAACCATCGCCTCGGCCGAAGGCACGTCGTTGTCCGTGCTTTCGAGGCGGGAGGACGCGGCGATCTGGGCCCCGCCCATGGGTGCGTAGACACCGAGCGCGCGAATCCGCTCCGCCACCTCGTCGAGGCTCTCCCACATGGCACGGTAGTTCTCCTCGAAGAGCTCGTGCAGCGGTTTGAAGTTCGGGCCCTCGACGTTCCAGTGGTAGCCATGGGTGCGCATGTAGAGGGTGTAGAGATCGCCGAGAATGCCCCTGAGGGCGTCGGCGCGTGCGTTCGTGCTGGTCATGGTGAAGTCCTCCTTGCCCAGTGACCTAATGCCCGCGCCTCTTCGTGTGAAACGAACTGTTCCACTGGAAATTATCGGCTCAGTCGATGGAGACCTCATTGCAGAAGTTGATGATCCGCCGGCCCGCCTCTTCCAGTTCCTCCATCGACGACGCGTAGGAGAGCCTGAGGTAGGGAGACAGACCGAACGCCGTGCCCGGCACCATCGCCACCAGCGCATGCTCGAGAAGCGCCTCGGCCACCTCGAGGTCGGTGGTCATGACCTTGCCGCCGATGCGTCCGCCGATCAGGCCCTCGCAGCCCGGATAGAGATAGAACGCGCCTTCTGGACAGTTGATCGACATGCCCCTCGCGCGCTCGAAGACCGAGATCATGTGATCGCGCCGCTTCCTGAAGGCGGCGTTGCGATCCATCAGGAAGCCGTGCTCGCCCTCGAGCGCCGCCAGCGCCGCCCACTGGCTGATCGAGCAGGGATTGCTCGTGGACTGGCTCAGGAGCTTGCGAATGGCCGCCATCAGGGGCGCGGGGCCCCCGCCATAGCCGATCCGCCAGCCGGTCATGGAATAGGCCTTCGAGGCACCGTTCATGGTGAGGACGCGGTCTTTGAGATCGGGCGCGACCTGGGCGATGGTGTGGAACTTCGCATCGTAGAGCACATGCTCGTAGATGTCGTCGCTCAGGACCCAGACATGGGGATGGGCGCGCAGGGTTTCGGCGATCGCCTCCAGGTCGTCCTTCGACAGGACCGCACCGCTGGGGTTCGAAGGCGAATTGAGGATCAGCCAGCGGGTGTTGTCGCTGATCGAATTCGAAAGCGCTTCAGGATCGAGCCTGAAGCCGCTGTCCGCCGAGGTGGGCACGACCACCGGCTCACCGCCGGCGAGCTTCACAATATCCGGATAGCTCACCCAGTAGGGCGCGGGGACCACGACCTCGTCGCCCTTGTTCAGGGTCGCCAGCATCGCCGCGAAGATCAGGTACTTGCCGCCGCTGGTGACCACGATCTCCGATGCCGGATCGTAGTCCAGGCCGTTGTCCCGCGCGAACTTCTCCGCCACCGCCCTTTTCAGCTCGGGAATGCCGTCGGCTGCGGTGTAGCCTGTCTTTCCCTCGCGGATGGCGCGAATTCCCGCCTCGCTGACATGCTCGGGCGTCGGGAAATCAGGTTCCCCTGCCGCAAGGGCAATGACATCCTTGCCGGCAGCCTTGAGCTCGCGGGCTTTCTGGCTGACGGCCATGGTCGGCGACGGGGCAACACGCTCAAGGGCGTCCGAGACGATGGAATTCCGCATGGGCTAAGCCTTGCGAGCCTCCGCGGGGTTGCGCAAGAGCATAGCCGGGACTGGAACTGCGTTTGAGGAAGGCAAGGGGCAGAGGGATGCAGGACGACAGACAGGGCGTGGAAAGGCTGATCGAGGAAACCCGCGCGGCAGCGGACGACACGGTCGGCTCGATCGAGGACCTGACGGCGTGGGTGCGCGACAACGGCTTCCAGTGGGCGCTGGCGATCGCGACGGTCGCGGCAGTCTTCACCGCACTCAGGATCCTCCGGACGGTGGTCTATTCGGCGCTGCACCGGAAGAAGAAGCCCGAGACGGACTGGATCAACATCATCGCCAGGATGGTGGCGGCCACCAACAGCTTCCTCCTCCTGCTCTACTCGATCGCCATCGTGGTGCCGATCTTCGTCGAGCTCAGCGAGACTCAGGAAATCTGGGCGGGGCGGATCCTCACCATCGTCCTCGCCTTCCAGTTCGCCTTCTGGGCGCGGGTGATCGTCACCGCTTTCCTCGAGCGGGCAGCGGACAAGCACGCCACCCATGACGATTCGAGCCTGGCCAACGCCCTCGGCCTGCTCAGCATCTTCGCCAATGTCCTCGTCTTCGCAGTCGCCCTGATCTTCATCATCGACAATCTCGGCGGCGACGTGACGGCGCTGATCGCAGGTCTCGGGGTCGGCGGTATCGCCATCGGCCTCGCCGCGCAGAGCCTTTTCGAGGACCTTTTCGCCGGCCTTTCGATCATTCTCGACAAGCCCTTCGTCCGGGGGGATTTCATCATCTTCGGCGACAAGATGGGCAGCGTGCAGAAGGTCGGCCTGAAATCGACACGCATCACCACGCTGCAGGGCCAGCAGCTCGTCGTGAACAACTCCAAGCTCCTCGACTACGAGATCAACAACTACCGCCGGATGGCAGAACGCCGGGTCGTCACCAAGCTCGGGGTGATCTACCAGACCCCCCGCGCCAAGCTCCAGATGGTCCCCGGCGAGATCCGCCGCATCGTGGAAGGAACCGAAAGGGTCCGCTTCGACCGCTGCCACCTCGCCGGATACGGAGATTTCGCGATCCTGTTCGAGCTCGTGTACTGGGTGCAGGACCGCGACTACAACGTCTTCATGGACGTGCAGCAGGACATCCTCTTCGGCATCCATGCCCTTTTCGAGGAGAACGGCATCGAGTTCGCCTTCCCCACCCAGAGCCTGCATATCGAGAGCGTGCCCGAAGGCCTCCGCCCGGCCGGCCGCTAGCCCCTGAGGACCAAGGCCATGCGCAAGGTCATCGTCCATATCGGGCACGGAAAGACTGGAAGCAGCTTTCTGCAATCGGTCCTGGCTCGGAATACCGGCGAACTGGAGAAGCGGGATATCGACTATCCCTACCACCCCTCGATGGAAGAGGCGCGCCGCAACCATATCTCGAGCGGGAACGGGCTTCTCCTTCTCGACCCGGACTACCCGCTCCCCGCCGGCGATAAGGACCTGCTCTACTCGAGCGAGATCCTGTTCCTCCAGCTTCTCGAGGGAGACCGGCTGGAAAGGCTGGTATCCGCCATCGGGCAGAAGGGCTGGGATCTGAGGGTGCTTGTCTATACCCGAGATCTCTTCGACTACTGCTTCTCAAGCTGGGGTCAGTTCATCAAGCGCCGGCAGGGAACGCTGTCATTCAACGAATACCTTCTGTCTCCTGACTTCTTCAACGTGTATGAATGGCTTCGGGCGTGGTTCGGACAGGCTGAGCGGTTCGGGTTTTCGTTGCAGTGCTACAACTACTCGCGCCGCAGGGCCGGTCTCTGGGAACATTTCATCGGCCGGGTGACCGGGGGCGAAGCCTTCGCACCGGAAGAAGGCAGGGGCCTGCCTCCGGTCAACCGGTCCCTGACATTGGCCGAGTACGAGATCCAGCGGCTCTTCAACATGCACCTGGCCGAGCCGAGCTCGGGCTTCATCTCCGACGAGTTCGTCAACGCCCTCCCCAGCATCGAGGCCGAGCGGCCCCGGATCGAACACCCGGCCTATACGGGCACTGTCGAGAGGATCGCCCCCGTCATCGAGGCGCTGAACCATCGCATGGACCCCGATGATGCCATCGGGATCGAAAGCTTCGGGGACCTCGGGGGCGAGGAACAAAAGACGCCGACGGACCACGGCTATCGCTTGTCGGGGGAGCAGATCGAGGTCCTTGTCAGGTCGATCTGCCGGCGGTTGCAGAAGACCCGCTAGCCGAGATCCATAGCCGGTTTCGACATCCGCGGAGGGGTGCTAGCCTCCGCCCATGATCATCATGTCCAGTCTTGCCGCTGCCCTTCTCCTGCAGGCGGCCCCGCCCGGTGAAACCGAACGCCTCTACGAGATCGCGGACGCGCCTTCACCCGAAAGGATCATGGCCGATATCGAGACCCTGGCCGGGTTCGGCACCCGCCACACGCTGTCCGAGACCAAGAGCGATACCCGCGGGATCGGCGCTGCGAGGCGCTGGATCAGGGACGAGTTCGAAGCCATCTCGAAGTCCTGCGGCGGGTGTCTGGAGGTTCGCATGATCTCCGACACCGTCGAAGGCGAGCGGCGCATTCCCGACCCGACCGAGGTGGTCAGCGTCATCGCGATCCAGCGCGGGCGGCTCGATCCGGACCGCATGGTGATGATGTCCGGCGATATCGACAGCCGGGTTTCCGACGTCATGGACGCCACCTCCGACAGTCCGGGTGCGAATGACAACGCCTCGGGCATGGCGGGCGTCCTCGAGGCGGCGCGGGTCCTGAGCAAGTACGAGTTCGCAGGATCAATCGTCTATGCGGGCCTTTCCGGCGAGGAACAGGGCCTCTTCGGCGGCCGCATCGTCGCCGACGTCGCAAAAGAGGAAGGCTGGAACCTCGACGCGGTTCTGAACAACGACATGATCGGCAATATCGAGGGCATTGACGGCGTGATCGCCAACAACGTGATCAGGGTCTTCTCCGAAGGTGTGCGTGCTGACGAAACCGAGGAAGGTGCCCGCTACCGGCGCTATCGCGGCGGGGAGGTGGACTCCGCAGCCCGCAACCTCGCCCGCTACATCGACGCGATGGCGGATACCTACCTGCCGAACATGGACGTGATGATGGTCTACCGTCTCGACCGTTTCGGCCGCGGCGGGCACCAGACGCCGTTCTCCGAAGCCGGTTATCCGGCCGTGCGGGTGATGGAGGCGCACGAGCATTACGACCGTCAGCACCAGGACCTCCGCACCGAGGGCGGGACGAGCTATGGCGACACCCTCGAGGGGGTCGATCCCGTGTTCGCCGCCAAGGCGACCGCGCTCAACGCCATCACCCTCGCCGGGATGGCCGGGGCGCCGCCGATCCCCGCGTCGGTGGAACTCGAAGGGGCGGTCGAGCCCTCGGCCCGGCTCACCTGGGAGGACGGCGCTGAAGGCCGTGCACTGAGAAACCTTGCTGGCTACCGGGTCCACTGGCGCGAGACCACGGCACCCCGATGGACCCACAGCCGCTATGTCGGCCGGGTGAACGCGTTCACCTTCGAAAACCTCGTGGTCGACAACTACTTCTTCGGCGTTTCCGCCGTCGCGAAGGACGGATCGGAAACCCCGGTGGTCTTCCCCGGTCCTCCCGGACGGTTCTGAAGCTTCAGAGCCCCCGGTCGCGCATCAGGCACGCCGCGCCCTTCAGCGCGGCGTAAGGATCGGTGACCAGCCAGACGGGGATATCGGCGAGATAGCTCGTCAGCAGCCCATGGCGGTCGAAGCTTTCCGCGAACGGGATCTCGGGCAGGAGCGCCCTGAACCGGGGCACGATCCCGCCCGAGATCGCGATCCCGCCGCGCGCGCCGGTGGCGTAGGCGGCGTCGGCGCAGGCCACCGCCAGGATATCGAAGAACCAGAGGATCGCTTCGCGTGCCGGTCCCTCCCCCGCGAGCGCCGCCTCGGTGATGGCGGGTGGCTCGACCTCGTCGGGTGTGTCCCCGCGCGCGAGGATGACGGCCTCGAAGAGGTTCACCAGACCCCGGCCCGAAAGTGTCTCCTCGATGATCGGCATGTGCCCGAGCCGCGACTGGAGCCGCTCGAAGAGCTCGAGCTCGAGCGCGTTGCGCACCAGCATCAGACGATGCCCGCCCTCGGTCGCGATGATCTTCGGCGGGGTTCCGGGAACCGAAAGGGCCTGCCCGAACCCCGTGCCCGGCCCCACCGTCAGGACAGGGGTCCCGGGCACCGACGTGCCGCTCTTGAGTTCCAGGAAGGAGCCTTCGGGCAGGTCGCCGCCGAAGCGGGCCTGGGCCTGGAAGTCATTGACCAGGCTGACGAGCTCGAAGCCGAAGCGCTCGCGCAGGGCATCCGCACCGAAGGCCCAGGGCGCATTGGTCATGGTGATGAAATCGTTCTTCATCATGCCCGCCGAGGCGATGCACAGGGCGTCCGGCTTGACGTCCGCGGTTGCGAGATACTGGCCGAGGGCGTCCTCGAAATGCCGGTAGGCGGCGACGGGCATCACCTCCACATCGCGCAGCGTGCCCCCCGGTTCTGCGAGGGCGAAGCGTGCATTCGTCCCTCCGATATCACCGACGAGGAGCGTACTCTCAGCCATTCTGGACCCTTTCGAGAATGCCGACCCGCACTCCATCGAAAATGTACTGTGTTGCCAAGGCCATGAGCAACATGCCGAGCAGCCTCGAGATCATGTTCATGCCGGTACGGCCGAGAGCCTTCGCGATCGAGCCGGATGACATCATGATCGGGACCGCCATGACGAGGATCAGCGCGAGAGCCATGAGAACCCCCAGCTGCGCCTCCCAGGCGCGGTCTTCGTACTGGGCGGCGCCGTCCTTCATCAGGAGCATGACCGTGGCGATGGCACCGGGACCGGCGAGCATGGGAAGAGCCAGGGGAAAGAAGGCGACATTGTCCCGGGAGGACGCCTTGGGCCCCGGGCGCTTGGCGTCGATCTCGTCGTCGGGATTGAAGAACATCCGGAAGCCGATGAGAAAGAGGAGGAGCCCGCCCGCGGCCCTGAACGAGGCGAGCTCGATGCCCATGTGTTTCAGCATGGGCGGCCCGAGGAAAGCGAAGAAGACGAGGACGCCAAGAGAGATCAGCGATGCCTGGATAGCGATCGAGCGCCGTTCCTTGCTCGTGTTCTGGTGGGTCAGCGCGGCGAAGAGCGGTGCGACCAGGATCGGGTCGATGATGATGAAGAGCGTGACGAACGCCGCGAAGAACGCCTGAATGAAACCCTGATCCACCGCGAAGACACTCCCATTGTCGCCCGAGCCCGGAAGAAAAGCCGCGCGCTACACGGGCCGCGGTTCCCCGCCAAGGCCCCCTTTGCATCAGCGGCGCCCGAACAGCCGTTCGATATCCTTGAGGCCAAGTTCCACGTAGGTCGGCCGGCCATGGTTGCACTGCCCCGAATGGGGGGTCGCCTCCATCTGCCTGAGAAGCGCGTTCATCTCGTCGGTCGTCAGCCGCCGCCCCGCCCTGACGGAATTCCGGCAGGCATGGTTGCCCAGGGTCTCCGCGATGAGGTCCGGCAGGCTGATCTGCTGGCCAAGGCCCGAAAGCTCGGTGGCGATGTCCTTGATGAGGCCCCTGATGTCGAAATCCCCGAGCACCGCGGGCACCTCGCGCACGAGAATGCTCCCGATGCCGAATTCCTCGATCCCGAGCCCAAGGTCGCCAAGTTCCTCCTGCCGTTCGGCGATGAGCTGCGCCTCGTCCTCGGCGAGTTCGACCACCTCCGGGACGAGAAGCGTCTGCCGCCTGATGCCCTGTCCTTCGGAAGCCTGCTTGATCCTTTCATAGACCAGCCGCTCATGGGCCGCATGCTGATCGACCAGGATGATCCCGTCCTTGGTCTGGGCGACGATGTAGGTATCGTGAAGCTGCCCGACGGCCGCACCCAGAGGATAGTCCGCGCGCTCAGGCTCATGCTGCTCGCCCCCCCGTGAGGAAGGAACGGCGAAGCTTTCGGGCATTCGCCCTTCCGCAAGGCCGGTGGGAGGAGCTGGCGGGAACGGCGCTGTGATCGCCGGTCCTGAAGGGGCGTAAGGCGGCGGGGCAGCGGCGAAACTGCCCGGGCGGGCCGAACGGAGGGCCTGGGCCGCGACGGTGGTCGAGGCCCGGTGTCCCGTCGAAGCGATGGCACCGCGCAGCCCACTGACAATCATGCCGCGCACGAGCTGCGGCTCCCTGAACCGCACCTCCGTCTTCGCCGGGTGAACGTTCACGTCGACCAGCCTGCCGGGCATGTCGAGAAAGAGGCAGAGAAGCGGGTGCCTGTCGCGCGCGAGGAAGTCGGCATAGGCGCCGCGAACGGCGCCGATCATCAGCTTGTCCTTTACGGGACGTCCACGGACGAAAAGGAACTGCTTGTCCGGCAGCCCCCTGTTGAAGGTGGGAACCCCGGCAAAGCCCGAAAGGGACACCCCGTCCCGTTCGAGGCTGACGGGGACCGCATTGGCCTCGAAGTCGGCGCCCATGATCGCGCCGAGACGGGCAAGATGCCCCTCGGCGCCCGGCTGCTCCCGGCGGTAGGCGAAGCGCTGCCGGGCATCGACGGTCATGGAGAAGGCCACGTCGGGACGGGCCATGGCAAGGCGCTTGACGGCATCGACGCAGGCGGTGGTCTCCGCCCGGGCGGAGCGCATGAACTTGAGCCTCGCCGGTGTCGCGAAGAAAAGGTCCTCGACCTCGATCCGGGTGCCGCATCCTGCGAACGCGGCAGGGCCCACCGGGCCCATCTCGCCGCCGCGCACGGCAAGGCTCGCCCCCTCCCCGCCCCGGGCGCGGGAGGTCACGGTCATGCGGGAGACCGATCCGATCGACGGCAGCGCCTCGCCCCTGAACCCCATGGTGTCGATGGCGAGGAGGTCGAGCCCTTCGCCGTCCACGCGCAGCTTGGAGGTGGCATGGCGCTCCAGCGCGAGGGGAATCTCTTCGGGCCCCATCCCGCAACCGTCATCGAGCACCGAAAGGCGCTTCAGCCCGCCATCCTCGATCTCCACCGAGATATCCGTCGCTCCGGCATCAAGAGCGTTCTCGACCAGTTCCTTGACCGCGGCGGCGGGGCGCTCGATGACCTCGCCGGCGGCGATCCGGTTGATCGCGCCGGGCGGCAGGCGGCGTATCCGTTGGCTCTGGTGTTCGAGGGTTTCGCTCATGGCAGGGCAACCTAGTCGAGTCGGGGGCCCTCGCCAAAACCCTAGTCTTCCCCATCCCGCTTCGGGCCGCCGAGGCTGCGAGGAGGAGCAAGACGGTTGAACGGCACCGCCATCATGACCACCTCGTAAGCTGTGCTGCGGACGCCTCCCCCCGGACGCTTCCCGGCTCACGCGAAAAGTTCGGAGGACGAATGAAAAAGACGGCGCTACTCGGCGCGGGCCTCTTGCCGGTGCTGGCCGGAAGCTGCCTGGCGGCGGACACCCGGGACCAGAAGATCGAGGAATTCAGGACTTATCTTCAAGAGTTCAGGAAAGAGAACCTGATCCTCAGCTTTTCCGTCGCGGTGGTCGAGGACGGCGAGATCATCATGACCGAGAGCATCGGCTGGCAGGACCACGATGCCGAAGAACCGACCACCCCGAAGACATCCTACCTCGCCGCGTCGATCACCAAGACCTTCACTGCGGCGACGCTCCTTGCCATGGACGCGGACGGGCACATCGATCTCGATGATCCGTTCACGTCCCTGAGCGACTGGGACGGGCGATGCGAATGGCTCACCTCGAGCGGGATCATCTTTGGCGGCGGCACGATGGACGATGGCCGCGTGATCGAGGCGCCGCGCTGCGATACCGAAATCAGCCTGCGTCACGTGCTCCAGAACCGGGTGCAGGGCGAGCCCGGTACCTCCTTCTTCTACAACCCGGTGGTC
This sequence comes from uncultured Caulobacterales bacterium, assembly GCA_964484475.1. Taxonomy (GTDB): domain Bacteria; phylum Pseudomonadota; class Alphaproteobacteria; order Caulobacterales; family Parvularculaceae; genus Parvularcula. Next base: position 41,056 of record CAZAFU010000003.1, on the reverse strand, counting down.
TTCGGAAGGCTTTCGAACTGGGTCGAGGAGAACACGGACCGGAGCTGGCGGGACTGGATGCGGCACTACGTGATCGAACCGGGGGGCCTTGAGAGCATCGCTGCCGGCTGGCGCGACGAGGAGGGCGCTGCGGCGCTGACCCACCTCGCACCACCCTTCAGGCATGCGCCCGAACAGGGTGACGGCCTTGCCCCCTCGGTTCTCCCGAACCCGGAACTCAACGCCAGTTCCGGGATCATCGCCAGCGCGGTGGACCTTGCGGAATATTCGATCGCCCTCGATGAGGGGCGCATCCTGAGCCCCGAGCTGCGCGAGACGATGTGGACGCCACCGACCGATGCGGACGGCGCCCCCGCCCCTTATGCCTACGGATGGTTCGTGCAGGACTGGGAGGGGCACAGGCTCGTCTGGCACAGCGGCTGGTGGCCCGATGCCTATGCCGGCATATTGCTCAAGGCGCCGGATGATGGGCTGACGCTGGTCGCGCTTGGCAACACGGATGGTATCCGCTTCGAGATCGACACGTTGACCAAGGCGCAGATCGAGAAGTCGCCGATCGCCGCGAAGTTCCTCGAGCTCTTCCTCGACGATCAGTAGGCGGCGGCGGGCAAAAGCGCCCTGTCGGCAGAAGGCGCGTCTTCGTTGCCGAGGCTGCGCCCTCGCTTTCTTCCAGCGCCGCGCGGCAAGGCCAGCTTGGCGCTGGAACCGGAACTTCCCCGGCACCGAAGAGCGAAGGGTTCGTCAACGCCCTGCCGTTCCCGGCCGAAAGCATTGCCAATCCGCGCATGGGCTCGCCGGTTTCAAGACGAGACATCCCCGCCCCGGCGCCTGGCATGCAAAGAAACCCGGAGAACGGTTCGCATGACTTGGCGAGCCGAAAGGAAAGCCATCGTGGCATTTGATTGCATTTCAAATCTATTCCGATGCAATGAAGCTGAGCGACTGTATCGACCTGCCCGCCGAGTTCTTCGATTTGTGAACGCATGAGCCCGGGCCGTTGTGCCGTCGGACCCCTTGCGCCTCGTGGCCTCATGCCCAAGTGTCGGGCCACGCAGAAAAATAGACGAGATTCTTATGAGCCAAGCACAAGCCGGCGACACGGTTCGCATCAACTACACCGGTGCCTTCGAAGACGGCACCACCTTCGACAGTTCCCAAGGGCGCGATCCGCTCGAGTTCCAGCTCGGCGCGGGCCAGATCATTCCGGGCCTCGAACGCGCGATCACCGGCATGGAAGTCGGTGAGAAGAAGCAGGTGAGCGTTGCCCCTTCCGAAGGTTATGGCGAGCGCGACGAGACGCGCATCCAGACCGTTGCGCGGGCGCAGCTCCCCGAGGACATCCCCACCGACCCGGGCACGCAGCTCGCCATGCAGACCCAGGACGGCCAGACCATTCCGGTCACGGTGACCGAAGCCGATGACGAGAGCGTCACCCTTGACGCGAACCACCCCCTCGCCGGGCGGGAACTGAACTTCGACGTCGAGCTGGTCGAGATCAAGTAAAGCTGCCGTTCGGCTCATTCCCGTTCCGGGAACGAGCGCGACATTCCGAAGCCCCGGGGCATGACGATGCCGCGGGGCTTTTTCGTATTCTGCTCATCATTTCATGCTTCTACTGCCGTAGGAGCCGAATATGTACAAGATTGTCTCGTGTATCTCGGGCGAGCACGCCTGGGAATATGTGGTGCTGGCTGCGATCGTCTGCGCCTTTGCCAGCTGGACGGTGGTGGGAAACTGGGAACGTGCCGCCGGCTCCACGGGCACGCGCCGGAGAGCCTTCTGGATCGCCGTTGCCGCCGTCACCGCGGGTTGCGGGATCTGGGCAACCCACTTCATCGCGATGCTCGGCTACGAGTACGAGATCGAACGGGGGATCTCGCTTCCGCGAACGCTCTTCTCCCTCGTTCTCGCCTGCCTCCTCTTCGGATTGAGCGTCATCCCGATGACCCGCCCGGACCTCGGTGCCCTCCGCCAGCTCGTCAGCGCCGTTGCGCTGACCATCGCGGTCCTGACACTCCATTATGTCGGCATGTCCGCCTACGCCGCGAGTGCGCTTTTGCAGTGGGACGCCGGCCTCGTCGTCTGGACCGCGATTGCGGGGTTCGTTCTGAATTATGCCTGTGTCCGGATGTTCTGCGGCAGAAAACCCCTCCTGCGGATGGTGGCTGCTCCGCTCTTGCTGGCCCTTGCCATCGTCGTCCTGCATTTCGGCGGCATGGCCGCCCTGACGATCGTGCCGCTCGACATCTCGGAGGACGCATGGACCGAAGACAGCACGGTGGTTGCCGGGGCGACGGCCGCTGCGGTGATGGTCGTCCTGGTGATCAGCCTCGCGGTCTCGATCCTCGACCAGACGACCACGAGGATGAAGGCCGACGAGGCCAGGCGCCTCGAAGCGATCGCCGAGAGGCTTCGCCAGAGGAACCGGGAGCTCCATGCGGCAAGGGAAAGGGCCGAGGAAGCAAGCCGGGCGAAGTCGGCCTTCCTCGCCAATATGAGCCATGAGATCCGCACACCCATGAACGGTATTCTCGGGATGTCGGAGCTGCTGATCGACTCACCGCTCGGGACCCGTGAGCGTGCCTATGCGAACACCATCCACAGGTCGGGCCTCGCGCTCCTCACCGTCCTCAACGATGTTCTCGATTTCTCGAAGATCGAGGCCGGGCGGCTCGAAATCGATCCCGCCCCGTTCAACCTTCAGGCCTGCCTCGAGGACGTGGCCGTCCTCCTGTCCGCCAAGGCGCAGGAAAAAGGGTTCGAGGTCATGGTCCGGTGCGAGCCCGACCTGCCCCAGTGCTTTCTCGGCGACGCGGGGCGCATCCGGCAGATCGTCACCAATCTCGTGGGCAATGCCGTCAAGTTCACCTCGGAAGGCTATGTCCTGATCGAGGCTTCGCGGGTGGAAAGCAACGCGGACGTGCCCCGCTGGGCGATCAGGGTCATCGATACGGGCATCGGCATCCCCGAGGAGAAGGCCGACGCGATCTTCCAGGAATTCACCCAGGCCGAGACCTCCACGACCCGCCAGTATGGCGGCACCGGACTGGGCCTTGCCATCTCGGCCCGCCTCGCCGGGCTGATGGGCGGTAGCATCAGCGTGGAGTCGGCACCGGGCGAAGGCTCCACCTTCACTCTCGAACTCCCGCTTGAGGTGGGGATCGGCAAGGAACTCTCGATCGGCGAGCGTGCCCGACTTCCTTCGGCCAGAGTGCTCCTGGTCGACGACGTCGAGGTCAATCTCGACATCATGGAGGAGCAGTGCCGGACATGGGGTCTTGCAGCCGTCAGGGCTTCGGGCGGGCGTCAGGCAGTGGCTCTCCTCGACCGCGCGGCCCGGGACAAGGTCCCGTTCGACCTCATCGTCCTCGACTATCACATGCCCGAATTCGACGGCCTCGCGGTCGCGGAGCATATTGCGGCGCGCACGGACCTCTCACTCTCCCAGATCGTCGTCCTTTCCTCGTCGGATGACGACGCCGTCGTCGCGGCGTTCCGCGATCTGGGTGCGGAGAACTATCTTGTCAAACCCGTCCGGAGCGCGACTTTCTACACCGCGCTGTCCGAGGCCCTCGACGACCGGTTTGCCAGTTCCCGCCAGCCATCCGGATCGGAAACCGGTGGCCATCCCGATGGTCATGAGAAGAAGATCCGGGTGCTGGCAGCCGACGACAACCAGGTGAACCGCTTGGTCCTCGCCAACTTCCTCGAAGGCGGACGATACAGCGTGACCTTGGCCGAAAACGGCGAGATGGCCGTCGAGGCCTTCAGCGAAGGCGATTTCGACGTCGTCCTCATGGACATCTCCATGCCCGTGATGGACGGCTTCGAGGCCACTCGGGAGATCCGGGCGCTGGAGAAGCGCAAGGGCCTTCACCATACGCCGGTGATATGCCTGACCGCACATGTGAACGCCAACCAGAAGGACCAGTGCCTCGCGCAAGGCATGGACGATTACCTCGGCAAGCCGATCAGGAAAGACGCGCTGAAGGACATGCTCGCCCGCTGGACCGCGAACCCTGACCCGCGCGCGGACGCCAGCGTGGTCGAGGCGGTCTAGGCGCCGATCCGCTCGCGGACCCACGCCACCATGCGGTCTTCGGCCACGGTCTCCTGCCCGGGCCGTTCCTCGGTCCATTCCTCGCGGGTGTCGATGCCTTCGGAGGCTTTCTTCCCGGCACGGAGGTCCTTGAGAGTCACCTGTCCCGCCTGCCGCTCGTCCTCGCCGCGGATCACGACGATCGGTGCACCCCGCTTGTCAGCGTAGCGCATCTGCGCCTTCATCCCGGCCCCGCCGAGATAGACCTCGGCCGCCATGCCGGCGCGGCGCAGCTCCTGCGCCATCCGGTGGTAGACCGGGAGCTCGTCGCCCTCGAGCGCGAGGACGACGACCGGGCCGAGCGGTTCGGGCAACGCTGCCTTGGAACGCAGGGCGGTCAGAAGGCGGCTGACACCGACCGAGCAGCCGACCGACGGGACTTCCTGCCCCTTGAAGCGGGCGACGAGGCCATCATAGCGGCCGCCCGACCCCACCGATCCGAACTGCACCACCTGGCCCTTGTCGTTCTCGACGTCGAAGGTCAGCTCCGCCTCGAAGACGGGCCCTGTATAGTAGTCGAGACCACGGATCACCGACGGGTCCACCTTGACCCTGTCGCCGTAGCCGCAGGCCTTCAGCGTGGAGACGATCGTATCGAGCTCCTCCTGGCCGTCCGCGCCGGTCTGCGTGCCTGAAAGCATGTCGGCCATCTCCCCGCCTTCCATGAAGCGAAGGACGGCGTCGATCTGCGAAGCCTCGAGCCCTGCGCCTTCGGTGTAGTCGCCGCTCTCGTCCTTGCGGCCCTCACCGAGGAGATGCTTCACGCCATCTGCACCCAGACGGTCATACTTGTCCATGGCGCGCAGGACCGTTCCGGCTTTCGCCCGGTCCTCGGGGTCGAGCCCGATGGCCTGGAGAAGGCCGGTCATAACCTTGCGCGAGGACAGCCTGATCTCGACGTCGCTGTCGTCGACGCCTGCCGCCTTCAGCGCATCGACGAACATCATGATGATCTCCGCATCGGCATGGGGGGCCGGCGCAAAGCAGGCATCGGCGTCGATCTGGGTGAACTCGCGGAACCGCCCGGGACCCGGCTTCTCGTTCCGCCATACCGTCCCCACGGCATAGCGCCGGTAGGGTCGTGGCAGCTGGTCCATGTTCTCCGCCACGAAGCGCGCGAGGGGCGCGGTCAGGTCATAGCGCAGGCTCATCCACTGCTCGTCGTCATCCTGCATCGAGAAGACCCCGGCATTGGGGCGGTCGACGTCGGGCAGGAACTTGCCCAGCGCATCCGTGAATTCGAGGGCGGGAGTCGAAAGGGGAGCGAAGCCGTAGCTCTCGTAAACCTCGCCGATCCGGGCGAGCATCAGCCGCTCGGCAACGAGTTCCGCGCCGAAGCGGTCGGGAAAGCCTCTCGGCTTGCGCGCCCTGGGGCGCTGCACTTTGTTCTTCTTGGCCATGTTGCGCCGATAGCGGGCGCGTCGTCGCTTGTGAAGCGGTCAGCCCCGCCCCTGGTGTTCGGGGCAGAAATAGGCCGAACGCCCGCCGACCGTCTTCTTCTCGAAGGTCCCGCCGCACCGGGGACAATCCGCCCCCTCCTCACGGTTCGGCACCAGCCAGTCCGAAGGCAGCCTGGAATAGTCGGCATCGAGGTCCACCACCTTTCCGAGGACCCGTCCCATGGCCTCGTAGAGGCTGTCGAGCCCTTCGCCGGAAAGCTCGCTCCCCTTCGTTTCCGGGTGGATGCCAGCGTGGAAGAGAATTTCGTCCGACCAGAGATTGCCGATACCCGCGAGCTTCTTCTGCGCCATCAGGGCCGATTTGATCGCGCCGCGGCTGTCACCCATCGCACGGGCGAAATCGGAAGCGGAGATCTCAAGGGCATCTGGGCCATAGCCCTTCTCGTCGATATAGGCCTGCGGGTCATCGATAACCGTCAGTGAGCCGAGCTTGCGCGGGTTCCTGAAGGCGAGGCGCCGGTCCCCATCAAAGCGGATGATGAATTTCGCATAGTCCGGAACGCCGTCCGCCTCGTCATAGGGGATGAGCCGGCCGGTCATTCCAAGGTGCACCACGATCCATGGACCCGATGCGCTCCCGGCGAAGATCATCTTGCCGTGCCGCCGTGTCTCAGTGAACTGACGGCCCTCGAGGCGCCCGCGTTCGTTCGCGCCGGGAAGCTCGACATGCCCGCTATCGTCTCCAGGCATCGCTTCCTCGATCGTCCGGTGCAGGCAGTTCTTCTCCACCGCTCTACGGCTGCGTTCGGCTTCGGGCAGTTCAGGCATCGGACCTCCACGCCGCAGGAGATAGGTCGGCGGCGCGGAAGGTCACGACGATCTATTGCAGCACGATCTCCGCGTGGAGCGCGCCGGCCGCCCTGAGGGCTTCGAAGATCTCCACCATGTCCCTCGGCGGCACTTCGAGCGCGTTGAGACCTTCGATGAGGTCCCTCAGCGAAGCGCCGGAGCTCAGGGTGTTGATCCCCGTGCCGGTCTCCTCGTCCACCTGGATCGAGGTCCGGGGGAGAACGACGGTCTGCCCTTCCGCGAAGGGAGCGGGCTGGGAGGCGATGGGGGTTTCCGCGATCCTGATCGTCAGCGCGCCCTGCGCCACGGCCACCGGCGCGATCCTGACGTCCTCGCCCAGAACGATGGTGCCGGAGCGCTGGTCGATCACCACCCGGGCCTTGCGGGCCGGGGTCAGGACGAGACTTTCGATCTCGGCCATGATCCGCGCGGGCGAAGCATTCGCCGCCCCGACATCGAGAACCACCGTCCCCGCATCGGTCATCTCCGCAGGAACGGCGGGAAACCGCTCCCGCAGGACCGCCTCGACCCTGCGGGCCGTGGTGAAGTCGGGGTCGCGCAGGGCAAGGGTCACCTCGGACATCGCGCCGAAGGTGAAATCGACTTCCTGCTCGACCCGGGCCCCTCCGGAGATGGTCGCATGGGTCGGTGTTCCCTGCCTGGCGCTGGCCGCCTGGCCCTGGACGTCGAAGCCGCCGACAACCAGCGGGCCCTGCGCCACGGCATAGACCTCGTTGTCCGCGCCAAGGAGCGGCGTCATCACCAGAAGCCCCCCTTCGAGGCTTTCCGCGTCCCCCATGGAGGAGACGGCAACGTCGATCCGGCTGCCCTGCCGGGCAAAGGGAGGCAGCGTGGCGGTGACGATCACCGCCGCCACGTTCTCCGGCCTGAAGCGCTCGCCGAGCACGTTGACGCCCAGCCGCTCGAGGAGGCTCGACAGTGCTTCTTCGGTGTAAGGAGAGTTCTGCAGGGTGTCTCCCGTTCCCGGGAGGCCGACCACGATGCCGTAGCCGATGAGGTCGTTCCCGCGCACGCCCTCGACATCCACGAGATCCTTGAGCCGCACGGCCTGCGCGTGGGCACTGCCGACGAAAAGGAGAAGCGCGAGGACAAGACGGATCATCGCAGGAAGTTCGCAAATCTGAGCTGCGAGACGCGGCCGGCGATGGTGTAGGCGGCCTGCAGCCGTGTTTCGAGAGCCTGCACCTCGGAGGCCGCCTCGAAGGGGTCCCGGCCGAGGATGCTGTCGATCAGGGTCTCCGCCTCGAGCTTGCGCTGGGACAGCCGCCCGGCCTCGCGGTCCACTTCCTGAAGGGAGCGCCCGATCGAGGCTTCGTCACGGATCACCGCATCCTTCCCTGCCCTGAGCCGTTCGGCCCCTTCGCGAAGGAGCCCCGCTCGATCCTCAGGGGGAAGATCGGCAGAGAGGGCCACCATGGCGAGACCTGAAAAGGTCTCGCGCAGGCTGGCCGAAACCGCGCTCGGCATGGCGGAAAGACGCTGGCCGCTTTCGAGCAGCTCACCCTCCTTCTCCGCGCCGCCGAGATAGTGCGTGGTCTCGAACGATCCGCCGGCGGCAAAGAAATCGGAGACCACGGTCGCAGGATTCGTGCCCGCAGGCGCCGCGGCGAGCGCCGCCTCGAGGTCGGCGAGGACATCCCCCGCGGGGCTCACCACCGCCCCGGAGCCGTCCCTGCCGGCGAAGATGGCCCGTCCCTGTACAGATGTCCGCATGGCGTCGAAAGCCGCGCCGAGGGCCGCTTTGGCGCCCTCAGCCGCGAACCCGGAACCGCTCACGCCGTCCGAAGCCGAAACCGCGGTGTAGGCATCCGCGCGCACGGTTTCGGCAAGGCTGCGAACCGTGGCGAGCGCGTTCGATGCCGCCTCGTAGCGGGTGGCTATCAGGGCCATCCGCCCGCGTCCGGCCTCGATGCCGTCGAGGGCGGATTTCGCCTCGAAAAGTGAGGCGCCCCGGCCCTTCGTCGCGGCGAGGGTGTCCAGCCTCCGCCCGGTCGCCATTTCCTGTGCTGCCCGGTCGAGTTCCATACGCAGATTGGCCATGGTCCGGACCGAGACTGCGTTGCGAACGAGGTCGGGGGTCGTGTTGACGATCATCCTAGATCTCCATCAGCCTGGCGAGCATCTCGTCGATGGTCGCGGTGACACGGGCATTGGCGGCAAAGGCCTGTTCGATCATCAGGAGCTGCTGCAGCTCCTGGTCGGTATCGACGCCCGTGGCGCGGAGGACGGCATCGCGCTCGATGCCGAGTGCGCTGTCCGCCTGGGCGTGCCGCTGGTTGGCCTTGAGGGCGGAGGTTCCCAGCTGGTCGCCGACCGCGCCGACAAGCCCTGCGAAGCTGTAGCTCCGTGTGCTGCCGGTCGCGGCGAGGTTGCTCAATGGTTGGCCGAGGCCAGCGCGGATGGCTCCGATGAGGCCTTCCGACGCCGCCGGCCCCTCGCTCGCCGAGCCGACACCGTCCCGCACCCGCCAGGCTTCGCCGCCAAGGGCGGTATCGATGCCGGGATGGACGCGCAACCTGTCGGCAGCCGAACCGCCGCCGGGAAGGAGCGTCAGCAGGCCCTCGGGGTCGGTCGGATCGGCCGTCGCGAGACGGTTGTGGATGTCGGACGCGAGGGCATCGACCCTCTCACCGATATCCGTGCCGAGCCTGTCACGCACAGTGAAATGCGCGGCGAGGCTGCCCCCTCGCGTGCCCTGCACCGTGCCCGGGGTGATATCGATGCCGTCCACCGAAATGCCCGAAAGGTCGCCGTCTTCATAGCGGGCGGCGAAGTCCATGCTGCCGGCGGCGTCGAAGCGCAATTCGTGCACGTCCGCGCCGAGAAGCAGGACCCCCTGCCCCGTCCGTACCGAGATGACGTCGCCATATTCACCGGATACCTTCACATCGAGGGCCCCCGCGATTTCGGCCACGAGCGCCCTCTGCCTCTCGGCCACGGTGCTCATTTCCGAGCCGGTGGCCCGGGCGGCCGAAACGTTGAGCGCCCTGAGCTGGTGGAGGGCACCGTTGACCGCGGCCACGCCGGTCTCGATGGCGCCATCGGCATCGAGACGGACCGCCTCGATCGTGGTCGAGAGGTCCTCGAAGGTCGTGGCGACGTCTCGAACCGCGAGAGCCGCGGCTTCCTGCAGGGCCGGGCTTTCCGGCGTGGTCTGGAGATCCCTCAGACCGGTCTCGAGGTTCTGGACCGCACCATAGAGACCGGTTCCCCGGGCCGGGTCGCCGAAGGCTCCGAACAGCGCGCCCGTCGCCGAGGCCAGGACCGAGGCTTCGGCCTCGAGCCCCGTTTTGTGAAGGAACGTCGCCTCGGACCGCCCCGCCACGGCGCGGTCGATGGTCATGCCGGCGAGACCGCCCGAAAGACCCGGCGAGAGATCGAGGGAACGCCGCGCGAAGTTCGCGTCCCCGGCATTGGCGATGTTGAAGGACGACAGCTCCGCGCGGAGCGATGCCGTCGACATGCCGATAAGGCTGTTGTTGAGAGCGGTACTGAGACTCATGGATCAGGTTCCGTTAACGGAGGATGGAGGTGGCTTCCTGGAGCATCTCGTCGACCGTCCTGATGACGTTCGCGTTCGATGCGTAGGCGCGCTGGGTGCGGATGAGGTCGGTCAGCTCCTGGCCGAGATCGGTCGTGCTCTCGGCCAGCGCGAAGCCGACCGTCGCGCCAACCGATCCGTCACCTGCATCATGCAGGTAGAGGTCACCTGACTCCTGGCTGACCATGAAGCTCTGGTTGTCTGCTGCCCTCAAGCCATTCGGGTTTGGAACGTCGGCTACCGGGATCTGATAGATGAACCGCCTGAAGCCGTTGTCGTAGATGGCCTCGAGCCGTCCGGACTCGTCGATCTCGACCCGCGCGAACTCACCCGCAGGGGTGCCGTTGCGCACGACGCTCACCGGCTTGAAGCTCGATGAGAACTGGGTCAGCCCGCCCGCGGTATCGGGCCTGCCGATATTGATCGTCAACGGATTTCCCGCGGTCAGCCAGGTCAGGCTCACATCGCCCGTCGCCGGATCGTAGGTGGCCCCGCCACCATCGGTTACCGATGCGATCGTGCCACCGCCGGTGGCCGTATCGTTGAAGCTGATGGTCAGGCTGCCGATCGAGGCTGCCGGTGTCTGGCTTTCGTCGAACACTTCCATGGTCCACTGGTTGGAATAGCCGGGGGCGGAGGTGTCGGGAGTGAAGACGGCGTTCAGGGTCTGGGTACGGCCGAGATTGTCGAAGGCCTCGATCGGCAGCGTGTAGGCACTGCCTGCCGCGCCATTCGCGGTATCCTCGGCGGGGAGGTTGATGCCGAGATCGATCGACGTGGTCGGCTCGGCGGCGAGTTCGGCGGTGTTGACGTTGACAGGCTCGAGGTCGACGGTCGAACGCCTGCTCACGTCCCCTACGGTTCCGTCCGCGCCCGCCGGCCACCCAAGGAGGGTGAGCCCGCCCGGGGTGACGAGATAGCCTTCGGCGTTCGGACGGAAACTGCCGGTCGAGGTGAGCATCAGGGGGCGTTCCGAGATCGGGTCGTCGAGATCCACGAGGCGGGTGGCGGGCAGGAAGCCGTCGCCCGCAATCGCGATATCGGTGGGCCGGCCCGTGGTGTAGAGCGAGCCCTGCTGCTCGACCACGCGGGAGGTCTGCACCCTGACACCGCCTGCCGAATAGGCCGACGGGGTGTTGTTGGTCACCATGGAAAGAAAATCCGTAGCCGCACGCTTGTAGCCGACGGTGCCGGAATTCGCGACGTTGTCAGAAATCGCGGCCAGCCGCGTGGCGTTCACCGAAAGGCCCATCACCCCGGCATTGAGGGAGGAACTGATCGTCATGGGTGTAATCTCCGAACACTGCTATCTGGGGTTGTAGGGTTAATTGCTTAACCGCCCCCTAATCAGCTCGCGTTCGGGTGGAGAAGAATGATCGAGATGCGGCGATTGCCCGGCGCGGCGGGATCGTCTTCCGCAGGGACCCGGTCGGATTGGCCGGAGACTTCCCAGACCTGCGCGTCGAGGACGCCATGGCTGACCGCCATACGCCGCGCGGCGTTGGCGCGGTCCACGGAGAGTTCCCAGTTGCTGTAGTTCCCGTGCGGAAAGCGCAGGCTGTCCGTATGGCCGACGAACTTGATCCGCCGTCCGCTCTCACGGATCGTCGGGGCGATGGCCTTGATGATCTCCTCGAGCCTCGGGGTGGTCCCGGCCTTGCCGAGGGCGAAGACGGGCTTTCCCTGGGTGTCGATCAGGTCCACGACAATCCCTTCGGGTGCCAGGGTCAGCTTCGCCTCGGAGTTCGCGATCTCGTCGCGGAGGATCTCCGCGAGCTCGTCGGTCAGGGCGCCGCCCTGCCCGCTGCCGGGACTTGTCGATCCGTGTCCGTCATGGGCAAGTTTCTTCTCCGCGTAGATGCTGTCGCCATAGAAAAGGTCGGAGCCGCCGCCGGAGATCTCGCTGAGCGGGATCGTCGGGTCGAAGAAGTCGGCGAGGCCCCGCCTCTGTTGCTCCGTCGTGGCGTTCAGCAGCCACATCAGCATGAAGAAGGCCATCATGGCCGTCACGAAGTCCGCATAGGCCACTTTCCACGCCCCATGGGACCCTTCCTCTTTCGCGAAGAGGCGCTTCTTGCGGATGATGAGCGGTTGTTCGGCCATGACCGAACCCCTACTCGATGCGACTTAAGGTTGCGTTTAGGGCTTGGCCGATAGGGTTACCGAAACCATAGCAGGGGACCGGGTCATGACAGGCCGACAGACGTTTGCCGCACGCAGCAGGAGCGGGAGCACCCATACCAGGGCTTCGCCCACGGCAGCCTATCTCGACGAGCGCGAGTTGTGGGAGGAGATCGCCCAGATCGTCGAACTCGCCTTGCGCGATCGCTATCGGGAGGGCTGGTCGGTGAGGATCGAGCCCGGCACCACCTCCGAAGCCGCTCTCCGGCGCGCCCATCCCGAGCCCGGCCACATTTTCGGGATGCCGGACGGGAGCGGCGAAGCCTGTCTTCAGTGTACAGAAGGGGTCGCGCAGGCGCTCGCCGATTTCGTTCTCGGAGGCAAGGCCCGGAACCATTCCGAGCCGGCACCCGATCTCGACGGAGCGGTGGTGCGGACGCTGCTCCCGGCCCTCCTCGCCCCGGTTGCGGAACGCCTCGGCATCGCT
>CAZAFU010000003.1:12386-28528 GCA_964484475.1 uncultured Caulobacterales bacterium | reverse complement strand
TCTTGGAACGGACCGCATCGCACGACCCGCGGCCCGTTGGCCCGCGCGGGCGCCGCGCACCGATGAGCGTCTCTTCCTCGCGATCAAGCTCGAGGACCACGAGGGCGGGTCGCATTCCCTTTCCCTCCTCCTGGGCTCGACCCACGCGGCTGCGTTCGAGCGCCTCGCCCTCGAGAAGCAGAACAGGAAGGAGCGACTTGACCGGCAGGTGGCCTGCACGGCATGGCTGGCCAAGTGGTCTGCGCGTGCTCTCGATCTCAGGGACATCGTCCCGGGAAGGGCGCTTCCCCTTCCTTCAAACTGTCTGGGGCGCGTGACCCTCGCGGTGGGCGGGCCGGCAAGGACCGTCCTCGCATCGGCGCGGCTGGGTGAAAGCGATGGGCGCCGGGCGCTGGAGATCGCGGAGCTCATCGGCCCGCTCGTTCCCGCTACCGGGCCAGACGGACACGGTCCGCGTAGCGCAGGGCGGCTGCCACCGCTGCAAAATGCTCCTGCCTGATCGGCTCGCCGACCGAGACCGTCGCGTAGAGTGAGCGGGCGGCCGGCGCATCGTCCCTGATCGGAACGCCGGCCTCATGCGCCACCCGCCGCAGGCGAAGGGCCACCTCGTCGGTGCCCTTGGCGACGCAGCGCGGCAGGTCCTCTCCGGTCTTGTCCCATTGCAGCGCCACGGCGAAGTGGGTCGGGTTGACGATCAGGACATCCGCTGTCTGAACGTCCTTCATCATCCTCTGCGATGCGAACTTCTCCGCGCGCTGGCGCCTCTGCGCCTTGATCGACTGGTCGCCTTCGTTCTCCTTCGCTTCGTCCTTCACCTCCTGTCTCGTCATGCGCAGGCGTTCCTCGAACCGCCCGCGCACGAGCGGCAGGTCGATGGCCGCCGCGAAGACGTGGACGACGAGGGCCAGCCCCACACTCGTCAGCACCGTCCTGTAGAGGAGCCGAATCATACCGGGGGCGGAGACGGGGTAGCTGTCGATGGCGGCCGTGGTCATCAGCCACACGAGGCCGCCGCCCAGTGCGAGGATGACTGCCGTTTTCACCATCGACCGCGTGAAATCGACCAGCGCCTCCGGGCCGAGCTTCTTGCCCGCACCCTTGATCGGATCGATCTTGTTCAGCTTCGGCTTGAGCTTCTCCGGCGCGAAGGTCAGGCTCTGCTGGGCAACCATTCCGACCAGCGTCGCAACCGCGGGGAGGACGAAGAGAAGGCTGAAAGGCAGGAGAACCGCAACGATCAGGTCGCCGGCGGCACCGTCGTGCTGCAACCTGAGCCACATGTCTTCGGGCCGCCCGAGAAAGCTCCGCATGACCAGAACCGCCCGTTCGATGGACGACGGCAGGGCAAGGAGCGCGCACAGGAGCGCAGCATAGGCCGCGGCGGTCCCCGCCTCCTGCGATAGCGGAACGTCGCCCTTCCCTTTCGCCCGCTGGCGCTTGGCGGGGGACGCTTCCTGGATCTTTTCCGCGCCGTCGTCACTCATTGCGGAAGTGCTCCGCCGACCGCGGACATCCAGGCGATCAGGATGGGGCCGATCATCAGGGACAGGAGGATCAGTCCCAGGAGTGTAAGGCCGGGAAGGCCGATGAAGGTGACCATGAGCTGCGGCATCGCCCTGTTGATGACGCCGAGGATGAAATAGAACGCCGTGTTCATGATGAGGAATGGGACAGCGAGCGCCGCGCCGAGCCGGAAGCTCTCCGCAGTGATCCTGAGCCCGAAATCGAGAAGCTCACCGGGCTCGGCCATGACGCCGCTGCCGAGCGGCATCGCGGACACGCTTGCCGCCAGGGCTGCGAACATCTCGATCGGCAAGCCGGTTGCCAGAAAGAGGAGCCCGCCAGCATAGCCGAGGAGGGAGCCGAGGAGGTTGATGTTCTCCGCCTCCTGGGCGACGCCGAAGATCTGGTTGAGGGAGAGGGCGTGGGCGATCAGCGTGCCCGCCATCTGCAGCGCCGTCGCCAGAAGCTTGACCCCGATCCCGAGAACGAACCCGATCATGGCCTCGCCAATCAGCAGCGTGAAAAGCGCAAGCGGTGTTTCCACCTCATAGGCGCCGACCGCCGGCATCAGCGCGAGCGTCAGCACCATGACGAAAGCCACCCTCGTCCTGACAGGCACGAGAATGTCGCCAAGCCCGGGCATCAGGAGGAGGACGAGCCCGAGCCGGAGCCCCACCGCGATGAAGGCGGTGGCGTAGCCCGCCGTCAGGCCGAGCTCCTGCGCCAGCCGGAGGATCTCAAACGGTTGCAAGGCGCCTGACCCTCGCATGGCCCCGCACCTCCTCGAAGGAGAGAACAGGATTGCGAAGGCCCGCACCCAAGAGGAGGTTGCGCACCGAACGCCGCTGGGACCTTGCCGTCATGATGGCCGGCTGCGAGCCGTCCCTCGCGACCTCGTCGAGAACCCGCCTGAGGGCGATCAGGAGTTCCCTGCCCTCTTCGCTCTGGGGGCCGAAACCCTCGGCGGGGAGTTTCTCCTGCCAGGTGGCGGAAAGCTCCACCGTGGGCAGATCACCGCCCGGGCCGGTGAGGCGAGGCACGAACTGAAAGGCCATGCGCAGGCGCACCCCTTCGGAGACTTCTGTCTGCGGTGCGTCGATGCCCGACCATTCGGCGAGACTTTCGAGGATCATCGGCAGGTTCCTGATCGGAACCCGCTCCGCGAGGAGATCGCGAAGAACACCCAAGAGCCGGTCATAGGAGACCTTGTCCGGGACCAGTTCCTGCACCAGCCGCCGGTTCGCCTCGGCGCGCTCCTGGTTGGCCGTTTCCCCCAATGTGTCGAGGAGCTGCCGCAGGGCACGCCGGGTCAGGAGACGAGGGAAATGGTTCTGGACCATCTCCATGAGGTGTGTCGCGAGGACCTCGACAGGCTCGACCGTGGTGATACCCGCAAGATCGAGGCGCTCCTTGCCCTCCCGGTCGACCCACCGGGCCTGGGCGCCATAGACCGGCTCGGCCGTCTCCTGCCCCTTGATGTGGAGGTGTTCGTCATGGGAGACGAGAGCCAGCCAGCGGTCCTCGACAAGTGTGCCGCGACCCGCCTCCACGCCCTGCAGCTTGATCCGGTAGGACGAGGCGGGAAGATCGAGCCTGTCGGTGACCCTGACCGGCGGGGTGACAAAGCCGAATTCCTGCACCAGGAAGCGGCGTATGCGTTCGATCCTGCTATCGAAACCGTTGCCCTTGTCGGTGAGGAGACTGACGAGATCCGGCGCAATCTCGATATGGACGTCCTCCGTATCGAGAAGGTCGGCGACATTGTCCTGCGTCTTCGTCTCGACGTCCGTTTCCAGCGCCCTGGTCTCCTCCCGCGGAGCCTTCCTCGCCACATGGAAGGCGGCGGCGCCGAGCGCGATGGCACCACCGGCGAAGGGGAGGAAGGGAAGGCCCGGGAAGAGGCCGAAGACCGCCATGGCTGCTGCGACGGTGGCGAGCGCTTCGGGCCTCCGGCTCAGCTCTCGCAGGAGGGCGAGATCCATGGCCTCCTCTCCCCGCCCCTTTGAAAGCAGGAGTGCGGCGGCGACGGAGATGATGACCGCGGGGAGCTGGCTGACGAGCCCGTCGCCGACCGTGAGAATGGCGTAGTTCTGCAGGGCTTCGCCAATCGTCAGGCCATGGACGATCAGGCCGATCGCCATGCCCGCCAGGATGTTGAGAGCGGTGATGAGGAGACCCGCAAGGGCGTCGCCCTTCACGAATTTCGACACACCGTCGAGGGACCCGAGAAAGGCGGTCTCCTGCTGCTCGCGTGCGCGCAGCCGCTGGGCTTCCTCGTGCGTGATCGCGCCGGAGGCGACATCGGCGTCGATGGCGAGCTGCTTGCCGGGCATCGCGTCGAGGGCGAAACGCGCGCCGACTTCCGCCATCCGCCCCGCGCCCTTCGTGATGACGAGAAAGTTCACGATGACCAGGACGCTGAAGACGATCAGGCCGACACCGAGGCTCCCGCCCATGACGAACATGGCAAAGCCCTCGATCACACCGCCGGCGGCATCGGTTCCGGTATGCCCCTGCCCGATGATGAGTTTGGTCGATGAGACGTTGAGCGCAAGGCGCAGGAGAAGGGAAACCAGCAGGATCGCCGGAAAGGAGGAGAAATCCAGCGGCCGCTCGACGAAGAGGGTGGTCGTGAAGATCAGGATGGCGAAGGCGAAGGACAGGGCAAGGCCGATATCCAGCACGATCGGAGGGACCGGCAGGATCATCATGATCAAGATACCGATCAGTCCGACGGCCATCAGGACCGCCGGCTCCCGCACGATCCTTCCAAGGTCGAGCGCCAGCACCATTCTCCCCTCCCATCACGCCGTCAGAACAGCGCCAGAACCCTTTGATTGAAAAAACCGAGCAGGCTCGCAGTCATGAAACCGAGCGTCATGACGAGGACGAGCCCGATGACCAGCAACTTCGGCACGAAGGTCAGGGTCAGTTCCTGAACCGATGTCAGCGCCTGCAGGAGCCCGATCGCGAGGCCCGTGACCAGCGCCGCGATCAGGATGGGCGCCGCGATACCGATGCCGAGCCTGATCGCTTCACGCAGGAGAAAAAGAACGTCCGTCTCCGTCACAGCGGCATCCGGATGATGTCCTGGTAGGCGGAAACGAGCTTGTCCCTGACGGTCATCGCCGCCTGAAGGGCCATCTCCGCTTCGGAAAGGGCCTCGACGAGCTGTTGGGTATCGACGTTCTTCGTCGCGAACCTGGCTGCGATGGCTTCGGTACGTTCAAAGACGGAAGCGAACTCATCCACCAGGGCGCCGGACGGCTTGCCCTCCTGGCCCTGGGTGAGAGACTGGATCTGCTGGTAGGCGGAAGCGCCCGCGAGTTGTGATATCATGGATGGGGGCCCTTGGGTTAGCGTTCGAGGAGGCTGAGCATGCTGCGCAGGGTCTCGCGCGCCTGGCGAAAGACCTGCAGGTTGGCATCGTAGGAACGGCGGGCCTCACGCGCGTCGGCGAGTTCCACCATGACGTCGACGTTGGAGCCGGCGACCATCCCTTCTTCATCCGCCATCGGATGATAGGGATCGTAGCTGAGCTCGGCAGGCTTCTGGCTGAGAGTGACCCTGTCGGTCTTCACTCCCGCCCCGCTTTCGTTCTCGAAGGCCTTGAGGAAAAGAAGCTTGCGCCGAAACCCGGGCGTGTCGACGTTGGACAGGTTCTCGGCCGAGAGCTGGATGCGGTAGGATTGGGCCGTCATGCCGGTGGAGGCGGAACGGAGGGCTGACTGGATCGCGTCGGTCATCAGCGCGGCGCCGCGATGGCCATACGGAGCATGGTCAGGGTCGATTTCCAGATGCTGGCGCCGGCGTCCCGCTGGCCCGATGCCGCTGCGAGGTCGAAGAGCTCGCGCTCGATATCGATGGAGCCCCGGGCCTCCCGCACGACCGCGTCTTCGCCCCTGCTCATGCGGGCATAGGCATCGGCGAAACCTTCGATCTCCTTGCGCTTCGCACCCGGAACGTCAGCACGCGCAATGTTGGACGCGGTCACTTCATGCGATCGCGAAGCGTGGCGCAGCATCAGGCTCGAGGTCGTGAGGATGGGTAGGTCGAACATGGGAAACCCCTCGGTGCTTCCCTGCGACACTACACAACCTTGGGTTACCCAAAGCTTAATGGCTACCGAAAGGTTTCAACCTGTGGCTGCTTTCTCGGGGGCCTCTTGAGAATGCAGCAAGAGCGCCGCCTCCTGCGGCAGCAGGGGTTTGAGGGCCTTCAGGACGGCGAAGTAGGCGCCCTCCGCGATTGCCCTGTGGACGGGCTCGAAGAGTTTCGGGTTCGCGCCAAGGGCCTCCTCGGTCTCCCGGATCGCAAGGTCGAGAGCGTCCACCGCGACGCCGCTGTCTTCGCCCTGGAGCAGGAGAAGCTGCGCCATGTAGTAGGCCCGGGTCAGTGGCGACCTCACCTCGTCGGGGTGAAGGGCGTCGCATTGCTTGAGAACCCCGACGGTCCGGCTCTTGACCCTCAACTGCGCGCGGCGGCTGCCGTTCTGCAGCACCGTATCGCCGAACAGGACGTGCTCGTAGGGTTTGAGATTCAGGATCAGGCCGCTCAAGGGATCAGGCCTCCGCGCCGCAGGATACCGCCGCGAGCCCGTCGGCGATGATGGTGTTGATCTCGATCAGGCTCTCCCTGACGGTCCGGTCGTCGACGGCGGCCGCGGACTGCCGCTCCACATAGGCCGCGATGGAAAGAAGCGATGCCTTGACTTCATCGGTATACCCGTTCTTCGGCGAAGCGAGATCCACCGCGAAGTTGAGCCAGAGCTTGCGGTTGAGCCTGACAGCTTCGTGCAGGAGGGCATGTCCGCCCGCATCGTCGGAACGGGCGTTCTTCAGCTTGACGTTGACCTCTTCGAGGAGCCGTCGCTCGAGGTCGCGCCCCTCGGGCATCATCCGGGTCCTGGCCTGACGGTAGCAATCCGTACTCATCACTCAACCACTTTCAATAAAGAAGCAAAGGCCGGCCCCGGGAAAACTCCGGGGCCGGCCGGAAAGGTTAGCGGAACAGGGCCAGGAGGGCCTGCGGCGCCGCGTTGGCGATCGACAGGGCCTGGATGTTGAGCTGCTGCTGCACCTGCAGGGCCTGCAGGCGGGCGGAAGCCTCCTCGAGGTTGGCATCGGTCAGGGAGGAGATACCCGACTGGAGAGAGCCGATCAGGGAATCCACGAAGCTCTGCTGGATCTCGATCCGGTTCTGGACCGAGCCGAAGGCAGCGGTCGCGTCGATGGTGCTCGAGATCATGTCCTCGATATCCAGAAGGGCCTGCTCGATGGTGCTCTGGTTGGTGGTGTCGACGTCGATACCGTGGAGACGGCCGAGGTCGCCGCCGGCAACGCCGTCATTGGCGGAGGTCGAGGCGAGGGTCTGACCGGCCGAACCGCTGGTATCGGTGACCGAGATCACCGCGTCCTGGGTGGTCGGGTCCGTGCCGAGGGTGACGCTGAGCGCAACCTGAGGCGCGGAGCCGGGCGATGCCGCTTCCATCTCGGCGAAACGCTGCTCCGCCCTGTTGACGAGGCCTTGGGCGACGTCGTTCACGGTGTCGCCTTCAGCCGCGATGTAGTCGATGTCCTGGCCACCGATCGAGACACGGAAGCTGTAACCAGCCTGAATGTTCGTGTTCGGACCGGTACCGGTCGCATCGATGGTGACCGTCTCGGTCGCGTTTGCACCGATCGTCGCCGCCGAAGCCGTCATGAAGCCGGTTTCGCCCGACGAGGTCGAGGTGGAACCGAACGAACCCTCGACCTGGCGCAGATCGGCCCGGGCGACGGTGATGTCCGCGGTGCTGACATTGCCGGTATCGTCACGGTTCAGGGACGAGAGAACCTCGACATCGGCGCCTCCCTTGAGGAGGTTCAGGCCATTGAACTGCGCGGCATCGACGATCGAACCGATCTGGTCCTTCAGCGCCTGGATGTCGCGCTGGATCGCGGTGCGGTCGACGTTCTGCTCCTGGGCGGCCACGATCTGGCCCTTGATCTCCTTGAGAAGGTTCGTGACCTGCTCCGAGGCGGCGCGGGCGACATCGACCGTGGACAGACCAAGGTTGAGGCTGTCGGTGATCTTCTGGAAGCCCATGACGTCCGAGCTCATGGTGGTGGAGATCGCCCACACCGACGCGCCGTCACGTGAGTTGTTGATGCGCTTGCCCGTCGAGATCTGGTCCTGGACGGTGAAGAGATCCTTGTTGACCTTATTGAGGGTCATGAGCGCAACCTGAGCGCTCTGGTTGAAATTGATCGAAGCCATGCGGCTTTCCTCCATGCGAGGTCCGGGCGCCGCCGCTCATCCTTGAGAACGCACCCGATCGGCAACTTCCGATTGCCCTGACCCCACGTTTAGGTTGTGTGCGTTAATATCACGTGAAGTGGCAAACGGCGGACCCTCCGATTCCTATACGGACCGCTTCATGGCCTTGTAGAAACGTTCAGCCATCTGAGGGGACGTCTCGGTCATGTCCTCGGCGATGGCGCCCAGGGCCAGTGTGGAGAAATCACCCGCCGGGCCTTCGCCGAAGACGTCGCCGAGCCCGCCATGCTTCAGGAACTGGGTGAGAAAGGCGATCTGCAATTGCCTGGCCGCCGCCCAGGCCGGGTCGTTCTGGCGGTTCGTCCCGGCGCTCTGGGGCAGAGTTACCCCGGTTTCGATCTTCATAACGGATACCCTCATTCATCGTGCTGCATCGTGGTTGCACGTAAAGGTTGAAGTAATCTTTCGTGGTTAACGAGACCCCATGATCAGCACTCCTCTCCTCTCCCCCGGACAGGGCCAGAAGACAGCGGCCCATCCTGCGGGTACGAAACCGGAAGGGCCGGGCATTCAGCTTACGGCCCAATGGCGCAAGGCCCTCATCGGTGACACGCAAGACAACGGCCCTGCCGGCATCGCGCTTCAACTGCCCGGCGGAAGTGAAGCCGTGGACCCGGGACAGGCGCCGCTCATTGCGGGACACCTCGCGTCCATCGGTTCCCCGACAGGGGAGGCAGGGGCGGCCATGACCCCCGCTGCCCCTCCTGCCCGGCCGGTCGTCCTGACCCTTGCCGAAGCCGCCAAAGCTGCCCCGGCCCTGCGGCGCGGAACGGTGATGGCCGGATCGATGGCTTCAGGTCCGGCGCCGGATGGCATCGGCGCCCTGGCCCCGCGGAAGGCCATCCTCGAGAATGGCCCGGGTCTCGACGTTCCGCCACCGGCCCTTGCTCAGGACCGGAAGATGGTGGTCAGTGATGGGATCATGAAGGCGCAGTCGCCGGAGGCTTCGCTGACATCACTGGCCGCACCGCCGAAGCATCCCGCTGGCAACGAGCAGCCGGTTTCCCTTCCGAACGAGCCGAAGCTCGAGCTGTCGGCACCCAAACCCGTCCAGCCTGTGATCGGGGCGGTGCCTTTGGAATCCATGGCTTTGCCCGGGGTGAAGAGCGCGGTTCCGGTCGCGGACATACCCGAGACAGCTGTCATCGGCCCGGGGTCGGCTACCCTCCCGGGGGCAATGGCCACGGAGGTCGCGGCCTCCGCCGATAGCAGGATCCAGGCCACCGCCTCCAGTCCGGTCACCCAATTGAGGGAAGCCATCGTTCAGCGTACGGGCGACAGGTTCCAGGTCGCGCTCGACCCGCCCGAACTCGGTACGGTCCGCATCGAGCTCGACCTCAGCCGCACGGGCCAGGCCCGGATCGTCATTGCCGCCAGCGAAGGCGGCACGCTCGATCTTCTCAAGCAGCACGGCGAGAGCCTCGCTGCGGACCTGTCCGATCAGGGCTTTGACGATATCGACATCGCCTGGTCGTCGGACGGCGGGGCGGGAGACGGCCACGAAGCCGCCCCCGAGAACGCGCGCCACCCCGCGGGCACTGCCGACCGGCCCACACCTTCTTCACACCCCATCATGTCCCGCGACGGGCGTCTCGACTGGAAGATCTGACCCATGAGTTTTGAACTCGCAGCCCTCGGCGGCACCTCACCGACCACGCAGACCCCGGCGGCGGAAACCCCGCCATCTTCGAGCGAGATGAGTGAGTTCCTCCGCTTACTGACAGCACAGATCGAGAACCAGGACCCACTCGAACCCCTCGACGCGAACCAGTTCATCGAACAGCTTGCCACGATCAACGCCCTCGAGCAGCAGATCGCGACCAACGGCCATCTCGAGGAGATCGTCGGGCTCCTGCGATCGGTCGGGGCCTGAGGGCGGCCCCCTTCCCTGCCGCATCGAGACGAAGATGAGCATCCGGCCGGGAAGCACGCGCCCGGCCGCTGCAACGCGGACCCTGCCCTTGGCTTTTGAAACCGAGACCCTTTCGGGCGAAGGGCACAGGTCCCGTCCGGCCCGTTCGGCCTGAACGCCCCCAGGGCCGCGAGCGGCCCGCCGGGCGGGCACTCTTCTTTTCAGGGATGCCTCCGCATACGAACCGGCCGGGCAGGGGCCCGGCCGGTTCATGGGATTCGGTAAGCGGGCAAGAGGGCCGAAGGGTTCAGAACGGAACGAGGATGCCCAGGAGCCGGTTGCCGATCCCTTCGGAGCCGGCCCGGTCCACAGGCCCGCGCGGCAGGTAGCGGATATCCGCATCGGCGATCCGCTCGTGCGGGATCGTGTTCTGGCGGGAGATGTCCTCGGGCCGGACCACACCGCTGACCATCAGCTTGCGGTGATCGGCGCCCACCTGCACGTCCTGACGGCCCTCGATCACGAGGTCGCCGTTCGGCAATTCGGCAACCACTCTCGCAGCCATCCGCAGGGTGAGGAAATCCGAGCGACGCATGTTCGCCTGCCCCCTGAAACGCTGCTCCGACGTGATGTCGACACCCGGCGTCAGGCCGGCGTCGCCCGGCAGCGCGTTGTCCGCCCACTGGGGCAGGCCGAGGGCGGCTTCCGCATTGAACAGGCGTTCGTTGATCCGGTCACGGCGCGTTTCGTTGAGGAGCTGGGCCTCGTCATTGATCTCGACGATGACGGTCAGGAGATCACCGGCCTCCCGTGCCCGCCGGTTGCCGAACAGGCTCTCCGGGTCCTGGTTCCAGAGCGAGGCCGAGCCGGGGGCCGGCTGGGGTTTCGGCCTCAGGATCTGCACTTCCCTCCGGGGCTCGTCGGGGACGGGTGCCCGGGTCGCACAGGCGGCCATCGACAGGCCCGCCGTCAGCAGCAGGAGTTTCTTCACGGGACCTGCACCTCGCCGATGGCCGTCACCCGGCCGAGGAGGGGGCGGTGCCTGCCATCTATGGTCACCGTCGCTCGCTCGCCGAGCCTTGCATCACGCAGCGCCTCGCCCGACAGGACAAGCTCGATCGCCCCTTTGCGGAAGACGATCCGAACCGCTTCGTTCCGCCGGATCGCGGGCACCTCCTCGACGAGGAGCGGGCTGACCAGCCCCCCTTCCCTGACGGGACGACGAAGGGCCTTGCCGACGAGAAGCCCCGTTTCGGCATCGCCTTCGGGCAGAAGATCCGCCTCCGACAGGATCGCGCCGCGCGGCAGTGCGTGTGCCGCGCGCACGACATCCCCGGCCGGAGCGGCAGCGAGGGCCAAGGAAGCGCAGATCACGCCGAGCATCTAGCGGATCCTCGTGGTGGCGGCCATCATCTCGTCGGCCGCGGTCATCACCTTGGAATTGAGCTCGTAGCCGCGCTGCGCCTCGATCAGGTCGGCAACTTCCGAAACCACGTCAACGGAGCTTTCCTCGAGAAAGCCTTGCCGTATGAAGCCCGCGCCGTCGATGCCCGGTATTCCCCCCTGCGGCGGGCCCGAAGCCTCGGTCTCGCGGAAGAGATTGCCTCCAAGCGCTTCGAGACCTTCGTCATTGGTGAAGATCGAGACCGTCATGTTGCCGATCTCGACAGGCGGGTTGCCATCGGCGAAGACGGCGAAGACCTGCCCTTCGGCCGAGACCGACAGGGATCGCACACCCTGGGGCACGGTGATCCCGCCTGAGATCGCGAAACCCTGGGAGTTGACGATCTGCCCGTCCGGGCTGAGCGAGAAACGCCCGTCCCGGCTGTAGGCGATCTCACCCGAAGGCAGCTCGACCTCGAAGAATCCCCGGCCTTCGATCGCGAAGTCGAGATCGCCCCCGGTGGGGTTCAGCGCGCCCTGGCTCTGTTCTGCGGTGACGGCGCTCGTCCGGGTACCGATACCGATCTGGATGCCGCCGGGAACGATGCTGCCGGTGCGTGAGCTCAGGACGCCGGGAGAAGCTTCCTGGCGGTACATGAGGTCGGCGAAGGCCGCGCGCCGGGGCGCATAGGCGGTGGTCGACATGTTGGCGATGTTGTTCGCGATGGTCGCAACGCGGGTCTGCTGTGCGGCCATGCCGGTAGCGGCAATCTGAAGCGGGTTCATGGTCTCTCCTGTCAGCCCTGGCCGATCGCTTCGATCAGCCCACGGATACGTTCGTCTTCGTTGGTCTGGATGGACGCCCCCGCCTCGTAGAGGCGCTGGGTCTCGATCAGCCGTGCCATTTCCTGGACGGGCTGGACGTTGGACTGCTCGAGGACCCCCTGACGGATCGTCGGCTGCTCGACGACCCGGAGAGGCCCGCCGTTCTGCCAGAGGCCGCTTCCCACCCGGGTGAGGTTCTGCGCCTGGGCGCTCATCACGCCAAGACTGGCGAAGGCCTGGCCGTCGGCAGTGAGGACGCCGTCATCGGTCATCACCACATCGCCGCCGAAGGGCGGCCGCTCGATCGGCTTGCCGCCGTCATCGAGCACCGCGTCCCCTTCGATGGTGACAAGGGCGCCCTCCTCGTCCCAGCGGAAGGCACCGTTCCGGGTGAGGAACATCTCGCCGCCCCGCTCCACCGCGAACCAGCCGTCCCCGGTGATCGCGAAATCGGTCTCGCGGCCCGTCAGTTCGAACCCGCCCGCGGAGTGATCGGTGAAATGCGCCCTCAGCCTGCCGATGGAGACGGACTCCGCGTCGGCGCTGCCGCGGACATATTCGGCGAAGATCGCCGCTTCCCGCTTGAAGCCGGTGGTCCCGGCATTGGCGATGTTGTTGGCCAGGACGCTCAGCTCCTTGAGGAGGCCCGACTGGCGGGAGAGCGTGGCGGTCACGGCTTCGGTCATGGTCAGGCGACTTTCTTCTGGGAACGGATCGCTTCGTCGAGTTCGAGGAAGCTCGGCCGCACTTTGCCCGGTGCGTGGCGGCGGCCCACCTCCACGCACATGCTCGGCGGATGCTGGTGAAGGTGGTGGACGAGCACTTCGCGGATCAGGTTGTAGAAGGTCTGCTCCTCCTCGCGCACCTGCTTCACGCGTTCGGCGAAGGGGCCGACAATGCCGTAGGCGAGAAAGACGCCGAGGAAGGTTCCAACGAGCGCGGAGCCGATCATCTGCCCCAGGATCTCGGGCGGCTTGTCGATCGACGCCATGGTCTTGATGACCCCGAGCACGGCCGCGACGATGCCCAGTGCAGGCAGGGCATCCGCAGTCCTGTGAAGCGCATGGGCCCCGGACAGGCTCTCTTCTTTGAGATGAGCGAGCTGTTTTTCCAGCAGCTCCTCGACCTGGAAGGCGTTGTCGAAGTTCATCATCAGTGAGCGGAGCGTGTCGCAGATGATCTCGCACGCCTCGTGGTCGTCCCTGATCTTCGGATAGGCCTCGAAGAGCGGCGAGTTCTGCGGGTCTTCGATCGCCCGCTCGAGTTCGAGGGGATCCTTCGCGCCGAGTTCGATCAGGCTGTGCAGCAGGCAGAGGAGGTCCTGGTAGTCCTGTTTGTGGAACCTCGGGCCCTTGAGGATTACCAGCATGTCGCTTCCGGTCCGGCGAATCACGTCGAAGCTGTTGCCCGCGACGAAGGCACCGACGGCAGCACCGCCTATGATCATCATCTCGAACGGCAGGGCGTGGAGGATGATGGCGAGCTTCCCTCCGGCGAGCGCATAGCCGCCGAAGACCATGAGAAGCGTGACGATGACACCGAGCAATGCAACCATGGGTTCGCCATACCCAATTCATGGTTGTGAAAAGGTAAAGAAGAGCTCTTCTTCGGCAACCATGCCGCGAGGGCCTGTGAGCCCTGCCGGAAAGTTCCGTGGGAACGAAAGCCTGCCGGCGTCCATTCCGCAGGGGCACGACAGCGAAGGAGGCGAAGGCCATGACCAAGAACCGCGCAAACGTCCACTGGAACGGCTCGATCCGGGAGGGAGAAGGCCGGATCAGCACGCATCGCGGCGCCCTCTCGAACGCGCCCTACGGCTTTCAGTCGCGCTTCGCCGACGGACCCGACACCAACCCCGAAGAGCTTATCGGCGCCGCCCACGCCGCCTGCTTCTCCATGGCCCTGTCGAAGGAACTCGGCGACCGGGGCATCGAGACCATCGACATCGAGACCGACTGCACGGTGACCCTCGAGGAACAGGGCGAGGGGTTCACGATCACCCACTCCCATCTCGACGTGAAGGTTGCCGGCCAAGGCGAGGAGAGCGCCGCGCGCGAAGCCGTCGAAGCGGCCGCTGCCAACTGCCCCGTCTCCAGGCTCCTCTCCTGCGAGATCACCCACGAGGCCGCCTACAGCTTCGGGTAGGCATCACCCTGAGCTATTGGTCCTGCGCGGTCCGGGCGGCGATCATCCGGCCATCCGCCCAGGGCGTGCCCGCGTGACGACGACCGCGCTTGTTGCAGGCTTGCCAAGCCATGGTGCCGCCGCTATCAGCCCCGCTTCCGCTGGACGGCGCCCCGGCGGGAGCTTTCATTCATGGCGCACGGAGACTGACCTCATGTCGATCACGACGGAGCGCAAGGACGCGCTGATCAAGGAATACGCGACCAATGACGGCGACACCGGCTCGCCCGAAGTGCAGATCGCGATCCTGACCGAGCGCATCAACAACCTCACCGAGCACTTCAAGGAACACAAGAAGGACAACCACTCGCGCCGTGGCCTTCTCAAGATGGTGTCCCACCGCCGCAATCTCCTCGACTACGTCAAGAGGAAGAACGAAGAGCGCTACCAGGATATCATCAACCGCCTCGGCCTGCGCCGCTGAACGGCGCGCCGGGCCCATCCTGACCGGGAAACCGGCCGGCCTTCGGGACGGCCGGTTTTTTCTTGCCTGAAAGGCACCGGGCGGCCCGCCCGACTCGTGCCAGAACCAGCGTTGCGTTTGACGCCGCAAGCCGCCATGAGCCTTCTCATGCGCGATTGAGCGACATCCATGCCAGCGACAATCCGGTCCTGGCGAAACGAAGAAACGATACCATGTTCGATATCACCAAGAAATCAATGACCTGGGCAGGCCGTGAGCTGACCCTCGAAACCGGACGGGTCGCCCGTCAGGCCGATGGGGCGGTTCTTGCGACCTACGGCGAAACCACCGTCCTCGCGACCGTGGTCGGCCAGCGCGAGGCCAGGCCGGGGCAGGACTTCTTCCCGCTGACCGTGAACTACCAGGAAAAGGGCTACGCCGCAGGCCGCATCCCCGGCGGCTTCTTCAAGCGCGAAGGCCGGCCGACGGAAAAGGAGACCCTTACCTCGCGTCTCATCGACCGTCCGATCCGCCCTCTCTTCGCCCCCGGCTTCAAGAACGAAGTGCAGGTCATCTGCACCGTTCTCAGTCACGACCTCGAGAACGATCCCGACGTCGTCGCGATGATCGCGGCCTCCGCGGCCCTCACCATTTCGGGCATCCCCTTCATGGGGCCGATCGGTGCGGCGCGGGTCGCCTACAAGGATGGTGACTACACCATCAACCCGACCGTCCAGGACCTCGAAGGCACCCAGCTCGACCTGGTGATGGCCGGCACGGCGGACGCCGTGATGATGGTCGAGTCCGAAGCCAAGGAGCTCTCCGAGGAGGTCATGCTCGGCGCCGTGGTCGAAGGCCACAAGGCTGCCAAGGACATCGTCAACTTCATCATCTCCTTCGCCGAACGTTGCGCGAAGGAGCCTTGGGACTACCAGCCGCCGGATTTCTCCGACGTCATGCCCCGGGTCCGCGCCGAGGCCGAGGATGGCCTGCGGGCTGCCTACAAACTCACCAACAAGCAGGAGCGTTCGAACAAGCTCGGCGAGGTGAAGTCCGCCACCAAGGAGAAGCTCTCCGGTGAGGACGCGTCTGATCCGATCGATGTCTCGATCGTCGGCGGCCTGCTGAAGGAACTCGAGTCCGAGATCGTCCGCGGTCAGATTCTCGAGACCGGTGGCCGGATCGACGGACGGACGACCACGGACATCCGTCCGATCCTCTCCGAGGTCGGCATCCTTCCCCGGACCCACGGCTCCGCCCTCTTCACCCGCGGCGAGACACAGTCGATCGTCGTTGCCACCCTGGGCACCGCCGAAGACGAGCAGTTCGTCGATGCCCTGGAGGGTACGTACAAGGAGAATTTCCTCCTTCACTACAACTTCCCCCCCTTCTCCGTCGGCGAGACCGGCCGCATCGGCTCTCCCGGTCGCCGCGAGATCGGCCACGGCAAGCTCGCCTGGCGGGCGGTGCGCGCCGTCCTTCCGAACCAGGACGAGTTCCCCTACGTCATCCGTCTCGTCTCGGAGATCACCGAGTCCAACGGTTCGTCCTCGATGGCGACCGTCTGCGGCTCGTCCCTCGCGATGATGGACGCCGGCGTCCCGATCAAGCGCGCCGTGGCGGGTATCGCCATGGGCCTGATCCTCGAAGGCGACAAGCACGCGGTCCTGTCGG
>CAZAFU010000003.1:11847-12334 GCA_964484475.1 uncultured Caulobacterales bacterium | reverse complement strand
CATCACCAGCCTGCAGATGGACATCAAGGTCGCAGGGATCACCGAGGACATCATGAAGACCGCCCTCGGTCAGGCCAAGGATGGCCGGATGCATATCCTCAGCGAGATGAACAAGGCTCTCGGCGAAAGCCGCGGGGAACTCGGTGAGTTCGCTCCGCGCATCGAGACCATCACCATCCCGAAGGAGAAGATCCGTGAAGTGATCGGCTCCGGCGGCAAGGTCATCCGCGAGATTGTCGATACCACCGGCGCGAAGGTGAACATCGACGACGAAGGCGTGATCAAGATCGCCTCCTCCGACCAGTCGCAGATCGAAGCGGCCGTCAAATGGATCAAGTCCATCACCGACGAGCCGGAAGTCGGCGAAATCTACCGCGGCAAGGTCGTCAAGACCATGGACTTCGGTGCCTTCGTGAACTTCTTCGGCGCCCGCGACGGCCTGGTCCATATCAGCCAGCTCGCCCCAGGCCGTCCAGAGAAGACCACC
>CAZAFU010000003.1:6272-11814 GCA_964484475.1 uncultured Caulobacterales bacterium | reverse complement strand
TCGTCGACCAGGAAACCGGCAAGGAAAAAGAAAAGAACGAGGACTGATCGTCTTTTCGCCCTGACGAACGCGACCCGCCGGCCCCGCGCCGGCGGGTTTTTTCATGCCCGGCCTACACAGCGGCGTGATGGGCGAGACGAAATGGTTCCATGCCGTGTTGTCCCATCCGAACCAAGGTCCTGCCCCAGGACCACGCTAAGGAGGTCTCATGGAAGTCGGAATCATCACGGCGATCATTGTCGGCGGTATCGCCGGCTGGGTCGCCGAAAAGGTCATGAAGTCGGATATGGGGCTTCTGGCCAACATCGCGCTCGGCATTGTCGGCGCTCTTGTCGCGAGCTTTCTTCTCGGCCTCATCGGTGTCAATTTCGGCGGCGTCCTCGGCTACTTCATAGCCGCGGTCATCGGCGCATGCCTCCTGATCTTCATCGCACGGAAAATCAGGCGCTGACCCCCTACTGCATCCGGTGGGCCTTGAGATCCTCGAGGTTCACCGCATCGAGCGCACGCTCGTGGCAGGCCGGAAGGTGCACCGGAGGCGCCTTGCCGGCCTGTCTTGCCTCTTCCCACCGCGAGGAGCAGAGGCACCAGCGGTCACCGGGCTTGAGACCCGGGAAGCCCCATTCGGGCCGCGGTGTCGAAAGATCGTTACCCTGATCTTTGGTATAGGAGAGAAACTCCTCGGTCATCACCGCGCAGACGGTGTGGCTGCCGCGATCCTGTGGTCCGGTCTCGCATGACCCCGAACGGGTGAAACCGGTCATCGGATCGCATCCGCAGACCTCGAGCTCGTCTCCCAGAACATTCCTAGCCATTCTCGATCCCGATCTCGCGGCGGAACGCCGCCGCGTCCTTCTGAAAACGCTTTCGCTCGTCCGCGCCCTTCTTGTCGAGGGTGCGGTACATCATGCCCATCCGCGGGTTGGCCCGCAGGGTCTTCTCGTTACGGATGATGAAGTCCCAGTAGAGGTAGTTGAAGGGGCAGGCATCCTCCCCCTCCCGCTTCGACACCTTGTAGCGGCAACTCCCGCAATAATTGGACATCCGATTGATATAGGAGCCGGAGGCCGCGTAGGGCTTGGACCCCAGGACCCCGTGATCGGCCCAGATCGCCATACCGTGGGTGTTGGGCAGCTGCACCCACTCATAGGCATCGGCATAGACGATCAGGTACCAGGCATTGATCTCGTCGGGCGCGACGCCCAGCAGGAGCGCGAGATTGCCGGTGATCATCAGCCGCTGGATATGATGGGCATAGGCGTGATCGCGGGTGTTGCGCACAGCCTCGGCCACGCAGTGCAGGTCCGTCTCGCCGGTCCAGTAGAAATCCGGCAGCGGACGGTCCGCCTGAAGGGCGTTCGTCCTCTTGTAGTCCGGCATCTTCAGCCAGTAGATCCCGCGCACGAATTCGCGCCAGCCGATGATCTGGCGGATGAAGCCCTCGGCGGCGTTGAGGGGAACCCGTCCCTCCCGAAAGGCATCCTCCGCCGCCCGGCAGATCTCGAGAGGCGTCAGGAGGCCCGCATTGAGATAGACGCTGATCAGGCTGTGGTTGAGAAAGTCCTCCCCCGTCGCCATGGCGTCCTGGTAGTCACCGAAGCCGGGCAGGCTCTCGTCGATGAAGGCGTCGAGCCTCTTCAGGGCGTCGTCGCGCGTGATGCCGTAGGTGTAGCGCTCCAGCGTGCCGAAATGGTCGGAGAACCGTTCCTCGACCAGCGCCGCCACCTCCTCGACCACGGGATGCTCGAAGACTTCCGGTGCCAAAGGGGGCTCATAGCCCTTGGGCAGTTTCTTCCGGTTCTCCTGGTCGAAGTTCCACTGCCCGCCTTCCGGCTCCCCGTCCTTCATCAGGAGGCCGGTCTTCTTGCGCATCTCGCGGTAGAAATACTCCATACGGAACTGTTTGCGGCCATCGGCCCAGGCCCTGAATTCCGGCAGGCTACAGACGAAACGGTCATCGTCGCGGATCGTCACCGGGCGGTTGAGCCTGCGCGACCACCCCTCCATGTCCTCGGCCAGCCGGTACTCGCCGCAGGCGGTGACGACGAGTTCCTCGCAATCGGTCTGGGCGAAGGCTCGCCTGACCTCTCCGAACAGGGAGCCCGCGTTCTCTTCATCGTCAAGCCGGGTGTAGCGGACATCGAAACCCTCCTCCTCGAGCTCCGCGGCGAAGGCCCGCATCGCGGAGAAGAGGAAGACGATCTTCTGCTTGTGGTGACGGACATAGGTGGCCTCTTCCATCACCTCGGCCATGAGGATAACGTCCTCGCCGGGCTCCGCTCCACGCAGCGCAGCGACACCGCGGGTGAGCTGGTCGGCCAGCACGAGCCTCAATACCGCCATCGGATCCTCCTTCGCGGTCGGTCATAGGGTCCACCCGGGACGCATGCCGAGGCGACGAAGCGGCGCGGGGCTGCTAGACCCCGCCCCAGGCAGTTTCAGGGCGCAAGGGGCATGTCATGGATTCCACACTTCTGACCATCCTCATCGGCGTGGCTGCGGTCATCCTCGGGACATTCGTCCTGAGGAAGGCGGTGAGCCTCGCGGTCAAGGTGGGGGGCCTGATGGTGGTGGCGCTGATCGCGCGGCGCCAGGACATCGGCGCCAGGGGCTGGGACTGGATGACCGCCGACGACTTCGTCATCGTCCTCGGGGCGGCACTGTTCGGCTGGCTCGTATCCGCCGTCCTCTCGGCCCTCGTGTTCCGCGAAGACGGCCTCGGCCGGCATTTCGGCGGCCCGCTGTTCGCGGTGGCCGCCGCTTATGGCGCGGCGATGCTGATCGAGCTCTGAGGCCGGCGTCTCAGCGGTCGATCTCGCCGAACACGATATCCAGCGTACCGATGATGGCCGAGACGTCGGCCAGGAGGTGGCCCCGGTTCATCCAGTCCATCGCCTGGAGGTGAGCAAACCCCGGCGCGCGGATCTTGCAGCGATAGGGCCGGTTGTCGCCGTCCGAGACGAGGTAGACACCGAACTCGCCCTTGGGAGCCTCGACCGCCGTGTAGACCTCGCCCGCAGGCACCTTCACGCCCTCGGTATAGAGCTTGAAGTGATGGATCAGGGCCTCCATCGATTCCTTCATCTCCGCCCGGCGCGGCGGCGCGACCTTGCCGTCGGTGGACTGGACCGGCCCAGGCTCCAGCATCTCGATGCACTGCTGGATGATCCTCACCGACTGGTGCATCTCCTCGATGCGGCAGACATAGCGGTCGTAGCAGTCGCCGTTCTTGCCGATGACGATATCGAAATCGAGCTCGTCATAGATCTCGTAGGGCTGGGCCTTCCTGAGGTCCCAAGGCACGCCCGAGCCGCGCAGCATGACGCCGGTGAAGCCCCAGTCGAGGGCCTCCTGCTTGGAGACGACGCCGATATCGACATTCCGCTGCTTGAAGATCCTGTTGTCGGTGATCAGGCCCTCGATCTCGTCGGACACCTTCCGCCAGCTCTCGGTCCAGGCGTAGATGTCGTCGATCAGGTCCTGCGGCAGGTCCTTGTGAACGCCGCCGACGCGGAAGAAGTGGGCGTGCATCCTCGCGCCCGAGGCACGCTCGTAGAAGTTCATCAGCTTCTCGCGTTCCTCGAACCCCCAGAGCGGCGGCGTCAGGGCGCCGACGTCCATGGCCTGGGTCGTGATGTTGAGGATATGCGAAAGCAACCGGCCGATCTCGCAGTAGATCACGCGGATGATCGATCCCCGGCGCGGCACTTCGATGCCCAGCAGCTTCTCCGCCGCAAGCACGAAGGCGTGCTCCTGGTTCATCGGAGCGACGTAGTCGAGACGGTCGAAATAGCCGATGCCCTGAAGGTAGGTCTTGTGCTCGAGCAGCTTCTCGGTGCCCCGGTGCAGAAGGCCGATATGGGGGTCCACACGCTCGACGACTTCGCCGTCCAGCTCGAGGACCAACCGCAAAACCCCGTGAGCTGCCGGGTGCTGGGGCCCGAAATTGATCGTGAACGGGCGGTCCGCCGCCTCGTCGGCGGGGCTGTCTTCAATGGTGATGGTGCGGGTTCCGTCGGCCATATCGTCACTATCCTTTGCGGCTCTGCATCTGACGCGCGAAGCCTTTGGGCGCAAGTCCTGTGCGTCTTTTCGCCGGGCCGGTCCACGCTCCCGGAAAGGTCCGAAAGGCACAACATTGCACAGGATTCATCAGGTGTTCCCAAAGGCTTGATCGCCGCTCCCCCCGAACGGAGAGGCCCGGCCACCTGTTGGTCCCATGTTGCAAGTCACAAGGAGGACTCATGGCTACCCCTACCCATCACGACGACAAGCCCGGCGCCAGCACCGGAAGCTCCACCTACGACGCCCGCCGCGAGGGCACCGTCCACACGGACAGCGTCGCCAGCCGTACCCGCGAGGGAGACCGGATCAAACGCGATTCCACTGCCAACACGCGTACGACCCGCGACGCCGGCTCGACCAGCAACGTGCATTCGGCGACCACTCATCCGAGGCATACGACCGGCACCACGACAACCGCCGACAGCGCGCGCCGTTCCGCCGCGAAAAAGGGCCTCTGGATTGGTGTGCTGACCTTTGTCGCACTCGCCCTGCTCGACTGGATCGCCGGTCCTGCGTTCTCGGCGTTTGAATCGCTCACCTTCGGCGAGACCTTCGTCTACGCCATTGTCGGTGTCATCGTCGGCGTGATCGTCAAACAGATCGACCTCCGCCGCCACACCAGCGACAACCATGCGGCCCGCAGGGTCTAGGTTGAGAGTTCGAACCGGCCGGTAGAACCCGGCATGATGCCGGCGGATGGGCACGAGTCCCGTCCGCCGCATCTCATTTCTTGTCGTCGGCCTTCTCGTCACCGGGAAGGACATACTGGCTGCCCTCCCACGGGGAGAGGTAGTCGAAATTCCTGTATTCCTGGGTGAGCTTC
This sequence comes from uncultured Caulobacterales bacterium, assembly GCA_964484475.1. Classification (GTDB taxonomy): domain Bacteria; phylum Pseudomonadota; class Alphaproteobacteria; order Caulobacterales; family Parvularculaceae; genus Parvularcula. The sequence goes on along the minus strand of CAZAFU010000003.1, from coordinate 6,926 downwards.
ACAGGCTCGTAAACGACCCGCTGCTGCTCGTCGTCCCACCGCACTTCCGTATAGCCCGTGAGGGGGAAGTCCTTGCGCAGGGGATAACCCTCGAACCCGTAATCGGTCAGGAGCCGGCGCATGTCGGGGTGGTTGTCGAAGACGATCCCGAACATGTCGAAGGCTTCGCGCTCGTACCAGTCCGCATTGGGGAAAACCGGCGTGACGGTCGGTATGGCGTCGTCCTCGGCCACCGGCACCTTCACCCTGATACGCAGATTGCTCTCCATGCTGAGGAGGTGGTAGACCACGTCGAACCTTTTGCGCCGTTCGGGATAGTCGACACCGCAAAGATCCATGAGCTGCGAGAAACGGGCCATCGGGTCGTCACGCAGGAGCTTCAGGGTCGCCACGATCTCGCCGGGCGGGACGGTGAGGCTGAGCTCGTCATAGGCAATCTGGGAGCCAATCATCCGGTCTCCCAGTTGCCCGGTCAGGTGGTCCTGCAATTCGGCAAGATCATCGAGAAGCGCGCTCATCGTTCGATCGTCCCTTCCCGGCGGATCTTCTTCTGCAGCTGGAGGAGGCCGTAGACCAGCGCCTCCGCACAGGGCGGGCAGCCGGGGACATAGACGTCCACCGGCACGATGCGGTCGCAGCCGCGCACCACCGAAT
>CAZAFU010000003.1:0-6262 GCA_964484475.1 uncultured Caulobacterales bacterium | reverse complement strand
ACAGGACGTAGCGCGGCTCGGGCATCTGGTCGTAGACCTTGCGAAGTGCCGGCGCCATCTTGTTGGTGAGGGTCCCCGCCACGATCATCAGGTCCGACTGCCGCGGGGAGGCCCGCGGCGCCATGCCGAACCGCTCCATGTCGTAGCGCGGCATCGAGGCCTGCATCATCTCCACGGCGCAGCAGGCGAGGCCGAAGGTCATCCACATCAGCGAGCCCGTCCGGGCCCAGTTGATCACCGCGTCCGCCGGCGCGGTGAAGAACCCCTTGTCCGCCAGCTCGGCATTGACGTGCCTGAAGAACGGGTCCTCGGCCTTCGGGTCGTAGCCGATCACGTCCGCGCGCCCGGCCGTGCCATACGGCAGGTCCCGCGGCGTCAGCGGCTGCCCCTCAGGATAGCGGGTGAGCGGGTTCTCCTTCGGCGGCGTGATCGTCTCGATCCGCGTCGAGGTTCCGGGTTTGGTTTTGACTTTGGTCTCGTCAGCCATGCTTGTGTCTGTCCCTTTCCAAGGACGGAGGTAGGAACGGGCCGCCTCCCGCGAAATGGGTCAAAGCGCCCGGGGCGCCTAGCGCCACTCGAGGGCGCCCTTCTTCCACTCGTAGATGAAGCCGATGAAGAACACCGCGAGGAAGACGAACATCGACCAGAAAGCGAAGATCTGGAAGTCGCGGTCGAGGCCGAGTTCCGGATTGAACAGGGTCACGGCCCAGGGGAACAGGAACGCCACGTCGAGATCGACGATGATGAACAGGATCGCGACGATGTAGAACTGCACGTCGAACTTCATCCGCGCATCCTCGAACGGCTCGAACCCGCATTCATAGGTCGAGTTCTTCTGGAGGTCGGGATGGGACGGCGCGAAGGCGAGCGGGATCACGAGGAACACGCCGCCCAGGATGAGCGCCAGCCCGAGAAAGATCAGGATCGGCAGGTAGTCGAGCAGGAATGAGGATTCGGCCATGGGCGCCTTCTAGCGGCGCAGGCCCGTGGCGCAAGCATGATCGAACCCGCTATGGTATGGTTCCTCCCCGAGGAGATCCCATGACCGGCCAGACCTTCCGCCTCAAAGACGCCTTCTCGACCACCGAATGGGCCAGCCTCACCGCCCCCGTGACGTGGCAGGGGCCCGCCCTTGTCGCCCACGCCTGGGCGGTGATCGGGCTGGCCATGGCCGCCGTCACGCTGACGGGCCACAACCCTGTCGTCCTTGTCGTCGCCGTGATGATCATCGGCAACCGCCAGCTCGGTCTTGCCATCCTGATGCACGAGGCCGCTCACGGCCTCCTGAACCGCAACAGGACGGTGAACGATGGCCTCGGCCAGTGGGCCTGTGCCGCGCCGGTGGGGGCGGATCTGGATTTCTACCGGCCCTACCATCTGGGCCACCACCGCCATGTCCAGACCGATCGGGATCCCGACCTGCCCCTGGCTGCGCCCTTTCCGTGCACGAGGGCCAGCATGCGCCGGAAGATCCTGCGCGATCTTACGGGCCGGACCTTCCTCAAGCAGCGCGCCTTCGCGGTGAAAGCCTTCTTCCGGCCCGGGCTTGCCAACCTGCCCGGCGCCGAGACCATCGCCAGCCGTTCCGCGCTCCTGCGCTTTGCCGGGATCAACATCGGCATGTTCGCCGTCCTCGCAGCCTCCGGGCACGGGCTTCTCTACCTGACCTGCTGGCTCCTGCCGCTGGCCACCTGGAACCCTCTTGCGACGAGGATCAGGAACATCGCCGAGCATGCCTGCGTCGAGACCGACCACAGCCAGCCCCTGACCCAGGCCCGGACCACGACACCGAACCTTGTCGAGCGCGCTCTCTTCGCACCCTATTGGGTCGCCTATCACGCCGAGCACCACGCCATGATGTACGTGCCGTGCTTCAGGCTGAAACGGGCCCACCGGCTCCTCAGGGAGAAGGGCCTGCTCGGCGCCACCGAGGTCGCGCCGAGCTATCTGTGGGTCCTGCGCAAGGTCACGGTCCCCGCCCCTCACATGAAAGAAGGCGCGGCCTGAGCCGCGCCTTCCGACATGTCCTGAATCGCGTTTCCGCCTATGGCCGCGGGGCGCCGCGCGTGTCGTTGAAGTAGCGGAAGAACTCCGAGTCCGGGGACAGGATGATCGTCGTCTCGCCGTCCTGGAGGGCTTTCTCGTAAGCCGTCAGCGACCGGTAGAAGGCGAAGAACTCGGGGTCCTGAGTATAGGCCTCGGCAAAGATCGCGTTCCGCTCACCGTCGGCCGTACCGCGGATCCGCTGCGCGGCTTCGTTGGCCTCCGCGATGATCTGCACGGCCTGCTTGTTGGCCGATGCCGTGATCTCCTGGGCCCGGCGCTCGCCGTTGGCCCGGATCTTCTGGGCCTGCTGGTTATAGTCCGAGCTCATGCGGTTGTAGACGTTGGCCGCGTTCTCGGTCGGGAAGTCGGCCTGGCGGATGCGCACGTCGATGATCTCGACCCCGAGCTTGCGCGCCTCTTCGGCGACGGAGCTCTGGATGCGAGCCATCAGCTCGGCGCGGCGTTCGGTGATGATGTCCTTGATCTGGACCTCGCCGAGAACACCCCGGACCGCCTCGCCGAGAACGGCGTCGATCCGCTCGTTGAACCGGGCCCGCATGGCGTTCGGATCACCCGAGCCGCGCGAAAGGCGCTGGAAATAGACCAGCGGGTCGGCGATCCGGTACCGCACGAAGGAGTCCACGAGGAGCCGCTCTTCGTTGGCGACGATGACTTCCACCGGGTCGGCATCGAAGTTGAGGTTCCGCGCGTCGAAGAAGACGACGTTCTGGACCACCGGTGTCTTGAAGTGGAGACCGGCATCGGCGGCGGGCACGGTCTTCACCGGGTCGCCGAACTGGAGGACCAGGGCCTGCTCGCTCTCGCGCACCGTGAACAGGGCGCTCGAGGCGACGAGAACCGTGATCAGGACGATCGCGGCAATGGCAATGAGGACAGGACGGTTCATTGACGGGCCTCCGGAGAGATATTGGCCGCGGGCTCGCGGGTCGGTTGGGAGGTGGAGTTGCGGCGGCTGGTCTGGGACTCCCGAGCGAGCTCGTTGAGGTTCAGATAGGGCAGCGTGCCCCCCGCCTCGTCGTCGATCAGCACCTTGTTCATGTCGCCGAGCACCGTCTCCATGGTCTCGAGATACATCCTCTGGCGGGTGACATCCGGGGCCTTGATGTATTCCTCGAGGATCGAGGTGAAGCGCGAGGCGTCACCATTCGCCTGGGCGACGACATCGGCCGCATAGGCTTCGGCATCGAGGACGATCTGCCTTGCCTCACCCTGGGCGCGGGGCACCCGCTGGTTGGCGTAACCCTGGGCCACGTTGACCTTCTGCTCGGCGTCCGAGGTCGCGTCGATCACGTCGCGCTGGGCTGCGATCACCGGCTGGGGCGGGTCGGCCTGCCCGAAGTTCACGCGGATGACGCGGATGCCGCTGTCATAGCTCTCGAGGGTCTGCTGCAAGATCTCCGCGGTCCGGTCGTTCACGATGGAACGGCCGCGGGAGATGATCGGGCCGAACTCGTTCGCGCCCACCACCTCGCGCAGCGCCGCTTCGGCTGCCGCGCGCACCATGGCGTTCGGCTCCTCCACGTTGAAGACGTACTTTGCCGCGTTGGGCAGCTCGCCCGAGGAGGGGTCCCACGTGGCATCGCTCTCGACCCGGTAGTTCACCTGAAGGCCCACATCCACGATGTTGAGGTCCGAGGTCAGCATCGAGGTCTTGTTGGAGGTGCCGCCGATCCTGACCGAACGGTCTTCCTCGACATCCACGATCTCCACGTCCTGGATGGGCCAGGGGATCCGCCAGTTGAGGCCCGGGTCGGTCAGGCTCTCGAAATCGCCGAAGGTGGTGACCACCCCCCGCGCGCCGGGGGAGACGGTGTAGAAGCCCGAGGCCCCCCACAGCAGCGCCAGCACCAGGGCACCGAGCCCCAGCACCCGACCGCTCGGCAGGTCCATGTTCGGGCCGCCGCCTTGCGCGCCGCCGCCACCGCCGCGGCGTCCGCGACCGAAGCGCTCGCGTCCGGAGCGGAGAAGTTCTTCGAGATCAGGAGCCCCCTGCCCCTTACCCGGGCGGGGCTGGTTGCCGCCGCCATTGTTCGTCGGTCGGCCCCATGGGCCGTTGTTGGAACCGTTTGAAGGCTTGTCAGTCCAGGGCATGTATCCGCCAATATCAGCGCCGCCGTATGGAAGAGCGGCAATTGTCCCACGTCGTTTAGTGATGACTCGTATATGTGCCGTTGAAACCCTGACGCAACGATTGCAGTTATCGAACATGTCGATACGCCGCGCCCGCGAGGCCCTGCGCAAGGGTCGTGCCGAAAACGCCTTGAAGAAAGCACTCGCCAGGGAGGGGATCGAGGCCGAGCTGCAGCTCCGCGCCTTGGACGATCGCCTGTCCGCCGTCGTCATCATCGGCGGGCGGTCCGAGCCAGCCGACGAGGAGGCCCTGCGCGGCCGCCTCACGGAAGCCAGCGGGATCGAGCGTATCGTCATCGTCAGGAGCGACCACGGCCAGTCCCCGCCCCAAGGGGACAAGCCGAAGGCCCCGCCTCCTTCTCCGCCTCCGCGGGCAGGCGGCGGTCACTCCGATCCGCTCCACCTCGGCAGCAGGCCGGCACAGCGCTCCGCCCCCGCCCGGCCCGAAGGCGTCAAGGCCGTGATTGCCGTGGCGTCGGGCAAGGGCGGCGTGGGCAAGAGCACCGTCGCAGCGCGGCTCGCCCTCTCCTTGCGCGCGAAGGGCCTCGATGTGGGGCTTCTCGACCTCGACATTCACGGCCCCTCGCTTCCGGTCCTCTTCCCGAACGCCGAAAAGCTCACCGCCGAGGAGGGACGCATCAGGCCGAGCGAGGCCGAAGGGCTCAGGCTCGTCTCGATCGGCTACATGGTCGACGAACGCAAAGCCGTCGCCTGGCGCGGGCCCATGGTGATGAACGCCGCGCGGCAGCTGATCGAGGATACCGCCTGGGGCGATCTCGATGTCCTCGTGGTCGATACACCGCCGGGCACCGGCGATGCCCACCTCTCGCTCCTCCAGCGGCTGAAGGTGGACGGTGCCGTTCTGGTCGCCACCCCCTCCCCGCTGGCCCTCGCCGATGTCCGCCGGGGCGCCGCGCTTTTCCGCCAGGTCGGCGCGCCCAGTTTCGGCGTGGTCCTCAACATGACAGGCGGCGCGATGGGCGACGACCTTCCTCCGGAACTGCTTGAAGAGCTGGGCCTTGGCATACTTGCCCGCCTGCCCGTGGATCCCGACCTCGCGAGGGCGCCCCTCACCCTTGCCCGGGATGCAGGCGTACTCGCAGGCCTGGCCGACGAAGTCTTGAAAGAACTCGGACACATCGAAGGTGACAGCGCGCACCGAACGGCCTAGTTCCCCTTGCGATGACCGAAGCGACCGAACTCGATTACGCCTGGCTGACGCAGAACGCGATGCGGGGGGTCGTGCGCGACGTCCTGAACATCACCAAGGATCTCGGCGACCTGCCGGGCGAGCATCACTTCTATATCGAGTTCGACACCCGGGCCGAGGGGGTGATCCTCGCGGACAGGCTGCGCTCGCAGTATCCGGAACGGATGACCGTGGTGTTGCAGCACCAGTTCTCGGACCTGCAGGTTACCGAGGAATATTTCGCGGTCACCCTCCACTTCAAGGGTGTCCCCGAAACCCTGGTGATTCCGTTCGCGAGCGTTACTCAATTCGCAGATCCGTCGGCAAATTTTGCGCTCCAGTTTCAACCTGCCGCGGAGGCCGAGGAACAAACGGAAGCCTCCGAGGCACAACCGGAAGACGAGGAGACACCCCCCGACGACACACCCCCGTCGGGCGGTGCGGACGTGGTCAGCCTCGACCGGTTCCGGAAGAAGTAGCTGGCGGCGCAAGCAGAATCTCCTGCACCCGAACAAAGTTAACGGTTGCGCGCTGACTCAACGCAGGCTTAGGATTCCTCCCGGACTACGCGCGGCGCGCGAATCGTTAGCGGCGTTAATCTTTACGAAAGTAAATTCTTGTTAGCCTAACCAAAAGCCTTCTCGGGCCTGAAACGGGTGGCGAGCGGGAGCGACGAGGAGAATAGGTTCATGCGGGTTCTGCTGATCGAAGACGATGGCGCCACCGCCCAGAGCATCGAGCTGATGCTCAAGTCGGATGGGTTCAACGTCTACACCACCGATCTGGGCGAAGAGGGTGTCGATCTCGGCAAGCTCTATGATTACGACATCATTCTGCTGGACCTGAACCTGCCGGACATGACCGGCCACGAGGTGC
>CAZAFU010000002.1:0-72940 GCA_964484475.1 uncultured Caulobacterales bacterium | reverse complement strand
GATCAGGAGTTTCGACCTCGACCCGTCCGAAATCGAGCTTGGCGTGCTCGGCACCACGGTCCCCCAGCGCGGGGTCTTCTACGGCCTGCCTTGGCTGGCAAGCCTTTCGGGTATCGGCCATCTGGCGGGACCCACCATCGCGCAAGCCTGCGCCACCGGCGCCCGCGTCGTGGATACGGCGGCGAGGACCGTCGCGGATGGTGAAGCTTCCGTGGTCCTGTGCGTGACCGCTGACAGAACTTCGAACTCGCCGCATATCTACTATCCGGATCCCTCAGGTCCCGGCGGCGTAGGCGAGACCGAGGACTGGGTCCTTGCGAACTTCAACGCCGATCCCGCAACCGGTCTGGCGATGCTCGACACCGCGGAGAATGTCGCCGCACGCTACAATGTCTCCAAAGAGGAACAGGATGACATCGTCCTGATGCGGTACGCGCAGTATGAATGCGCATTGAAGGACGACCGGGCCTTCCAGCAGCGGTTCATGCAGCCGGTCACCGTGGGAAAGGGAAAGAAGGCCTTCACCCTTGAATCGGACGAGGGTGTCACCCCCGCTGATGAAGGAAAGATACGCGCACTGACACCCGTCCGAGAAGGGGGGAGCGTCACTTTCGCCGGCCAGACCCATCCGGCGGATGGCCATGCAGCGCTCCTTGTGACGACGGAAGAGAAGGCTCGCGCCTTGTCCTCAGAGCCGGTTTCGATCGGAATCCTCGCGTTCGGACAGGCTCGCACCGAGCCGGCCTACATGCCCGAGGCGCCGGTCCCCGCATCCCGTCGGGCGCTGGAGCGGGCGGGTATCGAGGCTTCCGACCTGTCGCTCGTGAGTTCCCACAACCCCTTTGCAGTGAACGATGCCGTCTTCTCGCGGCAGACGGGTTTTCCCCTGGACCGTATGAACGTTTACGGATCTTCGTTGGTGTTTGGCCATCCGCAGGCGCCGACCGGTATGCGCCTGATCCTGGAGCTGGTCGAGGCGCTCGCGCAACGCGGCGGTGGCTATGGCCTGTTCCAGGGATGCGCGGCGGGGGACAGCGCGATGGCCATGGTCATCAAGGTGGATGACCAGCGATGACGCTGCGCAGTCCGGTCGAGCTTCTCAACCGCGCAGCCTCGTCCGTACCGGGCGCGCCTGCTTACCGAATGGGCGACCTCACGGTGAGCTATGCAGAGGCCCAGGCGACAGCGGCAAGGGTTGCCGGTGAACTGCGTGGGCTCGGCGCGGAAGGCCGGGCCGTGGTCCTGCTCCTTCCCAACTCGGTGGAGATGGCCGTACTGAGCTTCGCCGTCCAGTCAGCGGGCGCCATGCTGTGCACCCTCAATCCCGCTTACACGGTTCGGGAGCTTTCCCTCGTCCTCGATGATGCGGATCCCGCGGCGGTTTTCTGCTTCCAGGGCGACGAGGACAAGGTGCGCAGGGCACTTCCCGCAGGTCGGGGCGGCCGTATACTGACCCTGGAGGAACCGACCGGGAGCTGGCTGGCGCCAGCGGAAGCCGCGTGCCCCCTCACCGTTCCGTCTCCTGACCGTTACAGCACGCTTCAATATACCGGCGGGACGAGCGGGCGGCCCAAGGGCGTCCTCCTCACCCACGGAGCCGTCGCGGCTAATATCGAGCAGCGTGAGGAAACGCTTCCGACCGACCGCGGGGATGAGCGCGTGCTCTGCTGTATGCCGCTTTTCCATGTGTTCGCCCAGTCCATGGCGCTGCACCTGACTGCCTATGCGGAAGGAACGCTGACCATCCTGTCCCGCTACCGTCCGGACTGGACGCTCGATGCGATAGCACGTGACCGGATCACCCGCTTCCCGGCAGGGCCGACCGTGTTCAATGGCCTGCTCGCGTTCGAGGGGTTCGCCGACGCCGATCTCTCGTCTCTCAAATGTGCCTACTCCGGCTCCGCTCCCCTTTCGCGCGCCACCCTTGGCCGCTGGCGAGAAGCGGTGGGATCGGACATCTTCGAGGGGTATGGCCAGACCGAGGCCGGTCCCATACTGACGTTCAACGGGCCGCGCGCACCTGTCCGCCCGGGTACCGTGGGCAGACCCGTGGCATCGACGGAGATCAGGCTCGTCGATCCGTCCGATCCCACACGGGAGGTGGCAGCCGGGGAACCCGGCGAAGTGATTGCCCGCGGCCCGCAGATCATGTCCGGCTATCTTCATCTGCCCCAGGAGACGGCCACCGCCCTGCGGGACGGTTGGCTTCATACCGGCGACATCGGACGCTTCGACGAGGAAGGCTACCTCGTGATCGAGGATCGCAAGAAGGACCTGGTGCTTGTCGGCGGCTTCAACGTCTATCCTCGCGAGATCGACGAAGTTCTCATGTCGCATTCGGATGTTGCGGAGGCTGCGGTCGTGGGGCGTCCGGATGATTACCGTGGTGAAACCCTGCATGCCTTCGTTGTTCTCAAGGATGGATCGAGCACGGGTCTCGAGGCCCTCGAGACCTTCTGCCGGGAGAACCTGGTCAAATACAAGGTCCCGAGCCGGATCGACATCGTTGATGGCTTGCCGAAGACATCGGTCGGCAAGATCGACAAGAAGACCCTGAAGGCCTTGGTATCTGCCCGCGATGTCGCTTGAAGAGGCCCGGCGGTTGAAGGAGATGATCGCGGGGCGGCCGCAGGGCGCGAGCCTTGCCGAACGGCGCGCCGGCTTCGAAGCGATGGCCGCGCGCTTCGGCACCGTTCCCGATGTGACCGTGACGCCTTTTGAAGCTGGTGGGGTAGGCGGACTCAGCTTCGCGCCGCGAGATGCCGTTTCGGATGTGCACATCGTCCACTACCACGGCGGCGCCTTCACCGTCGGCTCGCCCCGGAGCTACCGTGAGTTCTGCGGCCGTCTTGCCGCCTCTTGCCGGGCCAACGTTCACTGCCCGGAATATCCCCTGGCCCCCGAGCATCCGTTTCCCGAAGCCCATGATGCAACGATCGCATCGTTCCGTGCTTTACGGACAAGATACGGCACGGGCAGTTTCTGGGTCCTGGCTGGCGACAGTGCAGGCGGCAACCTCGCGGTGGCAGCCTGCCAGGCGCTGATCGCCCAGGGCCAGAGACCTCCCGATGCGCTTTACCTGATCTCTCCCTATCTCGACCTGACCCATTCCGGTGCCTCGATCAGGGAGCGCGCGGACCGCGATGTCTTCGTCCGACCCGAAGGCATGGCGGCAACGGCATTGACCTACCTTGCCGGCGCGAGCCCGGAAGACGACCGCGCCTCACCCCTCTTCGGGTCCGTAAGCGGGTTTCCTCCGACATTGATCCAGGTTGGTGCGGACGAAACGCTGTTCAGTGACGCGGACCGGCTCGCGCGCCGCTTGACGGACCAGGGTTCGCAGGTCGATTTCGAGGAATGGGAAGGCATGATGCATGTCTTTCCATTCTTCGGGCCCGTGCTCGAGGAGGCGAGGCAGGCGACCTCGCGTGCTGCCGCCTTCATCGACCGTATTCGGACGGACTAGATGCCGGATCCGCGGTGAGCCCAGGAGGCATGACGCGGCGCCCGCTTGGTCACCGACCACTCCTCCAGCATGTCGCGTGCAACCGCGCGAAGGCGCTCGACGTCCGAATGATCACCCTTGTCGTAGGCAAGTTCGATCCGGTGACCGTTCGGGTCGAAGAAGTAGATCGAAACGAAGATGCCGTGATCGGTCGGCCCGACAACATCGAGGCCGCAGTCCTCCGCGCGCGCCTTCGCGGCAAGGAGGTCGGCTTCTCCCTCAACGCGGAACGCGATATGCTGCACCCATTCCGGCGTGTTTTCATCGCGGCCCATGGGCTTTTGCTCCGGAAGTTCGAAGAAGGCGAGAATGTTGCCGCCGCCGGCATCGAGAAAGATATGCATGTACGGATCATATGCTCCCGTTGAAGGCACATGGTCTTCTGCGAAGGCGAGGTCAAACCGCATGCCGAGCACCTGCTCGTAGAACAGGGCGGTCTCCTTGGCATCGCGGCAACGGTAGGCTGCGTGATGAATGCCCTGCACGCCGAAGCCGGTCATCACGCCGGCTCCTCGGCCTTCAGGACGCCGCGCCGCACCTGGTCGCGCTCGATCGACTCGAACAGGGCCTTGAAGTTGCCCTCGCCGAAGCCGTCATCGCCCTTGCGCTGGATGAATTCGAAGAAGACCGGCCCAAGCTGCGTTTCCGAGAAGATCTGCAGCAGGAGCCGTGGGTTGTCTCCCTCGGTCGTGCCGTCGAGAAGTATGCCCCGGGTCTTGAGCTCGTCCACCGGCTCTCCGTGTCCGGGGAGGCGGCTCTCCAGCATCTCGTAATAGGTTTCCGGCGGGGCCGTCATGAACGGTACGCCGAGTTCTTTCAGGCGGTCCCAACAGGCGGGAAGATCATCGCAGGAAAAAGCGATATGCTGGATGCCTTCACCGTTGAACTCACGCAGGAACTCCTCGATCTGCCCTTTCCCGCTTTCGCCCTCTTCATTGAGGGGAATGCGGATCTTTCCGTCGGGCGCGGTCAGGGCCTTGGAGGTGAGCCCCGTATACTCCCCCTTGATGTCGAAGAAGCGGATCTCGCGGAAATTGAACAGCTTCTCGTAGTAGTCCGCCCAATACGCCATGCGACCGGTATAGACATTGTGCGTAAGGTGATCGATCACCTTGAAGCCAGCGCCCTCGGGGTGACGTTCGACGCCTTCGAGATATTCGAAGTCGATGTCGTAAACCGACAACTTGTCGCCATACCGATCGATCAGATAGATGATCGCCCCGCCGATCCCCCGGATGGCCGGCAGGCGAAGCTCCATCGGTCCCGTTGCGACGTCTACCGGCTCGGCGCCCTGCTCGAGGAGATGGTCGTAGGCCCGGCCGGCATCACGCACCCTGAAACCCATGCCGCACGCAGAGGGGCCATGCTCGCGCGCGAAGTACCATGCCGGTGACTTCGGCTCGTAGTTCGCGATCAGGTTGATGCCGCCCTGACGCCACAGGTGCACGTCCTTGGAACGGTGTCTGGCGACCCGTGTGAATCCGCAAACCTCGAAGACGCGTTCAAGCGTACCCTTCTCGGGAGCGGAGAATTCGATGAATTCGAAACCGTCGAGTCCGGCCGGATTCTCGAAAAGATCAGCCATGGTCAGCCTTCTCTGCCGTCAACCTGCAATTCCTTTTGTGCAGTGCAGGAGGCGCGAGCCCAATTGTTTTCGTTGATCGTTGCCATAACAGATTTGAATGCCGGTCGTGCTATCACGTTGATTGACCTGCCATGTGCAGGAGGAGCGGGCCGGGCAGTCGCGGGCAGCGCCGGGGTCATCTCCTACAGTTATTGCTACGGTTCCGAAAAGATGTTGCCGCCGAGCGCAATTGAGCACCATCGTTCCAGACGTTGCAGTGTGTCCACCAGAACACTGCGGGGCTTTGTCTTTTCGGGAAGGGAACAGCATGGCGACGAGGGAAAACAAGCGAGCGGTTCGTTCGTGGGCACTGATGACGTCGGTGAGCATCGGCGTTCTCACCAGCAGCTACGCGGTAGCGCAGGTCGACGAGATCGTCGTGACAGCGACGAGGCAGGAAGAGTCGTTGCAGGAGGTGCCGATCTCCGTCACCGCGCTGAGTGGCGAGGCGATCGAGGAGCGTTCTCTCGACGACATCGTGCAGTTCGCGAGGGCGACACCGAACCTGGTTTCGACCAATGGCGCCCAGGGTTCCAACGATGCGAACTTCTTCATTCGCGGCGTGGGTCAGTTCGACTTTACGCTGACGAACGACCCCGGTGTCGGGATCTATGTCGACGGGATCTATCTCGGACGCACGGTCGGCGCACTTCTCGATGTCGAGGATGTGGAACGGATCGAGGTTCTTCGCGGCCCACAAGGAACACTCTTTGGCCGGAACACCCTCGGCGGCGCGGTCAACGTCGTCACCCCGCTGCCTGACCTCACCGAAGCGTCGGGCCGCATCCAGCTGACCACCGGGAGCCGGGACCGCTTCGACGCTACCGGCGTCTTCAACCTTCCGATCTCCGACACGCAGGGGCTGCGCGTCACCCTCCTTTCGCTCAACCAGGATGGTTGGGCCGAGCGCGTCTCCACCGGGGCAACCCTCGGCGATCAGGAGCGGCTGGCCGGGAAGGCCGTTTACCTGTGGCGCCCGAACGAGCGGTTCGATCTTGTCCTCCGCGGTGACTACTCGGCGGATAACGGAACGCCGATCCCCAGCATCAATGCCGGACTGAACCCGATGGCTCAGGTCCCGCCGGGGTCGATCAACCCCCTCGCGGCGCAGGACCGCTCGGACGATCCTTACGACAACTTTTCGTCGATCCCGCCGGTCAGCGAGGCCGAAGCCTGGGGCGTGTCGGCGACCGCGGATTACCTGCTCGGAAACGGCCTGACGTTCCGCTCGATCTCGGCCTACAGGGGGATCGATGTCGACAACTGGCAGGACTACGACGGTACCCGCTGGACCTATTACGATGGACACGTGCGTGTGCAGCAGCGGCAGTTCAGCCAGGAACTCCAGCTGTTCGGTACGAATTTCGACAACCGGTTGGACTGGATCGCGGGCCTCTACTATTTCAACGAGGATGCCGAAGAGCTCCAGGACCTCAATTCGCCGACGCTGCTGCCGTTCGGCTGCGTCCCGTTCGGACCGTTCGCCAACTGCGTAGGCGGGCTCGAGCCGGGCCAGCCATCCCCGGCGGTGTGGAACCAGGCCCGCGAGCAGACGGTCGAAGCCTACGCCGCCTTCGGCCAGGCGACCCTTCGGCTCACCGATCGCCTCGCTGTGACGGCAGGTCTCCGTTACACGGAAGAGGAGAAGGCGTTCGACACCACGCAGAAGCCCGCGAACGCCCTGCCGCCGACTTTCGCGCCGCCGATGTTCTTCACGGTCGCCGACCAGGCGACATTCACCGACCTGTCGCCCCGTTTCTCGGTCGAGTACCAGGCGACGCCGGACGCCCTTGTCTATGCGTCCTATTCGAGGGGCTTCCGTTCCGGCGGCTTCAACGGACGCCTCCTGACTCCCCAAGCGCTGGTGACGTTCGACAGCGACATCAACAACACCTACGAGGTCGGTCTGAAGTCGGATCTTTTCAACAACATGCTGCGTTTCAACGCCGCCGCCTTCGTCACCCGCTACGACGACATCCAGCAGTCCGTCACGGATCCGGAGCTTTTCTTCCGCATCGCCAACGCGTCGGAAGCGGAGATCAACGGTTTCGAGATCGAGAGCACCTTCGCGCCGACCGACTCACTCTCGTTCGACCTCGGTGTAGGCTACACGGACAGCGAGATCACCGACATCGATGATTCGCTGATCGTTTCGGGTGTCCAGGAAGGGAACCGCCTGGCATTCGCGCCGGAGTGGACGATCAATGCCGGTGGTCAGTACGTGGCCGACCTTCCGAACGGCAGCGACCTGACGTTCCGTGCAGACTACTTCTACATGTCCGAACACTTCTTCTCGCCGGTGAACTCACCGCTCGAGCGGGAGGATGGATACGGCCTCGTGAACCTGAGAGCGACGTGGACCTCGCCCGACGAGCGCCTGCAATTGTCGGCCTTCGGGATCAACGTGACCGATGAGGAGTACTTCACCTTCGGGCAGGACGCGACCGCAGCCCAAGGCGTGGCCTATCTTCATGTCGGCCAACCCGCCGAGTGGGGTCTGACAGCCACGCTGAACTTCTAGTCCTACCGGACCGGGCTCATGTCAGGATCGCCGCGCAGAGCTTCTCATGGAGCTGCGCGGCGAAGCTATGGGGACGGGCTCCGGCACGGCTGCTAGGCGTTTCGGACTGGTTGGATCACGACGGAGGTATGGCTTTGACCGGATCGATCCTAGTCACCGGGGCGACCGGACGCGTCGGCGGCATCGTCTTTGGCATGCTGGAGGCGGACGGTTTCTCGCCCATTGCCATGTCGCATCGGCCCGAAGCAGCGAAGAATGAGCTCCCGCGCGTCCGCGAAGGCGACATGCGGCGTCCGGAGACCCTGCATCAGGCCCTGGACGGGATAGAGACCGCCTTTCTTGTCACACCTCTGGGTCCTGACGAAAGCGATGCCGGCCTTGCCTTCATCGACGCGGCCGAGAAGGCAGGCGTTCAGAAGATCGTCTACGTTGCGATCATGAACATCGAGGCGATGGCCGAGATCCCGCACTTCGCGACGAAGGTTCCGATCCGGCGGCGATTGCTGGAGGGCGCAAGGCATGTCGTTCTCGACGCGAACTTCTTCATGCAGAACGACCTTCTGGCCCGTCCGGCTCTTCAGGCGGGGATCTACCCTTTGCCCATCGGAACGGCAGGGGTGCACAGTGTCGACGCGCGGGACGTGGCGCGGGCAGCCGTTCGTGCCATGACGGGCACGGATTGGGATGGCCAGGCGGTTCCCGTCTGCGGGCCTGATCTCGTGACGGGGCCGAAGGCAGCGGAGACCTACGCCCGGGCGACGGGTCAGGCCTTCCGCTATGGCGGCGACGCGATCGACCCGTTCATCGGCGCGATTTCGGCCGCCATGTCCATGGATGCCTGGGTCGAGAACGATCTGCGCCGCATGATGGAGGTCACCCAGAAGCTCGGCTGTCCGGCGTCGGCGGATGATATCGCGCGCTGCGCCTCGCTTCTGGGGCAGGCGCCGCGTGCCTACACCGCTTTTGTGACAGAGGTCGCGGCGGAGCTCTGATGCCTACTCCCGCAGGGACGAGAACAGGGCGTAGGATGGATCCTCCTGCCCGCGGCTGCCCTTGGGAAGCTCGTTGTTCGCGGCGAACCACTGCCCCATCGGCCTCTTGACCGCCCAGTCCATCACTTCGGAATGGCGCGTGATCAGCCAGCCTCCGTCCTCCCGCCTGAGCCTGGTCAGGTAGCGGGCGCCCACGACCAGCTCCTGCTGCTCGCCCTCTTCCATGAGGACATGGTGGGCATGGACATGGCTCTCCGCAGCGGCTTCCCCGCCCGAGATCTCGATCAGCACATTCGAGACCGAATGCTGCGTGCGCTCCATCGACGACATGAAGCCCATGGCGACGGGCAGGAAGCCGTCAATGCCGGCATCATGGAAAACACCGAGCTCCACATGGGCATCGTCCGCGAAAAGCGTGCGCAGGGCTCGCTCATCGAGCCGGTCCAGAGCCCGGGCGAGGCGGTACATAACCTGGGTGATCTCCATGCGATCCGCGGCGGCGGCGGGGTTGGGGTTCTCGTTCATGTCCTGGTTCCTCGCGTGGCTGGCGACGAGTTTCCCGCACGGTGGGTCGGAAGCGAAGCTGTGTATCAGGCCAGGGGGATAACCTGAGGGAATGCCCGCCGACGACCCTTGCCTTCGACATTCCCGCTTCGGACCCCGTAGGCAGGATCGTGCCCGGAGGATGGATGCATGACTTACGCAGCACAGGTTGACGAGCGCAACGGCCAGAACCGCAAGGATCGGGTCTGGGAGGTCCAGCCGGATGCCGAGGCAACCCTGCGTGAGTTCGTTGACGCCGCGTTGGCGCGCAACAAGGCGGCAGGCGACTATGCGGGATCACTTCTCGATGGTTGCGCGATCCGTATGCGGGATATCATCGACTACGTCGAGACCACCGATGGTGAACTTCGCTCACGGCTGACGCAGAATGGCTGGCATGAGAACGATGGTATCCTGAGGCATGCTGAAGGGTATTTCCCCGAATTCGTCGCCGGTGATCGCGACGTCGTCTGGTTCCGTGCGGAGAACATCGAGGCCTTCGCGAAAGCGACGGGACTGGACCTCGAAATCGAAGGCCTGCGTCACGGGCCGATCCGCCGCGCCATCGCGTTTGATGGATCGCCGGCTTTCGGGGTGGTGCAGCGCAGCGGGCACATTGGCTTCGACGTTCCAAACACCCCAGACGAGACCATCAGGCTTGCCCGGCTGCATGGGCAGGCCTTCGGCGCGCGGCGCCGTCAGTTCGCCGATGTGTCCGAAGGTCTCGATCATACCCAGGAGCTTGTCAGTGCGGCGGTCTCGGACCTCGGACCGCACTGGGCATGCGATGTCTGGCTGCGTGCGGAACGGGCATACTGGATGAGCAGGTGCGATGCCGGACGGCACCAATGGCGCCGGCAACTCTCCGTAGGCGTAGGTTGGGCGAACATCGACCATCACACCTATGACGGCTCGCGCGAGCACTTCCGCAAGACCGTGGAGATCCTCGAGACGCTCGGTTACGAGCTGCGCGAGATGCTGTATGCGGGCGAGCTTGCCGGATGGGGAAGTCAGGTTCTCGAACAGCCGGCGCTGAAATCGACCATCTTCGCCGATGTCGACCTCGCGCCCGAAGAGCTGACCATCGATTTTGCGCATGAGCCGCTGCCGCCGCTCGACAAGCACCGCCGCGCAGGCGTGCTTTCGATCCTCCACGGCGAAAGCATCCTGGAGGCCGGCCTGAACCACGTGGCGGCGCTTTACGATCAGGAGCGCCTGCGTTCGCAACTCGCCGACAGCGGCGTTTCCATGATGCCGCCGTTCTCCGACTTCGACCATCTCTATCAGGAGCTCACCCTCGGGGAGCGGGTCCCGGTGGACCCTGTTCGCGTCGACCGGCTGGAGAGGGAGGGTCATCTGCCCAAGGACGAAGCCGAAGACATTCGTCTGAACGGTGCCATTGCCACCCATCTCGAGAACATCGAACGCAACTTTGGCTACAAGGGGTTCAACAAGGCGGGGATCGATGGCGTCCTGCGCAAGCTGGACCCGCGCGCCTACGGGAAAAATAGAGATGTCGTCTCTGGTAGCCAAAGCTGAGTCCGAGACATTTTCGGCCCCCCGGGTCGGCGAATTGGTCGACCGCCTCTCGCCGGTCTTCGGTGACCGGTTGACGACATCGAAAGCAGTCCGGGAACATCACGGCCGCGGCGAAAGCCTGCATGTCGTTTTCCCGCCGGACGTGGTGGCATTCCCGGAGACTACCGAAGAGGTCGCAGAAGCCGTAAGGGCCTGCGCCGAGCTTTCCGTACCCGTTATTCCCTTCGGTGCGGGATCGTCCCTCGAAGGTCAGGTCGAAGCACGCAGCGGCGGCCTCTGCCTCGACCTGACCCGAATGGACCGGATCATCGACCTGAGCGCGGGTGATTTCGACTGCCATGTGCAGGCAGGCGTCACCCGCGAGCAGCTCAACGCCTTCTTGCGCGACCAGGGCCTCTTCTTCCCTCTCGACCCCGGAGCGAACGCCACTCTGGGCGGGATGGCGTCGACGCGCGCCTCGGGCACCAATGCCGTCCGCTACGGAACCATGCGGGACGTCGTCCTCGGCCTGACCGTGGTGACGCCGTCCGGCGAAATCATCCGTACGGGAAGCCGGGCGCGGAAATCCTCCGCAGGCTATGACCTCACCCGCCTTTATATCGGGGCCGAAGGAACACTCGGCGTCATTACCGAATTACGGCTACGCCTGTCCGGCATCCCCGAGGAGATCGCCTCCGGCGTGGTCCAGTTCGGTGTGCTGAGCGATGCTGTGTCGGCTGTCGTTGGCATCCTGCAGATGGGCGTGCCGATCGCCCGCATGGAGCTTCTCGACGAGCTACAGATGAAGGCGTGTGTCGCCTACTCGAAGCTTGAGGGTTTCGAAGAGAAGCCGACGCTCTTCCTCGAATTTCACGGCTCCCCCGCCGCAGTGCGGGAGCAGGCGGAGACCGTCGGCGCCATTCTCGAGGACACCGGCGGCGGGGCCTTCCAGTGGGCCACCGACCCGTCCGAACGCAACCGCCTCTGGAAAGCCCGTCACGAGGCATGGCACGCCGGGCGCGCACTCGCCCCGGGCAAGGAAAGCCTGGCAACGGACGCCTGCGTTCCGATCACCGCTCTGGCCGAGGTGATCGCGGAGACGAAAGCGAAAGCCAATGAGAGCGAACTTCTATGCCCGATCGTGGGCCATGTGGGTGACGGCAATTTCCACGTGATGATCCTTTTCGATCCGAACCAGAGCGAGGAGGCGGACAAGGCACAGGCGCTGGCGGACTGGGTCGCCAGACGCGCTATTGCAGCAGGCGGAACATCCACGGGTGAGCATGGCGTCGGGGTGCACAAGCTGGGCGTGGTCGCAGAGGAGCTCGGCTCCGCAGCCGAGGTCATGCTTGCGATCAAGAACGCCCTCGACCCGCAAGGGATCATGAACCCCGGCAAGACGATCCCGTCACGGGGTGTTCAGTAGAATGAGCGCAAGCGACAACCTCGTCGATGCTCTCGTCTCGACGCGTTCGGGCGGCGCTCTCATTGGCGACCCGCCAAAACCACCGGCCGGCCTGGCGGAAGCCTACCGGGTGGCGGAACAGGTGATGGCCGAAGTCTCGAGATCGGATCCGGCCGGCTGGAAGATCGGCGCAACCAGTGCCGGAGCCCAGGAGTTCCTTGGTGTCGATGAGCCCATCAGGGGGCGAATATTTCTTGAAGGCGTCCTCAGCCACCCGGCGGAGCTGCCGTGGCGCAGCGGTCTTGAAGCCGAGCCGGAGATCCTGCTGCGTCTCCGGGAGAACCTCACTGCCGGGGACTGCCGCGGCGAGGAGCGGGCGCGAAGGGCGATCGCTGCGGCCCATGTCGGTTTCGAGGTGAACAGGCCGAGCTATGTCGAGCCTTTTGTTGCAGGGGCGCTGCGCATCATTGCCGACAACGCCGCCCATGCCGGCCTTGTGATCGGTCCTCGTATCGATCCTTCGCAGCTTGCCGAGGTGACGGTTGTCTTGGCCTCCAATGGCGAAAAGGTGTCCGACGGCGCCAGCGAGGCGGTTCTGGGAGATCCCCTTCGCTCGCTCGTCTGGCTCGCCAATGACCTGCCGGACGGCGCGTCTCTCGGCGGCGCCTGGATAGCAACCGGCGGCATGTGCCGCGGAATACCGGTGGCCGCCGGGGATGTTCTCGAGGCTGAGTTCAGTCCGGGCGGAGCTGTCAGCCTGACAGTCCGCGCGGATCAACCGACTGGCGGCAACGCTCGCGCCCGCGGCGCAGCGGCCGAAGCGAACCATGCCAGCGGCGTGGTCGAGGAAAACGAAGGGTGAGGGACTGAGCTGTGCAGGACCGCGTCGAATGGAAATGGATTGAGGCATTCAGGCACGTCTTCGAGATGTGCGCGGTGAAGAGAGGCGATCCGGTCGCGATCCTCTCCGAGACCCAGTCCCGCAGGATCAACGTCCAGCTGGCGGAGCTGGCACTCCAGTCCCTGGGCGCGCAGGCCTTTCACGTGATTGTACCCACGCCGGCGCTCGAAGCGCCGGTTGCCGTACGGTCGACAGGATCGACACCGGCCCTGCAGCGGATCGAGCCCGTGGTGGCGGCCCTCAAGGACGCGGCCATGGTTGCGGACCTCTCCGTCGAAGGCATGATGCACGCCGAGGAGACGCCCGAGATCCTGCAGGCCGGGTCCCGCATCCTCTATATCTCGAACGAACATCCGGAGGCGCTCGAACGTCTGCGCCCGACCGAGGAGTTGATCGGGCGCGTTCTCAAGGGCCGGGAGATGATGCAGGGCTGCAAGGAACTGACCGTCACCTCTGCGGCCGGCAGTGACCTGACCGTGAGCATGGTCGGTGCCCGGGTGGGCGGGAACCTGGGTGTCGTCCGCGAACCGGGAACAATGGCGACCTGGGCGGGCGGGATCTGCTCGTGTTTCCCGGCCCGCGGCTCTGTCAACGGACGGCTCGTCCTTGATACGGGCGACGTCAACTGCACCTTCAAAAGGTATCTCGAAAGCCCGGTAGCGCTGACGATCGAAGACGACTTCGTGACTTCCGTAGAGGGAAAGGGCGTCGATGCGGACCTCATGCGAAGCTACTTCGAAGCGTGGGGAGACCGTGAAGCCTACGGAGCGTCTCACCTCGGGTGGGGCATGAACCCGGGTGCGCGATGGGACAGTCTGACGATGTACGACAAGCGCGATACCAACTGCATCGAGCAGCGCGCGTTCGCCGGAAACTTTCTTTACTCGACGGGCGCCAATCCGTTTGCAGAGCGCTACACCCTCGGCCATTTCGACCTGCCCATGCGCAACAGCACGATCCGCCTCGACGGCAAGCCGGTGGTGATGGACGGCCAGCTTCAAGGTGAGCTGGCGTGACGGAAACCGGCCCTCAATTCGTACCCGGCGAGCCGGCGCTTGCCATCGACAGGCAGGGCGAAGGCCAGGCAATCCTCTTCCTTCATGGAATAGGGGGGAACCGAACGAACTGGCGGCAACAGGTGGCCGAGTTCTCGCGCGACCATCTCGCCGCAGCGTGGGATCTTCGCGGGTATGGTGACAGCGCCGACTACAAGGGGCCCATGACATTCGAGGAAATCAGGTCCGATCTCGACCGGACACTTGATTTTCTCGGCGCTGAGAGCGCCATTCTCGTGGGCCTGTCCTTAGGCGGACGTATGGCCCTCGACTTCGCCGCCGAACGCCCCGAGCGGGTCCACCGGCTTGTCCTGGCCGACACCTCCGCCGGCTCCGAAGATATGAACTCGGAGGAAAAGATCCAGGAGTTCCTCGACCAGCGGCTCAAACCCCTGCGTCAGGGCCTGACACCCGCCGATACGGCTGCCCGCCTGCGGGACCGCCTGGCCGGCCCCAACGCATCGGAGACAGCCAGGGAAGAGATCAGGCAAAGTCTCGCTGCGCAACGGACACAGAGTTACGCGAAGACACTGGAGGGGGCCGTTCGCCATCAGGCATTCGAGCCTGAAAAGGTTCAGGCTCCCACGCTCGTCTTGACCGGAGAGCACGATGTCATGGCGCCGCCCGCGGTGGCTTCTGCGCTCGCCGACAGCATCAGGGGGGCCCGGTTCGAGGTCATTCCGGACGCCGGCCACCTGAGCAATATCGAACAGCCGGACCGCTTCAACGCGGCGATCCGGAACTTCCTGGCGGCCGCCGCATGAAGACCAGGGAAGTCATCCTGCGTCAGTACCCGGAGGGCAAGCCGAAGCCGGAAGACTTCGCTATCGAAACCGGCCTCCTCGACCCCCTCTCTTCGGGGGAGGTCAGGGTCGGCGTCGAATGGCTTTCCATGGATCCGCTTCCGCGCGTCCGGATGGCGGAGCGTTCACCCATGGGCCCGCCCATGAAGCTCGGCTCTTTCGTTGAAGGGCGCGGCGGGGGAAATGTCATCGAAAGCCGCGACGAACGCTTCAGGCCCGGCGACCTTGTCGTCGGCGAGGTGGGTTGGCGCGAGATCGCAACTCTCCCGGGAGACGCCCTGACCTCTGTCGATCGGTCCTTGGGCGGACTGGACCTTCATCTCGGAATTCTCGGCGCCTCCGGCCTGACCGCATTCTTCCTCGCCGAACTGGCCGCAGCGCAGGATGGGGAGACTGTTCTCGTCGCGCCGGCCGCCGGATCGGTGGGGATGGTCGCCACCCAGATCCTGGCATCGGCCGGTGTCGATGTCGTCGGTCTCGTCGGCGGCAGGCAGCAGGCCGATTTCGTGCGCAAGCTCGGCGCGTCCGGCTGTGTCGATCACCGGACTGACGACCTCGCCGGAGCCATGAGCGAGGCCCTGCCGAAGGGCTGGGACGCCTTTCTCGATGGCGTCGGCGGGCTCGGTCACGACACTGCCCTGAAGCATATGAACATCCGGGCCCGGCTCGTGCTGTTCGGTTTCATTTCAGGCTACGGAGATGGGACGCCGCCTGCCTATGGCAATGCCGCCCAACTCCTTCTGAAGCGTGCGACCGCCCACGGCTTTCTTCTCGCCGATTTCGCCAGCCGGCACTGCGAGGCGCGCGAAGCTCTGGCGCGACTGGTCGATGAGAAGCGTCTCGCCCCACATACCCACGTCACGCAGGGTCTCGAACAAGCACCGGCAGCATTTTCGCACCTGTTCGCAGATGCGGCTCCCGGAAAACAACTGGTCAAACTCTGAGGGAAGGAACATCATGGCCGATCAGATGAAAGCCGTAGCGCTCAATCAGTATGGAGGACCGGAAGTCCTTGAGCTGATGGATGTCGATGTGCCTCCATTCGCCATGCACAACGAAGTTCTGGTCGATGTGCATGCGGCGGGCGTCAATCCGTTCGACAAGAAGATCCGGTCGGGACTGTTCGCGCAGATCTTCCCGAGGGCGTTTCCCCTCGTGCCGGGGTGTGATTTTGCGGGCACGATCGCGGCCAAGGGGTTCGATGTCTCGGAGTTCGAGGTCGGCGACAGGGTCTGGGGCATGGTCGATCCGATCCGTTCCGGCACGTATGCGGAAAAAGTGGCTTCGCCCTCATACGCCGTGAGGAAGATGCCCGACAACCTCAGTTTCGAAGACGCCGCTTCTGTTCCGATGGCGACGGTGACGGCCTGGTTCGGCCTCAGGAACCTCGCCGGTCTTCAGCCCGGGCAGCGGGTGCTGGTCAACGGCGGTGGCGGCGGGGTGGGCTCGGCCGCCATCCAGATCGCCAAACATCTCGGAGCCTGGGTGGCGACAACCTGTAGCGCAAGGAATGCCGAGTACTGCCGGGGCCTGGGTGCCGACGAAGTCATTGATTACACGTCCGAAGACGTACGGAACCGGCTTTCCGGGATCGACGTCACGATCGACCCGATCGGCGGGGAGACCAATCTGCGTTCCTACGAAGTGATGCGCCGCGGCGGGACGATGCTGGTGATCCTGAGGATGGACCCCGTCGAGATGGAAGGCTCGCCGGCTCTTGCGGAAAAGTTCGGGGTCACCCGCAAGGAGGTGGTCTTCAGTGCGCAGCCGGAGATCCTCGATATTCTTCGGCCACTTTATGAGCGCGGCGAGCTGAAGCCCAACGTGACCGAGATCTACCCGTTCGAGAAAGCCCGGGCGGCCCACGAACAGATCGACACGGGTCACACCCGCGGCAAGCTCGTCCTCAAGGTCAGATAGCCCGTCATCCTGCGTAGTCGGTCCAGCTGGCGGCAAGAGCCTCCGCGTTCCGCAAGGAAAGCGACGTGACCGTATAGGTCGGGCTGATCCCCCCGGAGCCGGGAAAAAGGCCGGCTCCGGCGACGAACAGGTTCTCCATGTCGTGGATCCGTCCGAAAGTATCGCATACCGAGTGGTCGGCGCTCCCACCGAAGATCGTGCCGCCGGTCAGATGGCCCGACGCCCCCGCGCCGGACCAGGCGTCGCTCGCGCCTGCGGCCCGCATGATATCGAGGCCCTCGCTCTGCACATGGGCGTTCAGGGCCTTGGCCTCCTCATCGAAGCTGTGAACGACCCGGGCCAGGGGCATGCCCGCGCGGTCCTTCTGCGGAGACAGCTCAACCCGGTTCTCGTGGCGGGGGGCCTCCTCCACCATGCCCACGGCTGAGCCGATGTGCCGGACAGCGTCCTGAAGGAAGCGGTCGAGCTCGGCTCCGAACATGTCCGCCCGGCTGACGGCGATGCCGAAGATGTCGTTCGGCTTCATCGCCGGGGCCACCTGCCACTGATAGCCGCCGAAAGGCCGGCCCTGCGCTCCGTGTACGCCGCGGTGCATCAGTTGCCCGGCGGAGACGCCGAGGTGGGGCTCGGTATCGTCTTCGGGAAAAAGCCCGTACACGATGGCGAGGCTGTCGAGCATGAAGTAGCGGCCGAGGAGGCCCGCGCGGTCGCCGATTGCCCGGCCCCTGTCGCGGGCATCGGGACTGTTCAGGAGGATGCGTGGATTCTGGACCGCGGAGGCGGCCAGAACAACGATGTCCGCCTCGCTTTCTCCCTCAGTGCCGGTCTCATCGACCCAGCCGACAGACCGGGCCCGCCCGCCCTCGGCATGGACACGCGTGACCTTTCTTCCGAACGCGATACGGGCCCCGGCCTTCTCCGCTTCGGCGAGGTAGGTGACGAGAGGGTTCGCGAGCGAGCCGATCGGGCAGCCCGCGTCGCACCATCCGTCATAGGCGCAAGGCAGGCGATCGCCGCGCGGTTCCGTCAGGATTGCCGCGGGAAGGGGGCTGAGAGGCATCTCCATCGCCTCGAAGCCCCGCGCGATGGCATGCCCCTGGCCGAACACCATCAGGGGAGGGTGAGGATAAGGGTCGCCTTCGGGACGCCAAGGCTCGGCATCGGCATCGCCGCTGATACCGACTTCGGCCTGTACGCGGTCGTAGAAGGGTCTGAGGTCGGCGTACTGCAACGGCCAGTCCAGCCCGCGACCGTGCACGGTTTGCATACGGAAGACGTCTTCATGGAAGCGTGGCCATGTCGCGTAGTGGTGGAGGGCGGCTCCACCTCGTCCCGAACCGGTGTTGGTCGCGTGACCGAATATGTGGTTGCCTTCGAACAGAACAGGTGATCCCGACCATTTGAGGCGGCGCGCCCAGATCTGTGAGCTGACGAGGTCGCTCAGGCTCCGGTCTCCCCCCGCCTCGAGGATCAGCACCGATTTCCCGGCTTTCGCGAGGGTGGCGGCGTAGACCGCTCCAGCCATGCCCGCGCCGACGATAACGACGTCGGCAGCATCGGCGGTCCTTACCATTTCGTCTCCGGAGGAATATGCGGAAGGTAGGGTATCCCAAGCCTCTCGAAGCCTTCCTCGGTGCCATAGACCACGTCCACGGCATCCGCCCGCAGGACGAAATAGACGAGGTTGCTCGGCGGACCCGGCCAGCCTTCTGCCGGTGCCATGCTGATCTGCCGGACGAACTCTGTCTTTTCCTCATCGGTGAGCTTCAGGAAGCTTTTGCCGTGCCGCTGCTGCGCCGTCAGGTCGAGGGCCTTCATGCCTCCGACGTAGAAGGGCAGGTGCGGAGGCGGGATGTCGAGGTAGCGGATCATCAACAGGCTATCGGAAGGGTCCTTCGCAAGCTGATCATCGATGAAGTGGGCGATGCCCGCCGTGGCCGCCCCCGGCGCAAGGGTTTCCCCGAACGCTTCGATGAGGGCAGCTGTGCCAGTGTCGAGCCGTTTGAAGGGTTCTCCCCGGGCTCTCGCCTCGCGGGGAGAGAGGACGCCGGTGCCGATCAGGGTGACCGTAGCAGCACCGGTGCCGGTTTTTCGGAGAAGGTCGCGCCGCGAAAGACTGCTCATGGCGGGAAGGAGACGATGCGGGCCGCGGGGGGTCAAGTGCACCGCTCGATCGGCGGCATTCATCCCGGTTATGGGCCGAGGTCTCAACCTCTCTTGTCGGCGGGCGACCGTGGAGCGACGCTCCAAGGATCTACGGAGGCACCATGATCGGTTTCAGTCTCACCGAGGAGCAGCAGCTCCTCCAGAAGACAGCCCGGGAGTTCGCGGCACGCGAGATCACTCCGCTGGCTGACCGCCTCTACAGCGATCCATCCCGCGATGCGGGCTGGGATGTGGTGAGGCCGATGTTCGAGCGCGGGGTCGAGGCGGGCCTGACCCGCCTTCTCGTTCCCGAAGAGATGGGCGGTGTCGGGGCGAGCGCGCTCGATGCCTGCATCGTCCTCGAGGAGCTCGGGGCGGGTGATGTGGGCTTTGCCTCCGATCTCTTCGCCCTGAACATGACGATGCCGCTGATCCCTTTGCGGGCCGGAACCGAGCAGCAGAGGGGAGACTTCATCGACCGCTTCCGTTCCGGCCCGATGGTGATTGCCGGCGCCCAGAGCGAGCCCAACACCGGCGGCAGCGAACTCATGACAGCAGGCGCCGACCCGAAGCTGGGCCCCAAGCTGCCCGCGCGGCGGGAGGGCGACGCCTATGTTCTCGACGGCGAGAAATCCGCGTTCATCACCAATGCCGGGATTGCCGACACCTATTTCATCCTCGCCAGGACCGCCCCGGACAGGCCCGTCATGGAAGGGCTCTCCATTTTCGAGGTCGACCCTCGGAGCGACGGGCTTTCCACCAGTTCCAATACCGAGCTGATCGGTTGGCGCGGCAGCCACCACGCCTCGGTCAGCTTCGATGGCGTGCGGGTCCCCGAAAGCCGCCGCTACGGTCCCGAAGGGTCGGCCGCGATGACTTTCGCCTCGATCCCCGAGATGCCGGTCTGCCTTGCGGCGTGCTTCGTCGGTCTGGCCCGCGCCGCGCAGGATCATGCCATCGCCTACGCCCGTGAGCGACAGGCCGGCGGCAAACCGATCATCGAACATCAGGCGGTGGCGTTGAAACTCGCGGACATGGAGGTTCACACGCGACAGGCCCGGCTTCTGGTGTGGGAAGCAGCCTGCGCCTGCGCGGAGGACCCATTCAGGGCCGGCACGCTTGGCGCGCCGATCGCGAAGACCGCCGCCGTCGATGCCGCGATCCACAACGCGCAACGCGCCGTGGAAATCCTCGGAGGTTATGGCGTGACGAGAGAATACGGCACGGGACGCCTGCTGAACGATGCCTGGATCGGGTACGCGTGCGATTTCACCAAGGACGTCCAGCGGATCGGCGTGGCCTCGTTCCTCAAGACGACCGCCGAGACCTGATATGCGGCTCGCCGTTGTCGATCGAAACGGCATGGGCGGCCTCGCGCTGGTCAGTGAAGATGGCAAGACCTACCGGTGGGCGGACGATGTGCTGGGGCGGCGGGACACGTCCCTGACCGTCCACCAGATCCTCGCTGATCGCGAACTGCGAACCAGACTGTGCGAGGCCCGGCCCGGGGCCCCCTCATACGAGCTCGAACCGGCACGGCTGCTGGCGCCGGTCAAACCCAGGCGCATTGTCGGTGTCGGCCTCAACTACCGGAGCCACGCAGCGGAAGTGGGGCGCTCGCCCGGTGGCGAGCCGGTGATATTCCTCAAGGATATCGGCAGCCTGAACGCCCCTTTCGGAGCCATCAAGGCTCCGGCGGCGTCGCCGACACTGGATTACGAGGCCGAGCTCGCCGTGATCCTGGGCGCGGGTCTGAGCGACGCCGGACCCGACGAAGCATCAGCCGCCGTCGGCGGCTACGCCGTTGCCAACGATCTCACGCTGCGTGCGCTGGCAAGGCCACCCACGCTCACCCTCGCCAAGGGGTGCCCGGGCTCGTGCCCGATCGGACCATGGGTGACGACGGCGGACGCGGTGGCGGACCTCGGAGGGCTCGAGATCCGCTCGTCGGTCAATGGCGAGGCCCGGCAGGCCGGCCCGGCTTCGGAGATGATCTTCGGGGTGGGGGAGATCCTCAGCTACATCTCGCGCTTCATGCATCTGGAGGTCGGCGACGTCGTTCTGACAGGCTCGCCGAGCGGGAGCGGGGCCAGCTACGATCCGCCCCGCTGGCTCAAGGCGGGCGATGTCGTCCGCGCCGAGATCAGCGGGCTAGGGGCGATCGAGACGAAGGTGGTTGCCTGACCCCTCAGGCGCTGGAGGCGAGCTCCTGCCCGATCGCCGAAAACACCCCGACCACATAGGCGGTCGCGGGCGACCTGATCGCGCCCTCGCGATAGGTGACGGAAACCGGAGGCTCGAGCCGGGGAACGTCTGCATCGAGCATGACGATGCGCCCCGCCTGGTCCGAGGACCGAACCAGTTGGTAGGGCAGGTAGCTGAGATAGTCACCGGACAGGATCAGGGATTTGAGGTAGGCGGCCGAGTTGCTCTCGACCTGGGCTCTCGGGGGTTCGAGGCCCTCCGAAAGGAAGAACTCGTCGAGGGTCATGCGCCACCGCTGCGACCTGGGCGGTAGGGCCCAGGGATAGCTGCAGAGATCCGATAGACTGGCCTTCGCCTTGGCGAGGGGATGCTCGGCGGCTGCAAGAACCCCGATCCTGTCACTGAGCAGGGTCTGGACGCGGAAGTCGCGGTCGAGGGAGCGGGGCCATAGGCCGACAACCAGGTCCAGTTCCCCCCTCCGCAGCGCGGGAAAGATCGTATCGACCAGGCCTTCGCGCACTTCCAGGCGGACGCCCGGCCGTTCGGCCTGGGCTCGCCGTGTCACCATGGGCATCATGTTGACCGCGATGGAGGGCCCGACTCCGATCCTGACCTCTCCGGTCTGCCCGCCCCGCAGCTCGGCGATCCGGCCCCGGGCGCTTTCGATCTCGCCTGCGATCTGCCGGGCATAGTGGGCCAGCGCTTCGCCGAAAATGGTGGGAACCACACCGGTCGGGGTCCGCTCGAAGAGCTCGCATTCGAGCTCGGCTTCGAGATGACGGATCGACTTCGACAGGGCTGGTTGCGTGATGGGCAGGGTTTCGGCGGCGTGGCCAATGCTGCCGAGCTGGTAGACCGTGAGAAAATGCCGGAGCCGCCGCGTGTCCATGCCAAAAAGTAGGGCATGAAAAGAAGATATGCAACGAGGTTTGTAAGTGCCTTGGAGGAATGCCGTGAGCCGCCGACAGTCGCCTCATGGGCACGCAGAAAGCGGACATCGGTATTGTTGGCGCTGGCGCAGCCGGAACCTTTTTCGCGCAGCGGCTTGCCGAGGCTGGCCGCCGGGTCGTGGTGCTCGAAGGCGGGCCGCGGTGGTCGACGGATGATCTGATCAGCAGCCAGATCTGGGCCCGGCGTCTCAAATGGGGCGGTGCTCCGGTCGAGAACGAAGGCACCATCCGGTTCGGGCACAATTTCAACATGGGCTCCGGTGTGGGTGGTGCCGCGCTGCACCACTATGCCAGCTGGCCGAGGCTCCACCCGTCTGACTTCCAGACGAGGAGCGCGAATGGCTACGGCCTCGACTGGCCGCTGGCCTATGAGGATCTCCAACACCACTACGACCGCATCGAAGCGGAGTTCGGTGTCTCGGGTGATGCTACACGGGAAATCCACCGGGGACCGGGAGCAGATTATCCGCATCCACCGCTTTACGCGTTCGCGGGCGCCGAGACCCTCGCCAGGGGATTCGAGAAGATAGGGCTCCAGACCTACCCCGGCCCCATGGCCATCCTTTCCGAGCCGCGTGAGGGGCGTCGGGCCTGCATGTATGATGGCTGGTGCGACGCGGGTTGCCCCATCGGTGCGCTTGCGAACCCTCTGGTGACCTCCCTGCCGAAGGCGGAGGCGGCTGGCGCCGTTTTCCAGACCAGCGCCTCGGTCAGGAAAGTTCTCGTCGATGCCGACGGCCGGGCCCGCGCGCTGCTCTTCGAGGACCAGCGCGGCGAGGTCCACCGGTTGGAGGCGGAGACCTTCATCCTCGCTGCCGGGGCCGTCCACAATGTGAGGATTCTCTACGGCAGTCCGACAGCGTCCGGTGTGCTCGGCAACGAGAACGACCAGCTTGGCCGTTACTTCTCCAGCCATCTGATCGCGAACGTGCACGGACTGTTCGACACGGAAACGGAGCCCTATCTCGGCCTGAGCGCGGGCACCATCCTGACCCAGTACCGACCGGAGGACAAGAAGGGGTCCGTGACCTGGGGCCTCGCCCCCGCCGTGAAGCCGAACGATCTGATCGGCATCGCAAACACCCGGCCCGATCTTTTCGGTGATGCCCTGAACGCGTTTCTCGAACGTGCCGCGAACCACATCGCCATTGCCAACGGCATCGTCGAAAGCATCGCGCTCGAAGACAGCCGCATCCTTCCGCCCGTCCGCACCGACGCCCGGGGCCGTCCCGTCGTCCGGATCAGGCAGAGAGCGCACCCTCTGGCGCTCGAGCGCTGGCGTGAGACGAACGCCCAGGGAACGAGGGCACTTCGCGCGGCCGGTGCGACCGACATCTGGACCTCGCCCGAACCGATCGTCAGCCATGCGCTTGGCGGCACGGTCATGGGTGAGGATCCCCGCAGTTCCGTGACCAACGCGTACGGACAGCTCCATGAGGCGCCCAATGTCGTCGTGGCAGGATCAGGCCTCTTTCCGAGCGGCGGTTGCGTCAGCCCGACCCTGACCCTTCTCGCCCTGGCCGACCGCACGGCTGAGCGCATGATCTCGAACTCGAGGGATTTCACGTGATGGCTTACCCCGCTTTTGATCCGCTCCGTACGGCGCATGTCGATACTTTCGTGAAAGACCGCCTGCCGCCGCCGGAACTGTGGCCGGTTCTCACCGAGGGACCGGCCTATCCGGAGAGACTGAACGCCGCCGCGAGCCTCGTCGACGAGGCGGTGGCCAAAGGGCTCGGCGAGCGCACGGCGATCGTCGGTATGGACACGGTCTGGACATACGAGGAGCTGCGCGAGGAAGTGGACAGGGTCGCCTCCGCCCTGGTCGAAGAGTTCGGCCTTGTCCCGGGGCAGCGCGTTCTCATTCGCGCGCCCAATACCCCTTGCGCGGCCGCAGCGTGGCTGGCCGTCCTCAAGGCCGGCGGTGTCGCGGTGGCGACCATGCCGCTGCTGCGCAGCAAGGAGCTCGCTCAGGTCCTCGACAAATCGAGGGCGAGTCTGGCCCTTTGCGATGCTTCGCTGATGGACGAGATGGTGGCCGCCTCGAAGGAGCGCGATCTCGTCATTGTGGAGATGGGCAGCACAGAAAGCCGCCTCGAGCAGGTCGCACGAGGCCAGCCCGGTCATTTCGAGGCCGTCGCCACGTACCAGGACGATCCGGCCCTCCTCGCCTTCACCTCCGGGACCACGGGCGTTCCGAAAGCCTGCGTGCATTTTCACCGGGACGTTCTTCTGATGGCTGACACCTTCTCGGCGGAGGTCCTTCAGCCGACGCCGGGGGATGTCTTCATCGGCTCGCCGCCACTCGCCTTCACCTTCGGTCTTGGGGCCCTTCTCGTTTTTCCCCTGAGGGCCGGGGCGACGGCCGTGCTGCCGGGCATGCTGTCGCCCCCCGCTCTCGCCGAGGCGGCCGAAAGGTTCGGCGCTACCCTGATGTTCACCTCGCCAACGGCCTACCGGGGGCTCTTGACGGAGAAAGCCTTCCGTGCGCCCTCGAAACTCCGTGCCTGCGTCTCCGCCGGCGAGGCCCTGCCAGCGGCGACGTCGGATGCCTGGTTCGAACGCACCGGCATGAGGCTGATCGACGGGATCGGCTCCACCGAAATGATCCATATCTTTGTCTCGGCCTGTTCGAAGACCGCCAGACCGGGCGCGACAGGCAGGCCCCTTCGCGGCTACGAGGCACGGGTGGTCGATGATCAGTTCAACGACGTTCCCACCGGCGAGGTGGGACGGCTGATCGTGCGCGGACCTTTGGGCTGCCGCTATCTCGAGGATGAGCGCCAGCGCGACTATGTGCAGAACGGCTGGAACGTCACCGGCGACCTCTATCGCCGGGACGAGGAGGGGTATCTCTCCTATGTCAGCCGTTCGGACGATATGATTGTGAGCAGCGGCTACAACATCGCGGCGGCGGAGGTCGAGGACGCTCTTGTCGCCCATCCCATGGTCCGCGAATGCGCCGTGGTCGGTGCGCCTGATGACACCCGCGGCCACGTGGTCTGCGCATTCGTGGTCATGGCCGACAACGCCAAGGCCGACCGGGAGCTGATGACGGTCGAGCTCCAGAACTTCGCCAAAGGCCGCATCGCCCCCTACAAGTACCCGCGCCGTATCGAGTTCCTGGACGCCATGCCAAAGACGCCGAGCGGCAAGATACAACGTCACCGACTGCGGCAGCTCGCGCTTGAGAACCCGGTGGGACTATCCCCCGTCGCGCAGCCCGGCAGGCCCGGAAGCCCGCAGTCATCCCTTCAGGCGAGATAGGAACGGAAAAAAAGGTATGCGGAATTTCTTTGTCTATATCAAATGCGATCTCGGCAAGACCTATGACGTTGCCTACGACATCGCGTGGAACGTCGACCCCAACCCGTTCATCTATTCTATCGCGGGCTACTACGATCTTCTCGCTCATTTCAGGGTCGAGGACGACCTTGATATCGGGCGTTTCATCGGTAGCCAGATTCACAAGGTCAAGGGCGTCCGCGACACCAAGACCATGATCGCCTTCAATACCTTCAGCAAGGACAGCGGGTTTCCCTTCGATCAAGGAGAGCCGCGCCCGACGGGTTCGAACGATGACGACTGACTTCCAGACCACCAGCACGGAGGAGAAAGACGCGACATGACTGATGCCCACCGACGCTACGTTCAGACCGAGACCCGGATCAGCATTGTTCTGAGCATCGTGCTGAGCCTCGTTTTCGCATGGCTCGTATTCCCGAAGACCGGAGCGATCCCGTTCGGCGGTATGGGCGGCATCGCGTTTGACCTGTTGCCCACGACCTTCATGATCGTCCTGATGACGACAGTCGCACTCAGCCTCCTCACACGGGCACGAAAGAAGAAGGGCTCGATCGCGTCCCTCGATCTTCAGAGCGTGGAGCAGGGAAGAAGCGCAAAGGTCGCGCGGCGCCTGCCGGGTCACTTCCTGCTTCGGGCGATCCTTCTGGCCGTCGGGGCGTGCGCCATCTTCCTTCCCCTGATGATCGGTGTGCTCTACGTGCTGGGGGTGGAACAGATGGCCTTCTGGCCGTTCATGCTGTTCAAGGCCGTCTACGGCGCCTTCCTGGCGGCGCTCTTCACGCCGGCGATCCTGCTTGCGGCACTGGCGGCCGAGAAGGTGACCGCCCCGGCCGCTTCGCCGACGACCTGAGGCGAGGGCAGGGACGGGAGCGGCACAGTTCACTTCCGTCCCCAGCCCTTTGGGTCAGGCGGGAGCGCAAGCCTCGACAACAGCGAGGGCATCGTCGCTCAACATTGCGCGACGCGCGCCCATGTCGGTTTCGCTCATCGACGCCATCAACTCATCGATGATGTCCTGGTCGCCTCCGGCCTCGTCGACCATGCAGCCGCAAACCTCGCTGTCGTTTTCGCCCATCTCCGCCGCCTCGGCTTCGCACGCGGCGAGGAAGTCGTCGTCGGCATAGGCGGTCCCGGTCATGACCAGAAGGCCTGCTAGCACACTGAGATATCGCATTCGGAAGTCCTTACTCTGTTGCTGATGGGCCATTCTGAAGTCCCCGGCCGAAAGCGAGTCATTGGATTGCAGGCCGTATCAATAGCCGGAGGGCATGGCCTGGCCCCGCCGAAGTCAGCGCCACCCTGGCACCCCGGCCTGGGGCGCACTTCCCCGGACTGCCGGTGTTCGTGCTGTTGCTCGTGAAACCGAAAGGACCCTTGCGATGGCCCAGCTCTACACCATGCCCGAAACCTGTTCGCTTGCGCCCAATATCGCGGTGGCGTGGCTCGATGCGCCGGTCGAAATCAAGAACATGGCCTATGGGGACCATAAGAAAGAGGACTACCTGCGGATCAACCCGAAAGGCAAAGTGCCGGCCCTGCGCTTCGATGACGGCGACGTCCTGACCGAGGTTGCGGCGATCCTCTCCTATCTCGGTGCGGCCCACGGGGATGGGAAGTACGGGCGCGACACGCCGCTCGGCCGGCGGGAGGCCGAGGCCCTGTCCTACATGACCTCCGAAGTCCATGCCGACTACGGGCCGCACTACGCCGCCCAGCGCTTCGCCGATGGCGAGGACGCGCAGGAAGCGGTGAAAGCGAAGACCTACGAGAAACTGCGTGACCACTACGCCCGGCTCGAAAGTGAGCTCAAGGAGAACGGCAATCAGTGGTACCTCAGCGAGAAGAGCTTTGCCGACACCTTCCTTTATGTTCTCGAACGATGGATCGACCGGACGCCCCTCGAGATCGGCTCCTTTCCCGCCCTCGAGGCGCACCGCGAGCGGATGCAGGCGGATGAAGGGGTAAGGCTCGCTCTCGAACGCCAGGGCATGGAGCCTGTCTGATGACGGACGGACCCGCATTCGCGTACTGGCATGTCTTCACCGATGAAACAGGGACGAGCCGGCAGCAGCGGCGTCGCCTGACGCGCTTCGAGAAGCAGTCCATGGGCGGCTCGTCCGGGGCGCAGTGGAACGACGTCCTCGGCCGCTTCGAGGGCAAGGTTCTGTTTGCGGAGCTTCCTGTCGGCTTCGACGGGGACTGGCACGAAAACCCTGCCCCGCAGTGGATCGTCCCGCTCTCCGGCTCCTGGTGGGTCGAGACCATGGACGGCGAACGGGTCGAGATGGGCCCGGGGGAGGTCAGTTTCGGAAACGACCAGGGAACGACGGAAGGCAAGGGGCATCGATCCGGAGTCCTCGGCGACAGACCCTGCCGCCTGATGATCGTCCAGCTCGACCATGTTCCTGATGAAGTGGCGCAGGGGGACTGAATATCCGTCCCACCGGGGGGTTGATCTTCAGGCCCGGCTCTTCGGCAGGGCTGCGAGCCGAAGAGGCGCAGGTTCGAGGGCCGTGCAGACCTGCCGCACCGGCGGGCTTTTCGTACTGCACCGCACCATTCAAATAAAATTTTAATCTGATTAAAATTTGAATGATCCAGCCTGCCTGAGGGAATTACGGGACCGAACCCTGTGAGAAGCTTCGACGTGAAGGATATCGTTCCGGCCGCTGCGGCCAGTCCTGCTGCCGTTCCGGTAGCCGCGGACCTTGTGCTGCCGAGCTGGCCGACGGCCGGAGGGGCGCTGCCCCTTCCGTCCGCCGCCCGGGCCGAAAGGGGCTGTGTGCGTCCTATCCATCAGGCGGCGGATGACCTCCAGAAGAGAAGCGGGAGCCGGATCACAACGACGCCGGGGAAAAGGGCGACCCGTCCGAACGAGGCCCCAGCGCCAAGAGACCGGATAAGCCGCGGGATCGAGGTCTCCGGCATCGCACCCGGTCCCGGGGATCGCGGGGAGGAACCGACCGGGTCCTGATCCTCGGAAAACAGCCTTCAGGCGGCGGATGACCTCCGAAGAAGCGGGATCCGGATCACAACGACATTTGGGCAGAGGGCGACCCGTCCGACCGGGGCCTGATCCTGAGAAACAGCCTTCGTCCGCGTGTCCCAGCCCGATCGCGGACAAGCAGGGACCCCGTCCGGCTTCGGCCTGGGCGGGGTCTTTTGCATTCGGGGGGCGGTCTTCACCGCAATTGCGAGCGGGAAGACTCCCGGCACGAAAACCGCTAGGCGATTCCTCTCCTGTCCCGGAGCCGCGCTTGCCCGGCGGCGGGGCGGGAGGAAGAAAACAGACACCGCGGCGCGGGGCACGCGGGGGCACACAGGGTAGGAAAAAGTATGACAGCGCAGACGATGGCGGCGCCCGCGGGCGCCCTCGGGGAGCCACGCACGGGGGCGATCATCCTGATCGCCGTCGTCGCGACGCTCGGCGGCTTCCTCTTCGGCTTCGATTCCGGGGTGATCAACGGTACGGTCGACGGGCTCCGGACCACCTTCGACTCCGATAGCGTGGGCACGGGGTTCTCGGTGGCATCGATGCTGCTGGGTGCCGCAGCGGGCGCGCTTCTGGCGGGGACGATGGCCGACGCCTTCGGCAGGCGGACCATGCTGATGGCAGCAGCGGTCCTCTTCCTCATCTCCGCCTGGGGGTCCGGCATCGCCGGGGGGACGACAGAGTTCATCGTCTTCAGGCTGATCGGCGGTTTCGCCGTGGGCGCGGCTTCGGTGATGTCGCCCGCCTACATCTCGGAGATCGCGCCTGCCCATTACCGGGGCGCGCTGGCCACGATCCAGCAGATCGCCATCGTGGCGGGCCTCTTCTTCGCCTTCCTGTCAAACTACCTGCTCGCAGGGGTGGCGGGGGGCTCCATGGCCGAATTCGCCATGGGCTACGAGACATGGCGCTGGATGTTCTGGGTCGAGCTGATCCCGGCGACGGTCTTCCTCCTCGCCCTTTTCGCCATTCCCGAAAGCCCGCGGTTCCTCGTCGCCAAGGGCAGGCGGGACAGCGCCCGGAATGTCCTCGACAGGCTCTTCCGCAAGGGCGGCGAAGCCAAGGTCGCGGAGATCGAAAGGAGCCTCGCGGGCGATCACAAGCCGCGTTTCACCGACATCCTCGGCAGGACAGGGTTCCGTCCCATCGTCTGGGTGGGGATCGGCCTCGCCGTTTTCCAGCAGCTCGTCGGGATCAACGTGATCTTCTATTACGGCGCGGTGCTCTGGCAGTCGGCCGGTTTCACCGAAAGCGACGCCCTGCTCCAGAACGTCCTCACCGGCGGGTCGAGCATCATCGCGGTCCTGATCTGCCTCTCCATGATCGACCGGATCGGCCGCAAGCCCTTCCTGTTCTGGGGCTCGGTGGGGATGGCCATCAGCCTTGGCGTCATGGCCTTCGCCTTTTCGACCGGCGAGCTCGCCGCGGCAGGCGGGCTCCAGCTTTCGAGCGGGATGGGACTCGTCGCCCTTTCGGCGGGCCTTGCCTATGCCTTCATCTTCAACATGTCCTGGGGTCCGGT
This sequence comes from uncultured Caulobacterales bacterium, assembly GCA_964484475.1. Classification (GTDB taxonomy): domain Bacteria; phylum Pseudomonadota; class Alphaproteobacteria; order Caulobacterales; family Parvularculaceae; genus Parvularcula. The sequence continues at coordinate 43,033 of CAZAFU010000002.1, read as the reverse complement.
CATGTGGGTGATGCTGGGGGAGATGTTCCCGAACCAGTTCAGGGGCAGCGCCCTCGCCGTCGCGGGCCTTGCCCAGTGGCTTGCGAACTTCCTCGTCACCATGACCTTCCCGATCATGCTCACGTCGATCGGGCTCGCGGCAGCATATGGGATCTACTGTTTCTTCGCGGTGATCTCGGCCGTCTTCATCGCGAAGGCCCTCAAGGAAACCAAGGGTCTCGAACTCGAGGACATGACCGGCTGATGGCCGGGTTCTCCGTCCGTGTCGAGACCGTCGGGCGAGAAGCGCTGCCGGTCCTCGTCGCGGACGGGCTGGATTGGCTGACAGAGCCCCTGCGGAAGGCGGCCTCAGGGATGGATTTCGCTCCCAACGGCCCGTTCTATCCCGGTATCCGCGCGAAATCGCCGGAGGGCTATGCCGGGGAGCTGACGGAAAGGCTGGAGCGCCAGATCCTGGAGGCCTTCGGCTGGCCCGGCGACGGTCTTGCGGTGATGGAAAGCGATTTCTCGCTGGTCACCGTAAAGCCCGAAACCCTCGTTCCGTTCCAGCGCATGCCCCATGTGGATGGGGTCGATGGGGACGTCCTGGCCGTCCTCCACTATCTCTGCGACGAGGACCACGGCGGGACGTCGTTCTACCGGCACCGCTCCACCGGTTTCGAAAGCCTCTCCAAGGAGCGCTTTTCCGCCTACAAGTCTGCCCTCGAAGCCGATGTCAGGGCGAAGGGCATCCCGGCGCCGGCCTACCGCAATGACAGCGACGCCCTTTTTGAACGGACCGCGACCTTCGACTGCCGGGTTGGCCGGGTCCTGGTCTACCGCGGCACCAGCCTGCATTCAGGCCGCATTCCCGATGGCCATTCCCTGTCGGCTGACCCGGCACGGGGCCGGCTGACCGTGAACAGCTTCATCAGGCGAGTGGAGAGGAGGGACTGAGGACACCCGCTGGACCCGCCGCCATTCCGTGCCAGACTGACGTGAAGCTTCGCAAAGGGATCATCATGCGCGCTCTCGTCTTCGTCCTCGTCGTGCTCGTCACGACACCCTCCACCCTTGCCCGAGAAGGTTTTGTCGATGGCAAGGTCATCCCTGCCTTCGGCAAGGTCGCACCTGTCCGGACGACCTTCGCGGTTCCCGAGGGGATGGAACTGAAGCTTTCCTTCGATGTCGCCCGCACCAGCAACGGCGGTGACATCAACAACGATATCGCCAAGCTCGCCCGGCTCATCAACATGCATGGGGAGGGTGGCCTCGACCCGCAGGAGCTGAGCCTCGCCATGGTCGTGCACGGCCCGGCGGTGCACCATGTGACGAAAACGGGCAAGGACGGCGAGCCGAACACCAACCGGGCCCTTGTCGAGGCGCTGCTCGCGCAGGATGTGAAGATCGTCGTATGCGGACAGTCGGCCGCTTATATGGGCGTCGGGACTTCCGATCTCATCGAAGGGGTCGAGATGGCGCTCTCCGCCATGACGGCCCACGCCGTCCTGCAGCGGCAGGGCTACGCACTCAACCCGTTCTGAGCTCTCAGACCGCTGGCGAAGCGAAACCCGTGCCGCCGCGGCAGGCGGGATCGAAGGCCGAGGCCACCAGCCGGGCGAGCGGTTTGGCTTCTTCAGTGATGAGGATCTCGTCGTTCTCGATACGGACGATGCCGTCAGCGATGAGGGGTTCGAGTTCGCGGCTTGCCCCCTTCCATCTGTCGAGATCCGCGCCGGTGATCTCGCAATAGGTCCGCAGGTCACCCCGCAGGTCGCAGAGAAGCCGCTTCAGCCATGCGCCGAGATCTTCCTGCTCGAGGGTCGAGACAATGCCGCGCTGGACCGGCAACTCGTCTTTCGCGAGGGAAGCACGGTAGGCGGGCAGGTCCTTGGCGTTCTGCGCCATGACACCGTGCACGGTACTGATGGCGCTGGGACCGATGCCGATCACTGCTTCCGCGTCATCTTCCGTGAACCCTTGGAAATTTCGGTGCAGCCGCCCATTCCTGTTTGCCTCTGCGATCGGGGTCCCGGGCAGGGCGTAGTGGTCAAAGCCAACCCGTTCGTACCCCGCCGATACCAGGAGGCCCGCAGCGCTCTCTTCGAGGGCGATGCGCAAGGGGCGGGAGGGGAGGTCCTTCTCCGCGATCAGTTGCTGGTGCTTGAGGCGGGCCGGCATGTGCGCGTAGCCGAAGAGCGAAACCCGTTCGGGGCGCAGGTCGATCACGCTCCCGATGGTCCTGCGGAACCCGCACAGGGTCTGCCTGGGCAGGCCGTAGAGCACATCGAGGCTGATATCATCCGCCCCTTCCTCGCGCAGGGCGTTCATCACCTCACGGACGTCCTTGAGGGGCTGCACGCGGTTGATCGCGGCCTGCACCCCCGGGTCGAAATCCTGCACGCCGATCGAGAACCGCGAAATCCCCGCCCGGGCGAGGTCTGCGGCCTTCCTGCCGGGATGCAGGCGCGGGTCGATCTCCATCACCACAGGCGCGTCCGGGCCAGACCCGAAGCGGTCCCGAAGCGCAAGGAGCACCCTTTCGAGATCTTTCATCGCGAGAGTGTTGGGAGTGCCGCCGCCGAAATGGATCTGCCTGACCCGGCCCCGGTCCCCCAGTTCCTCCGACAGAAGATCGATCTCCAGGAGAAGATCGTCCACGAAGCTTTCGATCCGCTCCGGCCTGTTCTCCACCCGCATGTTGCAACCGCAATACCAGCAGAGCTTCTTGCAGAAAGGGATGTGGACATAGAGCGAAACGGGCTCTTCGCGGCCAACACCTTGCAACGCGCGGGCATAGGCGGCCGGGTCGAAGTCCTCGGTGAAGGCGAGAGCGGAAGGGTAGCTCGTATAACGCGGTACGTTCCGGCCGAGATATTTGTGCCAGGCTGCTCTCATGGTTCATCCGTCCTCGTGGTGGTTCCGGTCGTCCTGACCCGGAATGGAAGAAGGGGGCCGGTCACGGTGATGCGGGGAATGCCCGGCTCCCTCACGTCGCTCCTCGGGAAACCCAAGGCTCAAGCCGCGAGGGACTCGCTCATCTGGTAGGTCCGGCCTTCGAGGCGTGTCAGCGTCTTGTCCCGCTGCCACTGGGCAAAGGTCCTGCTGACGGTTTCGAGGGCGAGCCCCGTGAAATCGGCAATCTGCTGGCGGGTGAGCGGAAGCTCGAACACCCCTTCGTCACAGCCGAGGCAATCGGCGGCCAGACGGATGAAATCCGCGAGCCGTTCATTGGCCGTCTTCTGCGAGAGCATCGCGATGTGACGCCGCTCCACCGACAGGCGTTCGCGCATCTGCTCCAGCAGGAACTGCGCGTTTTCCGGGCTGGAAAGAAGGACCGTGGGCGCGAAGAACGCAACCTGCGAGGGGATCAGCGCCTCGGCGTAGTGGTCGAGCTCGCCGGAGGTCTCGAAGTGGAGAAAGTCTCCAGGTCCCGCAAGATCGAGGACCTGCCGCCGGCCGTCGGGCATGATGGCGTAGAGAATGACTGCGCCCGAAAGGAGCTTGGGCAGGGAGGAGGCCTGCTCGCCCGCTGCGAAGATGGTCTGGCGCTTCTTGAAGCTCTTGATAGGTGCGGTCACGTTGCTTCCTCCCTTGTCGGAAGATGACCTACCTGTGGGTCCCGGGCTCAGGAATCAGGGGGGATGCGTAAGGATAAACCCCTATAGGTCCCGTGTCCTGAGCGCGCTCAGAAGCGCCGTGCCGTCGAGGGGCTTCCTGAAGGCGGCGTAGGGGGTGACCTCGGCCACTGCCCGCCTGAAGGCATCCCCGCGCAGGCCCGAAATCACCACGATGGGCGATCGGCATCCCCGCCTGCGCATGGTGCGCGTCACCTCGATACCGCTCCGCCCCGGAAGGTCGATGTCGAGAAGGACGAGATCGTCGTCCCCGGGCATCGGTTCATCGAGGAAGGCTTCGCCGTCCGCAAAGGCCATCGCTTCGATCCCGGCTCCGCCGAGCATCATGATGAGGGCGTCCCGCACCGCGCCGTCGTCCTCGATGACGAAAACGCGGCTGCGGTTGGGAGATGGGACCGTGCGGGACATGCCTTCAATATAGGGCCGGTGCCCCGGCTTGCCTTGCGCAGGCGCAAGGTTTCGGAGGCATCAGGCGGGAAGTTCGTGTCCGGCCAGCAGCCTGACCAGCCCGGCCACGTTCCGCACTTCCAGTTTGCTCAGCACGCGTGAGCGGTGAATTTCCACTGTCCGCGGGCTGCAGTCGAGATGCCGGGCGACTTCCTTGTTGGTCAGGCCTTCATTGAGGAGAAGCGCCACATCCTTTTCGCGCGGCGTCAGGCTGCCGAGCACCTGGTCGAGATCCGGGCCCTGTTCGGCCCGCTCGCTTTCGGCGTCTTCGAGGGCGGCGACGAGTTCCTCGGCGGTGAAGGGCTTCTCGATGAAGCTCACCGCGCCGAGCTTCATCGCCTGCACTGCGGCTTTCACGTCGCCATGGGCACTGACCATGATGACCGGGAACGGTGCGCCGCCTTCCTTGCCGAGCCGCGTCAGGACGTCGAAGCCGCTGAGCCCCGGCATCTTGAGATCGAGAAAGACCGCGCTCCAGCGCTCGCGCTCGGTCTCGAGGAAATCCATCCCGGTCGGAAAGCCCTCGACGTCCCGGCCCGCCATTTCGAGGACGAGGAGCGCGCTGTCCCGCACGCTCGGATCGTCGTCCACGACGGCAATCGGTTTGGTCTCAGGCATCCTGGTCCTCCGCCAGCGGAAGTTCCAGAACGAAAGCGGCTCCGCCGAGGCTATCCTCCTGCTCGGCGGCGGAAAGCTGGTCAAGCCGCCCGCCATGGCTTTCCGCGATGGTCCGGCAGATCGAAAGCCCGATCCCCAAACCCTCCGCCTTGGTGCTCGAAAAAGGCTCGAAGAGCATCTCGGCCACTTCGGGCGCGATGCCTGGCCCGTTGTCGATGACTTCGATCCGCACACTGTCTTCCTCTGCGGCGGCGCGAACGACCACCCGTGCGTCATCCTGTCCCTCTGTCGCGTCGAGGGCGTTCTTGATGAGGTTGACGAGAATCATCCGGATCTGGACGGGATCACCGAACAGCATGGCGGGGGGCAGGGGCTCGATCCTGATCACCGCCTTCTGCCGGTCGACGATGCGGCAGAGTTCCGCCGCGCTCTCGACTGCGGATGACAGGAGGAACGCCGTGCGCTCACCGTCCGACCGTTCCACCATCTCGCGGATGCGCCTGACGATGTTGCCCGCCCGTTGTGCTTCTTCGCGGACCCTGAGGAAGATTTCGCGCGCCGCGGCAGGTTCGTCCGAAAGCTTCCTCTCGGCCGCCGAAAGAAAGAGGTCGATGGCCGTCAGCGGCTGGTTCAGCTCATGGGCGAGGGCTGCGCCCATCTCGCTCACCGCGGAATGCCTGCCGATCAGCTCGAGCTGGTTCTGCAGGGTCTCGCGCCGGGCCCTCTCGGCCATCTCGCCGCTGAGGTCCCTGACGATCCCCACGAAGTGCTCCTCGTCACCGTCGCGGAACGCCCCGACCGAGAGGTGCATCGGGAAGATCGAGCCGTCGGCTCGTCTTCCTTCGACCTGCCTGCCGATGCCGATGATCTTCGCTTCCCCGGTGGACCGGAAATTCTCGATATAGCCCTGGTGGTGATGGGCGTGATGGTCGGGCATCAGGATCGCGACATTCTCGCCGATCACCTCGTCGGCCGGCCGGCCGAAGGTCCGCTCGGCGGCTGCGTTGAAAAGACGGATCTCGCCGTCCGCGCTGATCGAGATGATCGCGTCCACTGCCGTCTCGATCAGGGCCTGGAGCTGCTCCTGCGCATACATGATGCGTCTCATAAGCCCCCGCCCACGACTTGCGAAGGGCCAGTTTTTCCTATCGGGTCCGGCGCCAGCGCGCGAAGGCGAAGGCGAAGAGCAGAACCTCCACCCGCCCCATGACCATGCCCGCAATGAGGATCCACAGGGCGAGGGGATGAGGCGGCGCGCCGGTGACGCCAGCGGAAAGCCCCACGGTCCCCACCGACGAAGCCATCTCGAAGACCGCATCGCCGAAGGAAGCTCCGAGCGCCCAGAGGAGGAAGGCCCCGAGGACGAGAAGCAGCGCGTAGCCAAGGATGATCCCGACGGTCAGCGCCGTCCCGTCATCGGGGGAGTTCTGCTGGCGCACCTTCGGGAAGAGGCCAAGGACCAGCGAGCCGAGAATGAGGAGCCTGACCACCTTGATCCCGCCGCCCGTCGATCCCGCATCCGCGCCGATGAACATGAGGAGGCTGAGGACGAGCTGCGACGCCAAGGTGAGTTCGCCTGTGCTGGCGGTCGAGAAACCGGTGGTGGTCTGGGCGGAAAGCGCGATGAAGCCCGCGTCGAAGGCAGACATCCCGTCCGCGGCCCGGAGCGTCACCGCGCCAAGCCCCGCAAAGGCAACGAGGACAGCGAGCACGGACGAAAGCTTCAGGAGATGCCTCCGGGTCCTGCCGTCGGCGACGACGATATCGGTGAATGCGAGCGCCCCGATCAGCGCAAAGCCGATCAGGACCACCGCAGCGGCCCGCGGCACGGCGCCCAGGCTGTCGCCATGGGCTGAGAAACCGCCCGTCGAGATCGATGTCAGCCCGTGCAGCAGCGCATCGCGCCAGCCGATTCCCGTCGGCATCACTGCGGCGACCGTCGCGATGGTCAACCCGACATAGAGTGCGAGAACCTTGGCCGCCGTCCGCTTGGCCGGGCTGTCGTCGCTGTCCATCTCCACCGAGCCGAGATCCTTTGCCGCCTGCATGGAGGGGGAGAGGAATGCGACCGTGAGGGTGATGATGGCGTAGCCGCCCACCCATTGCGACCAGGCGCGCATGAACAGGGCAGAAAACGGAAGATCCTGCGGAGCGGTGTAGCGGGTGAGTCCGGTCGAGGTGATCCCCGAGACCGCTTCGAAGACACCGTCCGCGAAACCGAGACCGTTGAGCCAGAAGACCGGCGCGATGAAGAGGCCGCTGACGAAGAAAAGGAGAGTCGCGGCGGTGAGCGTCTCCCATTCGGTCTGCCGGACAGGAGGAGGCAGCCTCAGGACCGAATAGGAAGCGCCGAGGCACGGAACGAGAGCGAAGAGGAGGGCGAGGGTGATCCCCATCTCCCCCTCCGCGAGCCCCACGAGGAGCGGCGGGAGGAGGAGCAGGATCATGGCCGGTGCGAAGCGCAGGAGGATCAGGCCCACCTGCGCCCCGCGAAGACGCATGGTCATGCGGGCTGGGTGAGCCCCTTCTTCTCCTCGGGGGAGAAGGCCCGGTCGCCGCCGACCTGGAGGGCAGGGGTGAAGTTCTCGTAGGCGCTGCGCATCAGTGCGACGCGGCCGAGAAGCACACCGTAAACCAGCTTGGAGACGATGTCGGCAATGGTGTAGAGGGTCTGCCTCACCGCAACGCCGTCCGCGTCCGGCTGCCACGCCGGCCAGCCATAGGCGAAGGTGTAGAGGGTCCACGAGCCGATCAGCAGGAAGCCGATATTGCGCAACTCCGTCCTTGCACGATCTGGCATGGCCCCCACGGGGTTCAGCGTCACTTTCAGTGTCAGGAAGACGATATAGGCGAAGAACAGGGAGCTGACGAAACCCCAGATCCAGAACGGCGCGCTGTCACCGGCGGCAACGCCGGCGACCTGCGGCTCGTAGTATTGGCCGACATAGCCGGTGAAGATCATCAGGAGGCCGGCCAGCGTGAACTGCCACCAGTTCGACCAGAAATTCTTGCCCGCGAGGCCGGCTACGATGAGAAGCTGGGTCAACAGCATCGGCACGTCGATACACCAGTTGGCGTAGCGGTAGCCGTTCGAGAAGATCTTGCCGTCGAGGCGCTGCCAGGCGTCACCGGCGTAGGCAAAGGCGCTGTCCCAGCTATGCCACAACGAGAAGATCTCGTAAGTGGCCGAGACCATGACCACGGCCGAGAGGAACGAACTCGCCCGGTACTTCGGCGCGATGTTCCTTGCGCTGAGCAGAAAGTAGACGAGCCCGGCACCGAAAACGGCAACCGTCAGGGTAAAGATATGCCGGACGTAGTCGAAATGCCAGTGCTCGTAGGTGAGGTAATTCTCGATATTAGGCACAACTGGTCTCCCTCGTTTGCTGCTGGGTGGTGGTGACGGAGGCTGTCTGTGGCGCGTGGCCGAAGAGGATATGAGGAACGGTCAGGGTCGCGAGGCCGATGAAAAGGGTCGCGAGGAGGCGATCGGGAACACCTGTCAGGGCCAAGCCGGCAAGTGTCATCACCCCCACCCCGCCGAGGGCGTAGGGCCAGACGGTGAGGAGGTAGTCGCTACGGCTCCGAAGGCCCAGTGCCTCGGTTCTCCGCCTCATCTGCCGTGCGCTGTGAACGGCGGCGAAATAGAGCGGGAAGCCGACAAGGGGCGGGAAGGGGACCAGGACCAGTGCGGAGCGGAGGAAACTCACGTCACCATTGTCCCCCGCTCCTTTCATCCGCGGAAGGAGGATGCTCGCCAGGGCTGCGGGGACCGCGATCGCCTGTAGCAGAGACGCGAGAACCTCAGCGGCCCCGGCTTCATCCGCAGGAAGAAGGGCGGCGAAGATCGCGGCCACCTCGGCGCGCCAGAAGAGGGCGGGCGCACCGAGCACGAAGAGACCCCGGGCCCATCCGGCCGGCGTGCCGGCGCCGCGTCCGTCGGCCAGGCCGGAGGGCAGGTCGTCATGGCCGAAATGGGCGGCTGAAACGATCAGGAACAGGGCCAGTGCGGTGACCGGAAAACTGATCCAGAAGACAAAGGCGACGAGCGCTGTCCCGAGATAGGCGGCGAGGAAGGCCGCAAGCCAGGCCCCGCCGAACCAGGCCTGCCAGCGCGGCCTCGCGAGCGCGGTGTCCGAAGCGCCGTGCGGCAGCCCGACGATCGCGACGAGGACGAAGGCGGCCACCAGCGTCGCCGAAGGTGGCAGGAGGACCAGGAGTCCTCCCGCCAGAGCAAGGCCGATCAGTGAAGGGATCGTATGTCTGACGGCCTCACCCATCGCTTCAGGCGTGCACTTTGGTGTGTTCGGCCCCGGAGCTTCCGGCTTCGTCCTCCGGAACAATGTCACCGCCCATGGCCTCAAGGGCCGGCCCGTAACCTTCATAGGCGCTGCGGCGCAGGACGAAGCGGGAGAGGATCACCCCGTAGACCAGCTTCGAGCCGATATCGGCGAGGGTATACATGAACTGCCTCACGACAGCCGCCGTCGCCCCGTCGGAGAAGGCGGGGACCATGTAGGCGATGGCGTAGAGGCCCCAGAAGAACAGGAAGTAGGGAAACAGCTTGTCGAGCCAGGGATGGAGCGGCGCCGGCGTGTAGCTTTTCGAGCGTGACAGGGCGCGCTTCACCGCGATCACCAGATAGACGAAGGGGACCGTCGAGACCGCGCCCCAGATCAGCATCGTGACGACGTTCGCCTCTTCGTAGAACTGGCCGAACAGCCCGGTCCAGATCATCAGGAGCGCCGCGACCACCAGCTTGGGGAACAGGCTGTGCATCTCCTTGCGCGGGAGTTTCAAGGCGACCAGCAACTGCCCGAGCAGGAGGGGAATGGTGATCGTCCAGTTGGCGTAGCGGTAGGCGTTGGAGAAGATCTCCTGGCTGTCCCGCGTCCAGCCGGTGCCCGTGAAGATCATCGTCTCGGTCCACACCGAGTATTCACGCAGGAGGCTGAGGCCCGCCGCCAGCATCACCACCGCCGAAAGCCACGGCACAAGGCGGTAGCGCGGCGCGATCTGTGTCGAGGCCGCGAGGAAATAGGCCGAGAATGCCAGGTGCGCGCCGTATCCCACCATGAGGAGGACGGCGATCATCTGGAACGCAGGATGGGGAAAAACTGCGAAGTTCTCGATATTAAGATGCAGAATTTCCATGAAACCGGTACCTCGTTGAATGCCGAGTCGGACAACGTGGGGCGCCGGATTAAGTTCCCGCGACGTGATCGCGCGCACCGCCCGGTCTCTCACTGTCTGCCATGGCGTTTCGGGGACGGGCCGGCCCCGCGACGCAGCGGACACCTTGCGGGGCGGTGTGATATCGGCTTTCCCGGTGACCGGTTCCATCCTGGATGGACGTCCGGTGCCCTCAGTGACGCAGGAGATCGCCTTGCCCGCCTCGACCCATGATGTTGCGTTTCCCGTGGTCGGTGTTGGTGCCTCCGCCGGTGGCGTTGAGGCCATCAGCGCTCTGGTCGGCGCCATTCCCGCCAAGACGAGGGCCGCCGTCATCCTGTTGCAGCATCTCGATCGCGATCACCGAAGCCCCCTTGCCGAGCTCCTTGCGGGCCTGACATCGCTCGAAGTGATCGAAGCCGAGAACGGCACGAGCATCGAGGAGGGCTGCGTCTATGTGACACCGCCCGGTTACCTGCCGCGGGTGAAGGGCGGATGCATCGAGCTTGAGTCCCTCGAGGGTGCCGCGAAGCTCAACCGGCCCATTGATGCCCTCCTCAGCAGTCTCGCCGAGGAATGCGGACCCTCCGCCGCGGGCGTCCTTCTGTCGGGAACAGGATCGGACGGATCCGCTGGCTTTGCCGCGATCAAGGAAGTCGGCGGCATCTGTGTCGCCCAGGACCCGAGGACCGCCCGGTTCGGCGGGATGCCGGAGGCGGGTATTTCCACGGGCTGTGTCGATCTCATCCTGCCCCCGCAGGACATCGTGCGCGAGATCGTCTCGTTCTTTGCGAGAAGGAAGGACGGCATCTTCCAGGGCGATGATGACGACCGCGCCGCTTCCGTCCTGCGCGAGGTGCTGGCGATCCTCTCGGAGCGCGTGGGACACGATTTCAGCGGCTACAAGCACTCGACACTCTTCAGGCGGATCGAGCGGCGCATGCAGGTGAGGAACGAAATCGATACCGCCGCCTACATCGCTCTCCTGCGGTCCGACAGGGACGAGTGCGAAGCCCTTTTCCACGAGTTTCTCATCAACGTGACCAAGTTCTTCCGTGACCCGGACCATTTCGAGCTGCTGCGCCGCGAGGTCATCGTGCCACTGGCCGAACGTCCCGCCGGGGAGGGGGAGGAGATCAGGGTCTGGGTACCGGGCTGTTCGTCCGGGCAGGAGGCCTATACGATCGCGATGCTACTCGCAGAAGCCATGGGGGAAGCGAAAGGTTCGCAGCGGGTCCAGGTCTTTGCCACCGACATCGACGAAAGCATGATCCGTATCGCACGCAAGGGATGCTACCCGATCAGTGCGCTGGAAGACATCCCCGAGCGGCTGAGGAATGCCTATACGCACGATTACGGTGACGAGTTCCAGATTGCGCCGCAGATCCGCGACATGGTGCGTTTCTCCGTGCACAGCATCATCAAGCATCCGCCTTTCCTGAAGCTCGATCTGGTTTCCTGCCGCAATCTCTTCATCTATTTCGGCGACGACATCCAGCACAGCCTCACGGCGCTCCTGCATTATGGCCTGAAGCCGGGAGGGCACCTCTTCCTCGGCCCGTCAGAAGGCATCTCCCAGCGCGAGAGCCTGTTCGAGACCGTCGACCAGAAGACACGCCTCTACCGCCGCAAGGACACGCCGCGCAGCTATCCGATCGACCTGCCCATCGGCCTGGGCGGCCCCGGTCAGGGGGAGAGCGGGGCGAGCGGCTATATCGGGAGGCCCCGCGGAACCCAGCCGACGGGCCAACGCGCGGCCAGCCATGCGGCGATCCTCGAACGCTATGCTCCGGTTTTCGTCCGTGTAACGACGGAGGGCGATATCGTCTCTTCCGTTGGCGACCTTTCGAGCTATCTCAAATCGGCTCCCGGTGACCAGGACCAGCATATCTCGCGCCTCGCCCGGGGGGAGCTTCGGCACAGCATGCAGCTCCTGATCTCCCGCGTGAAGGAGAGCGGCGAACGCAAGGCCATGGAAGACGTCACGGTGAGTACCCGGTTCGGGTCGCATACGGTGGATGTCGTTGCCGACCCCATGGCGGACGGGACGATCGCCATCGTCTTCATCGAGACCGGACGCTTCAAGGAGGAGTTCAGGCCGCACTACATCGAGGCGGACACCGCCGACGACCGCATCGTCAGCCTCGAGCAGGAGCTCAGGAGCACACGCCAGCGCCTTCGTGGCACGGTGGAGGAACTCGAGACCGCGAACGAGGAACTCAAGAGCTCCAACGAAGAGATGATGTCGATGAACGAAGAGCTCCAGTCGGCGAACGAGGAGCTCTCGACACTGAACGACGAACTCAAGGCCAAGATCTCGGAGCTCGGGGTGGCCAATGACGACCTCATCAATTTCTTCCGCTCCGCTTCGATCGCGCTCATCGTTGTCGACGAAGATCTCCAGGTGCGGCTCTTTTCGGATCAGGCCAGGTCGATCTTCGCCTTCAGCGACGACGACAGGGGGCGCTCGCTCACCCAGATCACGCGCCTGATCGACGAGCCCAGCCTTCTCGACGATGTCCGCGAGACCATCGAGCGTTGGCGCACGGTCGAGCGCATGGTCGTCATGCGCGACGACGGGAGAATCTTCCAGATGCGGATCTTCCCCTACCGGTCGACCGAGGGCGGACGGGACGGGGCGACGCTGGTCTTCAACGACATGACCGAGGTCAAGGCCCTCGAAGCTGACCTGCAGCTCAAGACCGAGCGTCTGGCTCTCGCGCTCGATGCAGGCAAGATGGGCGTCTGGGAGTATGACGTCGATACGGGCGAGTCCATCTACGACCCCCAGATGGGCAGGCTCTTCGATCTCGAGCCGGACCAGCAGGACTTCGAAACCGCGGTGTCCCGTATCCTTCCCGAAGACAGGGATGAGGCGATTGCCGCATTCCAGCGGACGATCGAAACCGGGGAGCGCTACGAGCACCGGTTTCGCCTGCAGACCCGTGAGGGCTCCATTCGGTGGATCATGGGGGTCGGCGAACGCAGGACGAGCGCCGACGGACGCACCAGGCTGATCGGCCTGAACTACGACATCACCTTCGAGGAGGAGGCCAGGGAACGTCAGGTCCTGATGGTCGAGGAGATGAACCACAGGGTGAAGAACCTCTTCGCCGTGATCGCGTCGCTCATCAACACGACCGCCGCTCCCGGCCGGGACGTGCTCGACTACGCAAGGCAGCTGAACCTCAGGGTCAACGCGCTCGGCCGCGCCTACGAGCTGACCCAGAACAAGTCGGCGGATGCGAAGGTCGGCCTGCAACCGCTTCTCACCCGGCTTCTGAAACCGCACACCTCCACGGACCGTCTCAGCCTGAGCGGCGGGCCCGTGGAAGTCCCAGTGGATGCAGTGACTCCCATGAGCCTGATCGTTCACGAGCTTGCGACCAATGCAGTCAAGTATGGCGCTTGGTCGACCGAAGGCGGCATTGTAGCTGTGACGTGGTCACTCCACGATGAGAACGAACTCGAGCTGCAATGGAACGAGAAATTGACAAAATCCGTCCATTCTTCCTCCGGCGTTCCGAGTTTCGGGACGCGTCTGGTCGATGCCAGCGTTCGCCAGATGCGCGGAACCGTTGAGCGGAATTGGACTGAGAATGGCCTTGTTGCAACATTCCGCCTCCGGTTACCGGCGATCAAGGGCCGGCGTGGCTGAGCCCGCTTTCGCCGGAGATACGGTCCTCGTGGTCGAGGACGAGGCCCTTGTCGCCATGGACCTCGAAGCCACGGCCTTGCTTGAAGGAGCGCGGGAGGTGTTCATCGCCGCGACGCTCGCTCAGGCGCAGGCGATCGTGGCCGAACACCGGATCGACTTCGCGATCTTCGACATTTCCCTGCCCGACGGCAATTCCCTCAGTCTCGCGCGCGAGATGTACGAGGCCGGCCTGCCGCTGATCTTCCATTCCGCTCACGCTGACCCCGAGGGCCTGCGCAGGGCGTTCCCGACAGCCGCCGTCTGCTCCAAACCCTGTCCGAGCAGCGATCTCGTCGGAGCCATTCGCTGGGTGAAGGCCGGCGCGACCGAAGGTCTCCCGATCTCCTGAGCTACCGCGACATCCGCAATTCCACGCCGATGACCCGGCCGGGCATCAGGGGTGAGAACGTGCCCCCCGCAGGGTCGGCGCCGAAGGGCTGCGCAACCCCGCTCGACAGCGGGCCGCCGAAGGGAAGCTGGGTATCGCCCCCGGCCTGCACCTCGTCGAGGAGGTTCCGGCCGTAGAGGGACAGCGCAACCCGGCCGTCGCGGGGCTGCCAGGTCAGGTTGGCATCGAGCATGTCGGCAGCCTGGATCCACCCGAAATTGTTGTCCGTGTAGGCCACCCGGTCGCGGTGCTGGAAACTCACCCGCGTCAGAAGGCTGCCGCGCTCGCGAAGATCCGCCTCGTGCAGGACCGATGCGCCGTAGGTCGCCTCGGGCACGCGCGGGATCGCAAGGGCGAGGTCGTCCCGGTCGACCACGTCATCGCTGGAGATATCGAACAGCACACGATCGTACCCGGCATCGATGAGGCCCAGATTGGCGCGAAGGAGCAGGCTCTCGCCCACCCGCCACTGCCCCTCGGCCTCGATGCCTTCGATGGTCGCATCGGCGGTGTTCAGGATGAACTGCGAGACCCCGGCAGTGGGGCTCGACAGGTTCACCTCGCGCTGCATGTCTTCGATCTTCGTACGGAAAAGAGCAAGGTTGAGTTGCCCGCGCCCGTCCGCCGTCTCGAACTTGCCGCCGATCTCGAAGCTGCGCACTTCCTCCTCGTCGAAGCTCGGCTCGCCCCCTGCTTCGATGGTCTCCACGAACAGGGCAGGGTTCGTCGCCCTGAGGTTGTAGCCGCCCGAGCGGTAGCCCTTGGTCCAGTGCGTATAAAGAAGGACCGTATCCGCCGGCTCGTAGGCAAGGCCGATCTTCGGGATCAGGTTCGACCATTCGTCCCGGTCGCGGAAGCCGTTCGGCTCGCCCGGCGCGAAGGGGTTCTCTCCCTCGGTCGGGCAGGTCCCCTCGATCGGCGAGCATTCCGGCCGCGGCCGGACGAACGTCACCGCGCTTTCCTTCTCCTCGCGGGTCAGCCGCAACCCGAGGCTCAGCGCCAGGGTATCGGTCAGGTGATGATCGGCCTGGCCGAAGATGCCGAGAACCGTGTGTTCCTGGGTGCCGCCGCCATAGGAGAAGGGCGCGCCAAGGGCGGTCAGGTCACGGTTCTCGAAATAGGCCGCGTCCTGGTGAAACCCGTAGAGCCCGGTGGTCAGTTCTGTCCGCCCGAACGTGCCTGCGTAGCGCAGCTCACCCGACACCTGGTCCTGGTCGAGGCCCGTATCCGAGACGAAGATGCGCTCAGGCCCCGAATCGATGTCGTTCCGCGTCGCCTGCTCGAGGGTCCGGTAGCCCATGATCTTGGTGATCCGGCCGTCACCGAACCCGACATCGAGATCGCTCCTCAGGCTGAAGGTCAGTGTCTCGATATCGGCGAAACCGGGCTCGTCGAGGGACACATCGAAACTGTCACGTTCGAAGAGGCCGCGGTTCTGGCTGATCGCGCCGTCACCGTCCCTGCGGGTGAAGTCGAGCTTGCCGAGCACCGTCAGTGTTTCCGAGGGCGTGAATTCCAGCGCCCCGCGCAGGCTGTAGGTGAAACTTTCGCCGATCGAGGATCCATCCAGGCGGTTCTCGAAATATCCTTCGTCGTCGTTCAGGTAGGCGCCGACCTTGCCGTTCAGCCTGCCCGGCAGGATCGGGCCCGAAAGGCTGCCGCTCGCGATGCGCCGCGGCCCGCCCCGGTCGTCACCGAGAGGCGCTTCGTAGGCGACCCGCCCCCTGGCGCGGAACGTATCCGTGGGGCCCGAGGTGTTCACGACCACCGCCCCGCCGGTGGTGTTGCGTCCGAAGAGGAGCCCCTGCGGGCCGCGGAGGATCTCCACGCTTTCGATATCGAAGAGGTCGAGGACCACCCCGGCATTCACGCCGAGATAGACGCCGTCGAGAAAGACCCCGACCGCGGGATCGATGGAGGGGATCGAGGAATTGATCCCGAGGCCCCTGATGGCGAAATTCGCCGTACCCGGAACGGTGCCGATATCCTCGAGCGCCACGTTCGGCGCGGAGAAGCCGAGATCGGTGAGGTCACGGACCTTGAGGGCTTCGAGGCTCTCCTCGTCGAAGGCGGTGACCGCGAGGGGGACATCCTGCACGTTTTCGGGGTCGGGCCGTTTCGTCGCGGTGACGGTGACCACGTCGGTCAGGGCACCGAGCCCCTCGTCCTGCGCCGAAACGCTCCCGGCCATCACCGTCGCTGCTACCCCGACGATTGCCGTGCCCTGTTTCCAACCCTTGGTCATTCCCGCCCTCTCGGTCCGTTCCCTGGTCGCCGGGGCACAGGTACCGGGATCCTCTCTCAAGTAAAGCACCTGCCCCCTTGAAGAGCGGGCCACTTCGCGCTTCTCATAAGGGCCAACGATTATCGCCGCCCGCCGTCATCGAGAACTCCGATGACCGAGGCGTGCCGAAGGGAGGGACCCGATGCTCGAACGCCGCGTCTACGAGGAGGAGCACGAACTCTTCCGCAGGACCGTCCGTCGCTTCTTCGAGGAGGAGATCCAGCCCCACCACGACCGCTGGGAAGAGCAGGGCTATGTCGACCGCGAAGTCTGGAGGAAGGCGGGGGAGCTCGACCTCCTCTGCGCCACCATGCCTGAAGCCTACGGAGGATCGGGGGTCGACCGGCGCGCGAGCGCCATACTGATCGAGGAGCAGAGCCGTATCAACGCGAGCGGCATCGGCTTCTCGCTGCATTCGGATATCGTCGCACCCTACATCAACAATTACGGGACGGAGGCGCAGAAGCAGGCCTACCTACCCGCCATGGCAAGGGGCGAGAAGATCGGCGCCATCGCCATGACCGAACCCGGGACCGGTTCCGACCTCCAGGCGATCGAGACCCGCGCCACAGCCGACGGCGACGAGCTCGTCATCAACGGCGCCAAGACCTACATCACCAATGGCTGGAACTGCGATTTCGCTATCGTGGTCTGCAAGACGGGCTCCGAAGGCGGCGCGAAGGAGATGTCCCTCGTCCTCGTCGAGGCGGACCGGGACGGTTTTCACAAGGACAAACCGTTCAAGAAGCTCGGGCTGAAGGCGCAGGACACCTGCCAGCTCACCTTCGACGACGTGCGCGTGCCCAAGGAGAACATCCTCGGCGCCCGGAACGGTGCGTTCCCCATGCTGATGAACGAGCTCGCGTGGGAGCGTCTCATCATCGCCATCGGCTGTGCCCAGTCGATGGAGACCGCCTTCGAGCTCGCCCGTGACTACACCCGGGAGAGGCAGGCCTTCGGCCGGCCCATCGCCGCCTTTCAGGATGTCCGTTTCAAGCTCGCCGACCTCAAGACGAAGGCGCAGATCGCGAGGGTCTTCGTGGATCGCTGCATCGAGGCGGAGATCGCAGGGACCCTCGCCGCGGACACCGCCGCCATGGCCAAGGCGTGGACGTCAGAGACCCTCGCGGAGGTGGCCGATGTGGCGGTGCAGCTCCATGGCGGTTACGGTTTCATGTGGGAAGCGCCCATCGCGAGGCTCTATGCCGATGCCCGCGTGCAGAGGATCTATGGCGGCTCGACCGAGATCATGAAGGAAATCATCGCGCGTATGCTCTAGGCCGCGCGAAGGCCAGCTTGCCGGAAAGGAAGGCTCCGTGCCGCATCACCGCCCCCACAGCGAACTCGCAACCCACGCGGTCACGAACCAGCCGACGCCCTTCGAGGGCATCAATCTCTACAAGACCGACAGGGCGCTGAGAGGCGCCATCGAGGCCTTCGGCGGCGCGGCGCAGCATCGGCGTCTCTCGCTGTTCGGCGAACGCTGCGGTTCGGAAGAGGTCCAGGAATGGGCGCGCGAGGCGAACGGGAACCCGCCAAGGCTCAAGAGCTTCGACCGCTTCGGCCACAGGCTCGACGAGGTCGAGTTCCATCCTGCCTATCACCGGCTCATGGATCTGGGTCTCGATGCCGGCATCTCCGGCGCTGCGTGGACGGAGGAACATGGCCATCTCCTGCATGGCGCGATGATGATGCTGATGACCGGCGCGGACAGCGGGGTGACCTGCCCCATGTCCATGACCTATTCCAGCGTCCCCGCCCTCGCGCAGGAACCGGATGTCGGCGATCCCTGGATCGCGAAGGTCACCGCATCAACCTATGACCGGCGTTTCGTTCCGTCCCCGGAGAAGACAGGCGTGACCATCGGCATGGCCATGACCGAAAAGCAGGGCGGCTCCGATGTCCGGGCCAACACCACCCGGGCGGAGCGTTCAGATGACGGAAGCTACAGGCTGTCCGGCCACAAATGGTTCTGCTCCGCCCCGATGAGCGATGCCTTTCTGACCCTCGCCTATGCGGAAGGGGGGCTCACCTGCTTCCTCGTTCCGCGCTGGCATCCCGCCGGGGAGAGAAACAGGGTCCACATCATGCGCCTCAAGGACAAGATGGGGGACCGCTCCAACGCCTCCTCCGAGATCGAATATCACGGCGCTTACGCCCAGCGGCTGGGGGATGAGGGGAAGGGTGTCAGGACGATCATCCGCATGGTGCAGCACACCCGCTATGACTGCATCCTGGGCTCTGCCGGCGGGATGCGCTCTGCCCTTGCCCAGGCTCTCTGGCATACCTCCCAGCGGACGGCCTTCCAGAGAAGGCTGGCCGACCAGCCGGCAATGCGGGCCGTCCTCGCCGACCTCGTCATTGAAAGCGAGGCAGCGACCGCCCTTGCGCTCCGCATCGGCGCCTCACTCGACCGCGCGCGGAATAACGAGGGCGAACGGGGCTTCATGCGGCTCGCGACGCCGATCGCGAAATACTGGATCTGCAAGCGCCAGCCGGGCTTCGTCTACGAGGCGCTCGAGTGCCACGGCGGCGCCGGCTATGTCGAGGAGGGCCCGATGCCGCGCCTCTTCAGGCAGTCACCGCTCAACGCGATCTGGGAAGGATCGGGGAACGTCATTGCCCTCGATATCCTGCGTGCCATGGGACGCGAGCCGGAAAGCCTCGAAGCCGTCCGTACCGAGCTTGCAGCTTTCAGCGGTGCCCATCCTCTTTTCGACCGGCATCTCGTCTCGCTCGAAGAGATGCTGAAACCCGGCAGCCTGCACGAAGGGGCCGCCCGCCGCTTCGCTCAGGATGCAGCCCTCGCCCTTCAGGCCGCAGCCCTCGGCAGGGCCGCTCCGGATTTCGTCTTCGAAGCCTTCTGCGCGCAAAGGCTGTCCGGCGACAGGGCCGGGTTTCTCTATGGCGATCTTGCACCCGGTATCGATCAGGACGCCCTGATCGAACGCGCCATGCCATCAGCCTGATCCGGTGCCGAAGGGCAGCTCGCGGACTTCCTTCCAGGGCCCGCCTTCGTAGGACCACATCTTCACCCCCCTGGCTTCGGCCTCGAAGGGGGTGAAATCTTCCTCGATGGCCTTCAGGGACGCCTTGGCCGTGGCCGGGGTCACCTTGTTCTGGACCGTGACATGGGGGCGGAAGGGCTTCCGGTCCTGGTCGGTGAGCCAGCCGCCGAACGCCTCGGCGAGCTCAGAGCGCATCTCCTCGAGATCCTCGGACTTCGCGCGATAGGCCACCCCGCCCCCAAGAAGGAAGGGTTTGGAAAACACCACCCTGAAGGGCTCCCTGCTCGCAAGGGTCATCTCGATCAGGCGCCCGATCTCTTCCGCCTCCTCCCCGGGCAGCTTGTGGAACAGGGTCAGGTGCCCCGGAATCCGGTTGAGCCGCGGCACGAACCACCGCTCGCGCTCGTCATCGATGAAGCCCTGGGTTTCCTCGTCGAACAGCACCGTCAGGATGATCGGGTTCGCCATCTCGCCACTCTCCTCTTTCCCCCGTGGACCTAGCGCGCGGGAGCCGGCGGGCGCCCTCTTTCCTTTTCTGGCGGAGCATGGTCGTCTGCGCCTCCTGTTGCGGGAGGGCGGCACGGGGTGAGCCGAATTCTTCAGTCTGGGCTGACCGAAGGGCGGGGTTTCGGCCTCGGTCTCGGCGCGTTGCTCTTCATCGGCCTGCTCCTCGTCGGCCCGCCCGAAAGCCTGGAGTTCGAGGCATGGGTCGTGGTGGCGCTGCTAGCGCTCATGGCCACCTGGTGGGTGACGGAGGCGATCCCGATCCCGATCACGTCGCTCCTGCCTCTCGTGGTCCTTCCGGTCTTCGGTGTCAGGACGATCCAGGAGGCTTCGCTTCCCTACGCAGACCGGATCATCATGCTGCTGCTGGGCGGCTTCATCATCGCGAAAAGCGTCGAGCGCTGGCACCTTCACGAACGTCTTGCCCTGCTTACGGTCAGGCGGGCCGGATCGTCGGTCGGCGGCCTCTCGCTTGGCTTCCTCATGGCTTCGGCGCTTCTTTCCGCATGGATCAGCAACACCGCCACCTCGATCATGCTGATGCCCGTCGCGCTCTCGGTCGCCCGCAGTCTCGGCGCGGGAGAAGGGAAGGGGGAAACGCTGGCCATCTCCCTTTGCCTCTCGGTCGCCTACGGAGCGTCGATCGGCGGCCTTGCCACGCCGGTCGGCACGCCCACCAATCTCATCGTCATCGGCGCCCTCGCCCAGGGCGGTGACGAGCGGCTTTCGTTCGCGCGGTGGATGGCTTTCGGCGTTCCCGCTGTCGCTCTCCTGATCCCCGCCGCATGGTTTGTCCTCAACCGACTGTCCGGACCGGTCCCGCGGGCCGAGGGCTGTCCCCAGGAGGAGGTGAGGTGCAGGCTCGCGGCGCTCGGTGCCTGGACAAGGCCGGAAGTCAGGACCCTCCTCGTGTTCTGCGTGATCGCATTCTTCTGGATCTTCAGGCGCGCCTTCATCCAGGATCTTGCGCTTTTCGGCGTCAGGCCCTTCGCGGGTCTCACCGATCATGTCATCGCCGTCGCGGGAGCGATCCTGATGTTTCTCGTGCCCGCCGGCTGCCGCGAGGACAGGCGCGCCGCCCTCCTCGACTGGGACACGGCAAAGACCATCCCCTGGGACGTCATCCTCCTTTTCGGCGGGGGGCTCTCGCTCGCGTCGGCGATTACCGCCACCGGGCTCGGCGACTATCTCGGAGAGCAGCTTTCGGGCCTGACGAGCCTGCCTCTCATCCTGATCATGCTGTCCCTCGCCGTGGTCGTGATCTTCGCGACCGAGGTGACCTCCAATGTCGCCACCGCGGCGGCGCTGACCCCGGTGGTCGTGGCCATCGCCAGTGCCGGGGGGATCGACCCCGTAACCCTCGCGATTCCCGTCGCGCTCTCGGCGTCCTGCGCCTTCATGTTTCCGATGGCGACGGCCCCCAACGCGATCGCATACGCCAGCGGCGAAGTCTCCATCGCGCGCATGGCCCGGATCGGGGTCAAGCTGAACCTTCTCGGGGTCGTTGCGATCACCTGTCTTGCCTATCTCCTCACGCCGCTGATCCTGCCTGCCCTGTGAGCGGGGCTTGCGCTGGCAGGCGGAAAATTGCGACAGGGCGAGCAGTTGAAGTGCTGGCCGGGAAAAAACAGCCATGACGACCATCCGCACTCTCGAAGTGAAAAAGACAGACCTCGCCGAAACCCACGTGATGACTCACGAAGCGGGCCGCATCGACGAAGGCGAGGCCAGGCTCGAGGTCGAGTTCTTCGGGCTGACGGCCAACAACGTCACTTACGGGATCGTCGGCGAGCAGATCGGCTACTGGGGTTTCTTTCCCTCCTCGAGGCAGGGGTGGGGGGTCATCCCCGTCTGGGGCTTCGGCCGGGTCATTGAAAGCGCAAGCCCCGAGCTGCGGGTTGGAGAACGCCTCTACGGCTATTTCCCGATGAGCAGCCACCTGACGATCAGGCCAAGGAGGAAAGGCGGCCAGGTGACCGACATCACCAACCACAGGAGTTCGCTGCCCGCTACCTACAACCGCTACCGTCTCGTGGCGGAGGACCCGCCGAGCGTGAAGACCCGGGAGAACGCCCGCGCGGTGCTGTTCCCGCTTTTTGCCACCTCCTACATCATCGCCGACTGGCTCTCTGACGAGGGATGGTACGGCGCCGAGCAGGTCGTGGTGACAAGCGCGTCGTCCAAGACGGGCTTCGGCGTCGCCATGGCGGCGCGTGGGCTCGGCGGCAACCGGCCCCGGCTCGTGGGCGTCACCTCCGCAGGCAACAAGGATTTCGTCCGTGAGCTGGACGTTTTCGACGAGGTCTTCGGCTATGACGAGATCGCAGCCCTGCCCAAGGCGCGGACCGCCCTCGTGGACATGTCGGGAGACGCAAAAGTCATCACTGCCGTTCACGAGCGGATCGGCGACGACATTGCTGTCAGCAGTGTCGTGGGCGTGACCCATTGGCAGGCGCCGCGCCAGGAACAGCCCCTTCCGGGCGCGAAGCCCACCCTGTTCTTCGCCCCCGCCCAGATCGAGAAGCGGGAGAAGGAACTCGGCCCGGGTGTTCTGATGGGCCGCGCCCTCGAGGCCTGGGCGAGGATGACCGATGCTCTCGAAGGGCACATGAATTTCGAGCGGCATGGTGGGTCGAGCGCCGTCGAGGCCATCTGGAAGAAGAGCGTTGCTGGCGAGGTCTCTCCCCGTACCGGCATTCTCTGTCACATGAGGGAGGGGTGATCCCGATGCTGAAGTTCTACGACTTTCCAATGGCCCCCAGCCCCAGGCGTGCCCGCATCGCCCTCGCCGAGAAGGGCGCGGACTACGAGACCGTGATCGTCGACCTTGCTGGGGGCGAGCAGCTCTCCGACAGCTTCCGCAAGGTGAACCCGCAGTGTACGGTACCCGCTCTCGAACTTCCCGATGGCGAGGTCCTGACCGAGAATGCCGGCATCGTCGCCTATCTCGAAGCCGCCATCCCTCACCCTCCGCTCCTCGGAACCACGCCCACGGAGAAGGGCGTCATTGCCTCATGGAACGCCCGCTGCGAGTTCGAGGGACTCCTTGCCATCGCAGAGGCTCTTCGGAACAAGGCGGCGCCGATGAAAGACCGTGCCCTGACGGGTCCTGAAAACTACGAGCAGATTCCCGCTCTCGCCGAGCGCGGCAGGAAGCGGCTCGCCGCGTTCTGGGACAAGCTCGACCGCCACCTTCGCGGCCGGGACCATATCGCCGCTGATCAGTTCTCGGTGGCCGACATCACTGCCGTCGTCGCTTTCGATTTCGCTCGCGTCATCAAGGGTCAGCCGCCGGAGGACCATGAAGAGCTGTGGCGCTGGCGCCGCGGTCTCGATGCGCGCAAGAGCATCTCCGCCTGAGGTTCAGATGAGCATCATCACCCCCGTCATCATGGCCGGCGGCTCCGGCACCCGCCTGTGGCCCCTGTCCACCCGCGACCATCCCAAGCAGTATCGCAGTCTCGTCAGTGACAGGACGATGCTGGGCGAGACCATGGAGCGGACGAAGGGCGACGGTTTCGCGCCGCCTGTCCTGATCGCTTCGGCCCTGCACCGGAAGCTTGTCGAGGGCCAGCTTCCCGAGGGCGGCCGTGCAGTGTTCGAGCCCTTCGGCAGGAACACCGCGCCTGCGGCGATCATGGCGGCACTCCTCGTTCTCGAAACGCAGGGGCGGGACGGTCTCGTCCTCCTCCTGCCCGCCGATCACCATATCGGGGACTCCGAAGGCTTCGGCGCGGCGGTCGAGCGTGGGCGCGCGGCAGCCGAGAAAGGCTTCCTCGTGACCCTCGGCATCACCCCGGACCGCCCCGAGACGGGCTACGGCTATATCAGGAAGAGCGATCCGCTGACCGAGGGCGTCTTCCGGGTCGCGAGCTTCGTCGAGAAGCCCGACCTCGAAAGGGCGCAGGACTATGTCGCGTCGGGCGACTATGCATGGAATGCCGGCATCTTCCTCTACCGGGCCGAAGACCTTTTGAGGGAGGCGGCCCTTCATTCTCCCGGCATCATGGCCGCGACCGAAACGGCTTTCGGCAATGCCTCCAGAGAAGGGGCCTCGATCATGATCGGGGAGGCGGATTTCGAGAAGGTGGAGGGCGATTCCATCGACTACGCGATCATGGAAAAGACCGACCGCGCCGCAGTCGTCAGTCCCGTGACGATCGGCTGGGATGACATCGGCTCCTGGGCGGCGGTCAAGGCATTTTCCAAACCCGGCACCGATACCGATGCGGGCATCCTGATCGAATGCCCGGACACCGTCCTGAAAGCGGAAGAAGGGGCGCCGCTGGTCGCGGCAGTGGGTCTGGAAGGGTTCGTCATCGTCTCCACCAAAAAGGCGGTGCTCATCGTGCCCGAGGACCGCGCCCAGGACGTGAAGACGATTGTCCAGATGCTGAAGGACCAGGGCCGCGAGGACCTTCTCTAGGCAAGGAACGCTTCGGCAATCCGCCTGGTTTCCTCGTCCGCCGGCAGGAACTGCTCGATCACGAGGTGCTCCACCATCGCATCCATCGGCGAGCCGAAGGTGAGGAGGACCGTCAGCCACGACGTCCTCTGCCCAAGGGCCCTCACGGAAAGGGGGAAGACCGGATCGCCATCATGGCTGTCCGGCCCTGCGGCCGAACGGATCAGGGGGTCCTTCTGGGCCTCCCCGATGATCGGCCACAGCGTCGAGCGCGGGCCTTGCTGCACCGCTTCCGCCCTGAGACGGGTGAGGAACAGCTTCGCGGTCACCGCATAGTCTTCGATCATGTCCCGGTGGGGGCCGGATGCGAGCATGGCTTCGGCGACGTTCATCCCCCTCGCCGCATCAGCCTTCAGGAGACGGAGCATCGCCCAGCCGGCGGGGTTCGCGTCGAGGACCTCGTAGCGACCGTTCAGGGCGTAGGCGGGGAAGGGCTGGTTCTTCAGGATCGCGTCGATTGCGGGCTTCAGGGAAAGGGGGATGGTATCGCCCGCATCCTGCCATTTCTGGGCATAGCCCGCGGCACCCAGTAGACCGTTCTGCTCCCGCAGGGGAAGGTCGAGTGCCGCTGCCAGCCTCAGCACCATCGCTTTCGAGGGGAGGGCTATGCCCCGCTCGAGGCAGGAGAGGTGGCGCGCCGAGACCCCCGCCGCTGCGCCGAGATCTTCCTGGCTGAGCCGTCGCAGGCTGCGCCAGCGTTTGAGTTCATCGCCGAACATGCTCTCAGGCCTAGTCGCTCACGGATCATGCTGACCATGACCTCTCAGATCATGGCACAGGGACGCCGTCCTGTTTAATTTCGGAATTCAGTTTGAGGATGATGACCGATGTCGAACCCGGACCAGCTTTCAGAAAGTAAAGGCACACGCCTGCCTGCATCCGCCCCACGGGCACTCATGGCGATCCTTACCCTCTGGGGACTCGCTTTCGCCGTCTGGCCGGATCTGATGCGGCGCTTTCCCTTCGAGGCGGCTTTCTACGGCGGCGACCTGCCCGGGTTCTACACCGATACCGAAGCCATGCAGGCCGTGGATTTCTATACCTCCCTGATGGGCGCGGTCATGGCCGGTTGGTTCGGCAGTATCTTCCTCGGGCTCGGGGTCAGGCGCCGGGCCGTCTGGGACGCTGCGCTCGGTGGTATCGCCCTTTGGTTCGTGGCCGACAGTGTGGCTTCGATGGTGCAGGGTTTTCCGGTCAACGCCCTCATCAACCTGGGGCTGGTCGTGCTGGCGGTTCCCCTTCTTCTTCTCAGCCGCCCGTCAGAGTGAGGCGAGGAGTTCGCCGGCGTTCTGCCCCCAGACGTTCTTCACCGTCCGGTCCCGGCCGCACGCCTGACGGTAGAGATTGTAGCGGATCTGGTTCTTCTTGTAATAGTCCTGGTGATAGTCCTCGGCCGGCCAGAAGCGCGGGCGTTCCTCGATCGGGACTTCGAAGTCCTCCGCGACCTCGTCCTCGCCCTCCGCTATCACGGTTTCGAGGATGCGCCGCTCCTCGGCGTCCTGGTAGTAGACCGCGGGGGAATACTCATAGCCGCGGTCGCAGAACTGGCCGCCGCCATCGGTGACGTCGATGGTCCTGATGAAGATTTCCGCCAGCCGTTCGAAACCGATTTCCGCGGGATCGTAGCGGACGAGAGCGATCTCGCGGTGACCATTGTCGTCGTAGTTCTCGTAGGTCGGGTTCTCGTTGCTCCCGCCGCCATAGCCCGAGACCACTTCGATCACCCCGTCGACCTTTTCGAGGTCCGCTTCCACGCACCAGAAGCAGCCCCCCGCCACCACCATTTCCGCGCTGGCCGCATCGGCCTGCGGCGTATCGGGCCTCGTGGCTTCCTCTTCCGCGGCGCAGGATGCCGCAAGGAGGGCGAGAAGGGCCAGGATCGGACGGCTCGGCATGATGGACCTCTTGGGTGGCGTGTCATCTCTTTTTCGCGGCAGGGGCGGGAATGGTTGCACCCCGCCTCAGGCCATGCAGCCCTGCGAACACGACGGCACGTCCACGGGTTCAGCCTCCCCCTGCGACAGATGGAACCCTTCATCTTGTGGACAAACAGGGTTTTCCATGGAGGCAGACACAAGATAATGTGCTTTAAGACGGTGTTTACCACAATCGCCCGAGGCCCGAGCGGCCCGACGAAGCCAGGAGAGACGAGATGTTCGACGCCCCCGAGAACGGCCAAGCGCTGCCCGGCCTCCTTACCCCTTCGAAGGGTTACAAGCCCCACCGCTATCCCTGGGCCTACGACTACTGGAAGAAGCAGCAGCAGGTTCACTGGATGCCCGAGGAGGTCCCCCTCGGCGAGGACTGCAAGGACTGGGCCCGGGCGCTTTCCGATGGTGAGCGGAACCTCCTGACGCAGATCTTCCGCTTCTTCACCCAGTCCGATGTCGAGGTGAACGACAACTACATGGAACGCTACGCCCGGGTCTTCAAACCGGTCGAAGTGAAGATGATGCTGTCGGCCTTCTCCAACATGGAGACGATCCATATTGCCGCCTACGCGCTCCTCCTCGAGACCATCGGCATGCCGGAGTCGGAGTTCTCCGCGTTCCTCGACTACAAGGAGATGGCGGACAAGCACGACTACATGGGCAGGTTCGGCGTCGAGTCGGAGGCGGACATCGCCCGCACCCTCGCCATGTTCGGTGCGTTCACGGAGGGTCTCCAGCTCTTTGCGTCCTTCGCCATGCTGATGAACTTCCCGCGCCAGAACAAGATGAAGGGCATGGGCCAGATCGTCACCTGGTCGATCCGCGACGAGAGCCTCCACTGCGAGGGGATGGTCAAGCTCTTCCACGCGTTCAGCCAGGAAACCGGCTGCCTGACCAAGGCGGTGGCCGACGACATCATCGACTGCTGCAAGACCGTGGTGGGTCTCGAGGACCGTTTCATCGACCTCGCCTTCGAGGCGGGCGAGGTGCCCGGCATGACCCCCGAGGACATCAAGGCCTATATCCGCCATGTCGCCGATTGGCGTCTCGACCAGCTCGGCCTGCCCGCGGTCTACGGCATCGAGAAGCACCCGCTCCCCTGGCTCCGCGAGATGCTCAACGGCGTCGAGCACGCCAACTTCTTCGAAGCGCGGGCTACGGAGTATTCGAAGGGCGCAACGCGCGGAGCATGGCACGGCGCCGACGGCGTATGGGCGCAGTTCGAGAAGATGAAGGGGTAGGAGGCACTCGCATTGTGCTTCAAAGCTGGGTTCCGGCGCCGCTGGATACGATCCTCATATGGATCAGCCTTCATCAGACTTTGGTGGCCGGTGCCATCGCTTTCATCGGTGCGCTGCTTACTGTTCGGGCCATCAGGGATCAAATCGAACAAAGTCAGAGTAGGGCAGGGCATCGAAAACCCCTCAGCCTTGGCAGGCCCGTGCGCAATACCGGATTGTTTCTGATGTTTCCTTCCGCGGACGACACTGCTCCCCGCCCCGCGACACTTCGTCGACCCGGGCGCTCGCAACCATCGGCGACGGAACCACGTCAGCGAGGATAAGTGCCGAAAGGGCGCTTTCGCTACACCGGAGACATGCCATGGACTACGGCAATATCATCTATTTCCTTGCGATCTTCACCCTCGCCTCGGTGCTGGGTGTGCTCGCCTTTTCCTTCTTCAAGACCCGCCGCAGGCTGCAAAAGTCCGACAACAGGACCCATGAGCCAGCGACGGAGCGCGTCCGGAGCGACCGCTAGGCGGCAACGCCTATCCCGAGGAGGACCATCAGGAAGAGGACCAGCGCGATGATGATGAAGATCGCGAACAGGATCTTCGCGATGGTCGCCGCGCCGCGGGCGATGCCGGTAAAACCGAGCATCCCGGCCACGACCGCGACGACGAGAAAAATGATGGCCCAGGTCAGCATGGGGAGATTCCTTTCCTTCTGACCTGACAAACGGAATGCGACCCCGCGCGGTTCCGTCGCGGGGTGCCTTCACTTCAGCGAGTGGCCGGCCGGACATGCGGGGCCGGAATGCGCCGACGCCGGCCTGACCATACGGCCCTACCGGCGCGGGGAGTGATCGTTCAGGCCGCAGCCGTGCTGAGGTTCTCGAAATAGGTCGCGATCAGATCATTGATAGCTTGGGACGCCGTCGGGCTTTCCGCCTTATCGCGCAGATTGACGAAACCATCGCGCTGCTTGTCCGTCTGCGTGGGCTGGAAACCCATCTCCCAGTCCGGGAAGAGACGGTGCTCTTCTTCCTGGTCGAGGATCACGCGAATACCGCGGTGGCGTTTATCGACGTGGATCCGGCTCAACGTTGCCAGGACGTCCGGCTTTTCGCCTTCAAGGCACTGCAGGAAAGTGCCGTCATGATAAAGAAGCAGTCCGGAGATGCCGACAGCGCCGTTGTTCCGGCGCGATGCCTCCAGGATCTGGTCGAGATCGTCCTCGGTGATCGGACCCGTCGCACGGCTCAGATAAATCAGTCGTCTAATCATCGTTCCCTCGTTCACGCATGTGCTTGGCACACCAGCGACTTTTAGAAAGCAAGTGCTGACAATTCGTTGTGAGGAAGAGTTAGCGGCGCAGGTGCTCAAGATCCCGCCGGGCCGAAGGGCAGAGGCCGGGGTGCCTGCTCTGGCGGAAACCCGCATGAAAGCTGTCCCGCACCCGGCCCGCGACGTGAGGTCGTGACATTCCGCCACAGTGCTGACCGGCGTTCCAGAGACCTGTCAGTTCGGGGCCCGGCCCCCCGCCATCGCAAGCATGGGACCCGGGACGCAGGGCCTCAGATACTCCGCATACGCCTCACGATCGAGACGGTGGCCGAGCCTCTGGAAGAAACCCCGTCCCCCGCGACGCGTCGCGAGGCATTGCTGCAGGTCTTCGTCGCGCATCATCCGCGCCCGCAGCCGCGCATTCGCTCCGATATGGGAGGCGAGCAGGAAAAGGTCCTCATCCACCCGGTCCGGCGCCGTTGCGACCTGCGGCCTGGTCGAGGGGCCGATACGCGCAATCCGCGGACCGAGCGTGGCGAGGCGCGGGGCGAGTTCCATCACGGGCTCGACGGCCTCCGGCTCGGCAGCGGCAGTGTCTTCCGCTGGCGCGGTCTCGACCGTGGGAACCGGACGGTTCGCAACCAGCCTCAGCTCATGGATCTCTTCGGCCTGGGTGACGATCACCGCCCGCGCCTCGGACAGCTCGCCTTCGAGACGCAAGGTGTCCTCGCGGATCCCGCCCAGGGCCTCGGCCACCGCCGTCAATTCGGCGCGCTCGGCAAAATGATCTTCCGGGAACGGAGGGGAATGATCCGCCGCCAGAAGATAGGCCACCGGAAGCGCCGCGAGGGCGAAGGCTGCAAGCTGGGTTCGCGCATAAAGGTACCGGCTGACGGCGGCACGCAGGAGAAGCCCGGCAAGCAGCAGATAGGCGAAACTCAAGACGACCAGCGGGCCGCCATGGGCAAGCCCCACATGGTGCAGCCACCGCTCCAGCCCGAACCCGGCTGCCACAAGGAGGAGAAGCCCAAGCACCGGGTCCGACCTTCCAAGGGCGAAACGCGCCCGCCAGTCGCCACCGGATTTCAACGGTTCGTCGTCGAGGAAAGGATCGACCTCCCCTCCGTCATCGCGGAAACCGGCCTCGCCAAGGAGGTTTTCCATTGCATGCTCCTTCCCGACCTGAGGAGGAACACCGCAACCCTGAACTCATTGCATCCGGTCCTGCTATTTTCAGTCGGGGAGCCGCCCGATCACGAATTCCGCCCCGGTCACGTCGCCGCTGACGGTGAAGGCTTCGGTGGAGTCGCAGCGCTGTCCCGGCCACGCCCCGCCAAGCTCGCCCGGATCGCAGATCTCACCGTCATTATCGAGATCGGTGGTGAAACGGATGCGGTAGGTCCCTTCGGGAATGCCGGAGAGTTCGAGAAGGCGGGAACTGTTTTCCGGCAGGGGCTGGCGGTCGAGTTCGGTGAAGGTGCCGTTGGCTTCCCGCCTCTCGAGAATGAAGCGGGCGGGCCCGATTTGGGCTGCGGCCGTCCGCGCGGGCACCCGGAAATTGACCGGCACGCTCTTCGAGCTTCCGTTGCTGGCGAGGACCTCGAGCTCGAGCGCGTAGCTGCCTTCGGGGACCAAGGAGCGGAAGATCCCGATCTCATAGCTCCCGAAACCCCGTGGGTCGGTATCGATGGCGCGGGTCTGCCGTATCGCGCCCTGCGGCAAGCCGCCCGGCAGCAGCCTCACCGCAGTGATCGAAAAATCGGGATCGCCCCGACGGCTGACGGTGATCGTAGCCCGTTCGGCGATGAAACCGAGCTCGATCTCGTTCGGCAGGACGGCGAAATCGGGCGCCAGGTCGAGCTCGCCACTGGACAGCTCGATCGCTGCCCGGGCCATGAGGTCGAGGGACATGAGGCCAAAGCCCGTTTCCTCGTCACGTCCCTCCGGAGGGACATCCGAGGTCAGGCGACCGTCCTCGAGAAGGCGCCGGGCCATGTCGGTGTCGAGGTCGGAATAGAGCGCTTTCATCAACCCGAAGCCCGCAGCGACATGGGGCGCGGCCATGGATGTCCCCTGATAGAGGGCATAACGGGCAACGAACCCGGTGCCGCCAGCGTTGAGCCTGGCGACGGCGCCGACAATGCCGTCACCAAGCCCGTCGCCATTGCGGTCGGAGCGGCCGTCACCGCCCGGGGCCGCGATTTCCACCTGTGGGTAGAATGAGCTGTAGGGCGCCCGCCGCCCTTCGATGTCGGTGCCGGCGACGGCAAAGACCTCGGGAAAGGCCGCCGGGTAGGTCGGAGCGGGGCGAATGTCCTCGTCGCCTTCATTGCCTGCCGAGGCGACGACGATGACACCGGCCTCCACCGCGTCCTGGATGGCGGCGCGGGTCGCCGGGTCGGCGTCGGTCGTGCCGAAGGACATGTTGATGACGTCGGCGGGCCTGGGCGGCAGCTCGCCTGAGCTGTTCGGAAGGCCGGCGGCGTAGCGGATGGCGCCGGCCACGTCACCGACGATGAAACCGCAATCCTCGCCCCGGGCATAGCCGAGCTTGATTGCGATCAGCTCGGCGTCGGGCGCGACACCGATCATGTTGCGTCCGCCGATGCTCCCCGCCCGCGGGGCGACTGCGATGGAGGAGACGTGGGTGCCGTGAAAATCGAAGCAGTCCTCGGTGTTCTCCTCATCGAGAAGAGGAGACTCCTCTGCCTCCGCATCGAAACCGTCCCCGTCGATATAGCTCGGCACGAAATCACGCTCATCGATCAGTGCAGGAGCGATTTCGGGGTGTGAGGAGAAGATTCCGCTGTCCAGCACCGCGATCACCGGCCTGCGGCCCGCGGGCAACCTGTTCTCGAAGGCGGTGAGCCCTTCTTGCCATTCGATGGCCCCGAGGTTCCACTGCAGCGAAGGGTCGGGCGGGGGCGAGGCCAGGGTGCGGGGATAGTGATAGGGCCTGATGACCTCCGCGCCGGCCTTCGCGTTCACCTGCTTGACATGGTCGAGAAGGGCAAGCTTGCGGGCGTAGCGGGGGTCCGATCCGTGCGAGGAGGATAGCCCGAGACCGCTTTTCGGGAAGTCGAGGGAGAGGGGACCCTTCGATGCGGGTATCAGTGTCTCGGAGAGAAGCCGCATCTGCTGCACCGAGCGTGCGTTGTCCCCCGCTCGACCGGCGAAGCGGCTCGTCCTCTTAGGCGTCTCGCCGATCTCGCGCAGGGCGGCGGAGCGGGCACGGGCACGCGCCCTGTCGAGCACCGTCACCCGTTCGGGCGAGAGGCTCGCAAGATCGGTCTGCGCGGTGACCTGCGGCCCGGTCTCCGGCGCGGCAATGATCGTCAATCCGTAGTTGGAGCGTCCCGCAAAGGCCTCCACGACGATGAAATAGCGCCCGGCGCTCGAGACCGTGATCTGTTCGATCCGTGCCGAGAACGCGTTGGAGGAGGTGATGAGCTGCCCCTCCGCGTCGAAAAGGTAGAGATCGAGGTCGAGCGCGTTGGGCGGGAGCGTGCCGAAGTCGAAGATCGTCAGGCTGATCTGCTGTCCGCTGGAGAGATCCGCGACATAGACGTCGAGTTCATCGCTTTCGTTGGCGAAGGCGTCGCCGGGATCGAATGTCGGGCTTCTCGTGACGAAGCCCCGGACCTCCGTCTCCTGATCGATCAGTTGCGCGACCGGGAAGTCGTCATTGCTCGTGTTCTGGGACCTGGGATCGTTGATATCGGCATCGACATCGAGAAGCGGGTCGGTGACAATCTGTCCGCTGACGGTATAGGTATTCTCGCTGGAAGGAGGGGCGGGGGATGGCGCGGGCACGGGGGCTGGCGAAGGAGAGCGCGGCTGCGGCGCGGGGGAGGAAGAGCCGCCGCCACCGCCGCACGCGGCGAGTGTCAAACTCATCAGGATCGTGACGGCCCAAGCCCGCAATTCGGTACCCACCGGTCCTACTCCTTCTTCCCCGCGACGAAACAGCCTCAGGAACCGGGCGGTTCCCCGCCCCTGTTTCCGAGATTTCCGAGCACTTCGTCCACCCAGGCGTTCATGCGGGTCTCGATCTCGGAATCCATTGCAAGAACCTCGCCCCATTCACGGGTCGTCTCGCCTTCCCATTTGTCGGTGGCGTCGAGACCGATCTTCGAGCCGAGTCCGGAGACCGGCGAGGCGAAGTCGAGATAGTCGATCGGCGTGTTCTCGAGCATGGTGATGTCCCGCGCCGGGTCCATCTTGGTTGAGATCGCCCACCAGACATCTTCCCAGGACCGCGCATCGATATCGTCGTCCACCACGATCACCCACTTGGTGTACATGAACTGCCGGAGATAGCTCCACGCGCCCAGCATCACCCGCTTGGCATGGCCCGGATAGGCCTTCTTCATGGAGATGACGGCGATCCGGTAGCTGCACCCCTCCGGCGGCAGCCAGAAATCCGTGATTTCCGGGAACTGCTGCCTGAGGAGCGGGATGAAAACCTCGTTGAGGGCCTCGCCGAGGACCGACGGCTCGTCCGGCGGCCGTCCGGTGAAGGTCGAGAGGTAGATCGGATCGCGGCGCATGGTGATTGCGGTCACCGTGAAGACCGGGAAGGGCTCCACCGAATTGTAGTAGCCGGTATGGTCCCCATAGGGGCCTTCGTCGGCGTAGTCTTCGAGGGAGACATGGCCCTCGAGAACGATCTCGGCTTCGGCCGGCACTTTCAGGGGAACCGTCTTGCAATCGACGAGTTCGGCCTTCCTGCCCCGCAGGAGCCCCGCGAACTGGTACTCCGAAAGGGTGTCGGGCACCGGGGTCACGGCGGCGAGGATGGTTCCCGGATCAGCGCCGAGGACCGCGGCGGCGGGAAGGGGTTCGCGCTTTTCCTTGCCCCAGCGCCGATGGTGCTGCGCTCCGCCGCGATGCTTGAGCCAGCGCATGATGGTCGTGTTCCTGGACAGCCGCTGCATCCTGTAGATGCCGAGATTGAACGCGTCCTCGCGGTCCTCTCCCGGCCCCCTGGTGACCACGAGGGGCCAGGTGATGAGGGGGGCCGGTTCCCCCGGCCAGCAGGTCTGGATCGGGATGCGGTTGAGGTCGATCTCGTCACCGGTGAGAACGACCTCCTGGCACGGCGCCTTGCGCGTCGAGGCCGGGCGCATCGCCAGCACCTGCCTCGCGAGGGGGAGGAGGTCCATGGCGTCCTTCAGGCCCTGCGGGGGCTCGGGCTGGCGCAGGAAGGCAAGGGTTTCCCCGACCTCGCGCAGCTCCGGTCCCGAGCGCCTTTCCTTGCCTCCGAAAGTCACCGCCATCGCCACCCGGCGGACGGTACCGAAGAGATTGACGAGGACAGGCATGGAAGCGGGGCTGCCGTCCTCGCCGATCACGTTCTCGAACAGGATCGCAGGGCCGCCGCGGCGCAGCATCTCGCGGTGGAACGCGGTCATTTCGAGCACGGTGGAGACCGGCTCCTTGATACGGACGAGCTCGCCTTCGCTTTCCAGCTTGGCAATGAATTCACGCAGGGAACGATAAGCCATGGATCGCGCTATGCCGCAGCCTGAAAGGCCCGTCACCTAGCCTTAACGCCTCATGAAAAATCTTCCTGTCCGCTTTTATCTCAGACGAACCTGGCCTAGATACCATTTGCGGTGGACAGAAGGCTTTGTTACACCGTGGCAAGGGTGGAATTCTGATGGGCGCATTGACCGCTAGCATTTTGACTTTGCTGCATAAGATCACCGGTGGCGTGCTGGTGGTCTTCGGTCTCGTGCTGTTCCCGATGCCGATCCCCGTGGGCCTCCTGATGATCGCCCTCGGGCTCCTTTTCCTGGCGCCGTATTTCAAGCCGGTGCAGATGATGGTGCGATCTCTGCGTCGCCGTTACGGGCCGGTGGACCGCGGGCTTCTCAGGATCAAGGCCCGGTGCCCTGCGGTCCTGCGCAGCGCGATCGAAAAGACCGCACCCTAACAGCTGAACCTCGATAGCCCTGACGCTGTCTTCCTCCCCTGGCATGGAGTGAGGAATGGCGATGCGGTATGTGGATGTTGTGGTGATTGGGGCGGGGACCGCGGGGCTTCAGGCCTATCACGCCGCAAAGGACGGGGCCGAGCGGGTCGTCCTGATCGAATCCGGCCCTTTCGGCACCACCTGCGCCCGCACCGGCTGCATGCCCTCGAAAGCCTTCATCGCTGCTGCCCGCGCCGCGCGGAACGTGAGGATCGCCGAGACGTTCGGTGTGAGGGCCGGGGAACCGGGGATCGACGGAGCGGCCGTGATGCGGCGGGTGCGCGGGCTGCGCGACGACTTCGTGGCCTCGGTCGTCGACGGCATGATCGATATTCCCGAAGAGAACCTGATCCGCTCCGAAGCGTCCTTCGTGAAGCCGCGAGTCATTGCCGCTGGCGGCGAGACCTTCGCGGCCGGGGCCATCGTCCTTGCCACCGGCTCCTATCCTTTCGTCCCGGAGCGGATCGCAAGGGCACTCGGCCCAAGGGTCCTGACGGTCGATGATCTGTGGGAGATCGAAACCCTGCCCGAAAGCGTGCTTCTCTTCGGGGCCGGCCCCCTGGGCGCGGAGACGGGTCAGGCCCTGGCGCGCCTCGGGGTGAGGGTGACCTGCCTGTCGAAGGGCGGGAAGATCGGTTTTCTCACCGATCCCGAGGTCACCGCCGAGGCGAAGCGCAGCTTCGAGAGCTGCATGGCCATCGACCTCGATGCCACGATCGACGAGCTTGGTCTCACCGATGACGGGGTCCGGGTGACCTACACGGCGAAGGGCGAGACGAGGACCGAGAGCTTCGAGACAGCGCTGGCCGCCACCGGCCGCAGGCCCAATCTCGCTGCGCTGGGCCTTGAGCGTTCCGGTCTCGAGCTCGACGACCACGGGGTGCCGCTCTTCGACCCCGACACGCGAGCCTGCCGCGGGACGGGCGACGTGCCGGTCTTCATCGCAGGCGATGTGGATGATGACGATCCCGTCCTGCCCCCGGCCCGCAGGAACGGGGCCCTCGCCGGACGTAATGCTGCATCCTGGCCCCTGACCGAAACGCCGGTCCGGCCGGATGCCCTCTTCATCGCCTTCACCGATCCAGCCATGGCGCAGGTGGGGCTCAGTTACGAGGAGGCTTCCCGGCGTTCCGACTTCTGCGTCGGTTCTGCCTCGTTCCGCGACCAGGGCCGCGCCCGCTGCGAGGCCCGCAACGAGGGCACGATCAGGCTTTACGGCAGCCGCCGGACGAGGCGGGTCCTCGGTGCGGAAATGGTGTGCCCCGGTGCGGAGCACTTGGCCCATACCCTCGCCTGGGCCATGGCGTCGAAGCCGAGCCTCGACGATCTCAAGGAGTTCCCGATCTATCACCCGGTCCTCGAGGAAGGCCTCACCACCGCGATCGGGAACCTTCAAGGGCAACTCGACCGGGGATGACCCTGCCGATTGTCTTTGCCCTGGCGGGGGCGCTCCCCCACAAGCGTGGGTCTCGACCGCGATTACAACGTGCGGGGCTGTCCTTCCCGGACCCCGGCATGAATGGAGGAAATCATGCCCAGTATCCTGCTTGGGGTGAACAAGTTTCAGGACGAGGTCTTCCCGGAGAAGAAGGCCCTCTTCGAAAAGCTCGCCACCGGCCAATCTCCCGAGGTGCTTTTCATCACCTGCGCGGACAGCCGTATTGATCCGAGCCTGATGACCCAGACGACCCCCGGGGAACTCTTCATCTGTCGCAACGCCGGCAATATCGTGCCGCCGCATACCAACAGCACCGGTGGGATGACCGCGTCGATCGAGTTCGCCATCGGCGCCCTGAACGTGCCGCATATCGTGGTCTGCGGCCACGCCGACTGCGGCGCCATGAAGGGGGCGATGAACCTCGAAGCCCTGAACGAGCTCCCACACACGAAAGAATGGCTCGGCTATTCGAAGGCGGCGGTGCAGATCGTCAAGGAGAAGGGCGCCGACTGGACCCCCGAACAGCAGATGGACGCCCTGATCAGGGAGAACGTCCTCCTGCAGCTCCAGCACCTGAGGACTCACCCGATGGTCGCGGCGAGGCTCGCCACGGGCAGGGTCACGCTCCATGGCTGGGTCTACGACATCAAGTCGGGTTCGGTGGAGGCCTATGATGACGGCAAGGGCGCGTTCGTTCCCGTCAAGGAGCGCTACGCCGAGCGGATCAGGCACCACCTCGACGAACTGCACAGGGAGGGGCACGGATGAAGTTCACCCACCTGAAAGGCGACCTCTACGGAGGTATCACCGCGGGCATCGTCGCTCTCCCGCTGGCCCTGGCCTTCGGGGAGGCCTCGGGAGCCGGTCCCATCGCCGGGCTCTGGGGCGCCATCATCACCGGCTTCTTCGCCGCCGCGCTTGGCGGGACAGCCACCCAGATCACAGGGCCCACGGGGCCGATGGTCGTTGTCTTCGCGGGCCTCGTCGGCGAGATCACCCGCGAGGCCGGAGCGAGTTTCGCGGAGGTGGCCGGGGTCGTCTTTGCGGCGGTGGTCCTTGCGGGCCTCATCCAGATCGCTTTCGGCTTCTTCCGCGTCGGCCAGTATATCCGCCTCGTGCCCTACCCGGTGATTTCCGGTTTCATGAGTGGGATCGGGGTGATCATCATCCTCCTGCAGGCGAGCCGGCTGTTCGGCTCCGAACCCGAGCGCGGAGGGACCATCGGTGCGATCGAGGCCATTCCCGGAGCCGTTGCGGACCCCAATTTCATCGCGACCGGGATCGCGCTCCTCTCCCTCGCCATCGTCTTCTTCTGGCCCAAGTCCATCGGCCGCTTCATCCCCGGCGCGCTCGCCGCGCTCGTCATCGGGACGCTGGTGGCGCTGCCGTTCGACGTGCCCAAGCTCGTGTCGGATCTACCGACCTTCGACAGCTTCGCCGACAGGCTACCGGCCTTCATCCTCCCGAATATCGACCGTGACGTCGGCTTCCTGAGCTTCGAGGCAGCGATCATCCTCGCGGTCCTCGGCGCCATCGACAGCCTGCTCACGAGCCTCGTCGCCGACAACGCGACCCGGACGCGGCACGATTCGAACCGGGAACTGATCGGGCAGGGCATCGGCAATACGATCGCAGGTCTCTTCGGGGCCATACCCGGTGCGGGCGCGACCATGCGGACCATGGTCAACATCCGCACGGGCGGCGTCACCAGGATTTCCGGCATGGTGCACAGCCTGATCCTGCTGGCCGTCGTGCTGGCGCTGACGCCCCTGGCTGCGGCCATTCCCCATGCCGTTCTCGCCGGGATCCTGGTCAAGGTCGGCTACGACATCATCGATCTCGCCTATATCCGAAGGGCGCATAAGGGTCCGCGCTGGGACCTGATCCTGATGGCGCTGGTGCTGCTCGTCACCGTGTTCGTGGACCTGATCACGGCGGTGGGGATCGGGGTGTTCCTCGCGGCGCTCGGCTTCGCCCAGTCGATCGCGAAGGACCAGCTCGAAGCCATCGGCGAGGAGCGCCTGACCGACCTGACCGACGAGGAACGGGCGATCTACGAGAATGCGAAAGGGCGGATCCGCCTCTTCGAATTCTCAGGACCGCTGAGCTTCGGTGCGGCGGCGGACATCGCCCACCGTGTCAGGCAGAACGTAGACGGACGCGAGGTCCTGATCCTCGATTTCACGCAGATGCCGGATGTCGACGTGTCGGCGGCCTATGCCCTGCAGGCGATCATTGAGGACGCGAACAAGGAAGAGCGGGGCATCCTCCTCGCCAATGTCTCGCCCGCGGTCCGCTCCAAGCTCGAAGGCCTCGGCGTTGCCGGGATCCTCAGGCAGGGCGGGCTCGGCCTGACCCGGCTCGAAGCCCTCAAGCAGGCCTCGGCCATGCTCAGGGGCGGCGGCGGCAGCGGTGAGCCGGCCATGGGCGACGCAGCTCCGGTCCCCGGCTGACGAGAGGCGGAGCGATTCCGCCGCGCCGCAGGACCCTAGGGGCAGCAGCTGTCGGTGAAGATGTTCGCCGTTGTCGGGCACGCCTTGCGGCATGGCTTGGGACACTTCCTGTCTGGGCACGTTCCTTCGCAGTCGTCGCACTTTCGGGGACAATCCTTGGCCCCGCAGTTCTGCACCACGTTGACGACGGTGTTCTGACTGGCGCCCGGCGAGGCAGTGGCACTCGCCTTCTTTGTGCTCTTCTTGACCGAGGCAATCAGCCGGTCGCGCTGCATCAGAAGGTCGTAATAGCGCCGCTCGGCCTCCGCCCAGCGCTGTTCCGACCGCATGCAGCGCATCTCGTTCGCTCCGTTCGTGTTCAGACAGTTCGCATAGATCCGGCAGGACCGGACCATGGACTGGTGCGCGATCTCGAAGTCGGCCGTGTACCGTTTCAGCTTGGCCGCCTGGTTCGTCGCGCCTGCCGAGCTTGCCTGGGCCTGGGCGCCCCTGACGATCGCCTCGGTGCTGGTCTTTTCCTCGGCAAGGCTGGTGGTGTCGCAGATCTGCGACGGTGTTGGCTGCACGGTCCTGTACAGCGTCTGGGTGGGCGGGGGTGTGTTCTCACACCCCGCCACCAACAGGACAATTGCGATACTGAACAGAAGTTGACGCAAGATCATGGCGGGCCTCCTCAGCCGTTTGGATTGCATCCCTTGCCGACGCGTTCGAGCGCTTCCGGTGTGCGGAGCCCCCGCGCGATCGCAGCCCAGCGCTCCTTCGCGGTGGGAATGCTGCCGAACCGGTCCACCGCTTCGATGGCGGCGGGATGGCCGGCATCGTAGGCATCCTTCAGCAGGCTGTCGGCACGCTCCGGGGAAAGGTCGGCGTCGCAGACGAGGGTGCTCGTCTCGGTCATCCGGGTGCCGAAGAGGAGCGCGAGGTTCCAGTAGGCGTCGCCGCTTCCCTGTCTCGCCGCCTCGTTGAAGGACAGGAGGGCAAGATCAGTGTTCTGTTTTACCCCGAGCCCGGCTGCATACATGGCGCCGAGAAGGTTCTGCGAGGCAGCGTCCTTGGCGATCTCGGCCGCGCCGCAGATCAGGACCACGGTCTGCTGGGGCGTGAGCACTTCCGTCTCCTCGTACCAGAGGGCCGACTGGAACCTGCGGACAGCTTCCCGCGTCGCCCCATCGGGCTGCCCCGTCATCCCCCCCGCGTAGTAGCCGAGGGCCTTCAGGGCCCTTTGCTGCTGCTTGAAGCCGATCCTTCCTCCCAGCACGTTGAACTGGTTGTCCCGCGCGATCCGGGTGAGGCTCTCCTCGTTCATGTTGGCATAGCAGCTCAACCGGAGGAACTGCAGGCGGGAGGCGGCAAGGCGCGCGCTGTGGGCCCCCGCCGGACTGCCGACGATCACCGACCAGTCGTAGAAGATCCGGGCCTTTTCGGCGAAGCCGAGGGCGATTTCGGCATCGCCGCGGTTCAGGTAATGCCGCGACCAGGCGATCTCGCTCCTGATCGCCTGCCCCTCCTCGCAGCGCCCGATGCCGAAACCGGGACAGGGACCGCCTTCGCTGAACTCGCCCGCCACGGGGTAGGGCACGCCGATAGGAAACTGCTTCAGTTTTTCGAGCGCCGTATCCTTGCCGATCTTCAGGCCGAGCCCCGTACCGATGACGAAAACCAGCGTGATCGCCGCGGTGAAGGAGAAGGTCACGAGGATCCTGATGGTCACGCTCGGCTTGCGAGGCGGACAGCATTCGTCGCAGTCCCTGCCTCCATTGCCGTCCCGCCGGCCGGTCGAGACATTGATCGTCTGCGCGGTGGCATCGCCGAAGTCCTGCCGGGCGGATGCCGCAGGAAGAAGTTCGCGCGTCGGCTGGCACTGCCGGCGCCGGATGAAAGGCATGCCCCGCCCCCAAGATGTTCCCTGCCCGAAGGGTAGAGTATGGTTAACAGTCTGGCAATTTTCCGGCGCAGTGATCGGGAGGGCCACCAAGGCGCGCCTGTCACGTTGCGTTAGGAGGAAAGCGGCGATAACAGGCCCGTAAAAATCCCTTCGAGTGAGATTTCCATGGCTGCCGACGTCAAGCACGACTACCACCTCGTCAATCCGAGTCCCTGGCCGCTGGTCGCCTCCGTATCCGCGATGCTGATGATGCTGGGTGCGGTGGTCTGGCGCTATTCCGAGCAGAAGCTGTTCGGGATGTCCGGTCCCTGGCTCTTCATTGCCGGTTTTTCCGGCGTCCTCTTCTCGATGTTCGGCTGGTGGCGCGACGTCGTGCGCGAATCGCTGC
Organism: uncultured Caulobacterales bacterium; assembly: GCA_964484475.1. GTDB lineage: Bacteria > Pseudomonadota > Alphaproteobacteria > Caulobacterales > Parvularculaceae > Parvularcula. Next base: position 2,252 of record CAZAFU010000002.1, on the reverse strand, counting down.
GCGGAGAGAACACCACCACCGTTGTGCGGATCGGCCTGCGTTACGGCGTCGTGCTGTTCATCCTCTCCGAGGTGATGTTCTTCGTCGCCTGGTTCTGGGCCTTCTTCGCGGGCGCGCTGTTCCCCGGCGCGGGCGAGGCGATCATCCTTTCGGACGGCAGCCAGATGCTGAACCCCGAGGGCCTGCCGGCCTTCCTCCAGAACGACGCCAAGCTCCATGCCCTGGAAGGAACCTGGCCGCCCCGCGGAGTGGAGCCTCTCAGCCCGTGGCAGCTGCCGTTGGTCAACACGCTGATCCTGCTCCTCTCGGGCACCACGGTGACCTGGGCGCACCATGCGCTCCAGGTCGGCGACCGCGCCGGCTTCAAATGGGGCATGATCGCAACCGTCGGCCTCGGTGCGATCTTCTCCTTCTTCCAGGTGATCGAGTATTACGAGGCGCTGGCCGGCAACATGTTCGCCTTCAACAACGGCTCGATCTACGGCTCGAGCTTCTTCATGGCGACGGGCTTCCACGGCTTCCACGTCTTCGTCGGTACGATCTTCCTTGCGGTCTGCACCTTCCGCGGGCTGTCCGGACAGTTCACGAGAGAGCGGCACTTCGGTTTCGAAGCGGCGGCCTGGTACTGGCACTTCGTGGACGTCGTCTGGCTGTTCCTCTTCGCGGCGATCTATGTCCTCGGGAACCAGGGCCTCCTGAGCTAACCGGGGGCGTGGCCACCCCCGCCATCTCCGATCCCGCCTCCGCCGCCATGGCGGGGCGGTGCCCCCGCTGCGGCCAAGGGCAGATCTTCGACGGCTACCTCGGGCTGAAGCCCGAATGCAGGGCCTGCGGGCTCGATCTCGGTTTCGCGGATTCGGGCGATGGCCCTGCCTTCTTCGTCATGTCGATCACGGGCGTGATCGCAGTCGTCTCGGCCTTCATCGTGCGCTTCGGCTTCGGTGCGCCCATGGGGGCGGCTCTTCTGGTTTCCGTCCTCGTCGCGATCATCGTCACCTTCGCGGCCCTTCGCCCCGCAAAGGGCCTGATGATCGGCCTTCAGTACAAGAACGACGCCAAGGAAGGCCGGATCGAATGACGGGAGGGCGGCCTCTGCTCTTCGTCCTTTCGGGCGCCGCCCTGATCGTCCTTCTCGGCCTCGGGACCTGGCAGGTGCAGCGCCTGCAATGGAAGAACGAGCTGATCGAGGCCGCCGAGACCCGCGCGGTGGCGGAACCTGTTCCGCTGACGGGGCTGACCAGTGCCATCGCGGCGGGAGAGAACGTTGAATATACCCATGTCTCTGTCAGCGGCGGCTTCCCGACCGACAGGGTCGCCCATGTCTTCGGCACCTATTCCGGCACCCCCGGCTTCTACGTCTTCCAGCCCTTCCTCCTCGACGACGGGACCGAGCGGCGGGTCCTCGTCAACCGCGGTTTCGTCCCGCAGGACGCGCGGCGACCAACATATCCGCTGCCCGATGCCGGCGAGCTCACGGGACTGATTAGGAGCTATGAAGGCGCCACGGGGATCGCCGAGGCCTTTGCGCCGGCGGGCAATACCCAAAGCGGTACCTTCTACGAGAGGGATCCCGAGCGCCTGATCGGCTATCTCGATCCTTCGAACCGCGCGGCCTACCTGCCGGTCGCTGTTGACAGCACCCTTGCGACCCAGCTGCCACGGGGCAGGACCACGAGGCTCGAATTCAGGAACGCCCATCTTGGCTATGCGCTGACCTGGTACGGCCTCGCCGCCGGGCTCGTCGGGGTCCTGGCCTACGCCGCCCGGCGGGGCAGCCGGGAGAGCTGAGATCAAAGGGCAGAAGGTCTCTCTTGTCGTTGCGGGCCTCTCCCTCGCGGCCTTCGGGGCACCCCGGCTTTTTGGCGATGCCCTGACGGCAATCTCGCACTGGTATCTCGGGATCTTCGACGGATGGACCCTGTTTCTTGCGAGCGCCTGCCTCGTTTTCTGCATGATCATGCCGCTTCTCCCCGCAGGGCGGTTGAAGATCGGCGGAGAGGACACGGCCCCCGAATTCGGGCTCCTGACCTGGGGCGCGATGATGTTCGCTGCGGGAATGGGGGCGGGGCTCGTCTTCTGGGGCGCGGCGGAGCCGCTGATCCACGCCGCCAGCCCGCCGCCCGGTGAGGATCTCGCGCCGGGAAGCCCCGAGGCCCGGCACTACGGTCTTGCCCTGACCCAGTTCCATTGGAGCCTTCATGCCTGGGCCATCTACGGCGTTGCGGCGGTGGCCATCGGTCTGGCGGCTACGC
>CAZAFU010000001.1:0-91671 GCA_964484475.1 uncultured Caulobacterales bacterium | reverse complement strand
GAAGGTCTTTCTCGACAATGTCCCGCGCCGTGACGACGGCCACGCTGGCCTGCGTCTCGAGAAGTGTGCGCTCGATCTTCTGCCCACGCACGACGATGACCTGGTCCGATGCGGTTACAGTGTCCTGTGCGTATACCGATGACGCCGATGCCGCGACCATGGCCACTGCGCTGATACCGTGTGCCCAATCTGCCATTTCTGGCCCCCATGCGAATAAGAATGCGAATGGCTCGCAGGTACTGCATCTCGAATTGCAAGGCAACCATCATTGTTGCGTATTGGCTCGAAGCCAGCGGCGAAAACGTTTGCGCCGCCACGGTTGCTGATGACGGCTGGATGGAGGCCAGAGCGGTCTGGGTGCTCGAGTGGCGCGGTTCACTGCCAGGCCTGTATTGAGGGCTTCGGGTGAGGTTTGCCGCAAGATGGGCGAAGAGGGACCGACTGGGCGGGACCGGCCTCAGTCGGGACCTCATCGCAACGCTTACGGTAGGTGAAACGCCGCTTCAGTTCTTTGCTAGCATGTCCCGTACCTCGCTTCCGTCGCCGGTGAGTTCCCAACGCACGAGCGAAACGGGAATGACGCCTGCGTCGTTCACTTCGGAGAAGAAGTCGGAGAGTGCATAGGTGCCGCCTTGCTCCTCAATAACCTGCTGCGCGCGGTCGGCGTAGAGCTTTTCGATCAGGTGCTTTCCGGTGATGTAGCTCGTGCCGTAGCCGGGCTGGCGCAGGTAGAGCTGCTGCTCGAAGCCGAGGAGGTCGAGGTCCGGGCTCATCCAGCCGCGCGGCGTCCAACGAACATGGAACTCGGATGCATCCGCCATGGTGTATTCGTTCGCATGCGCACGAAGAGAGGCCAGTCCGCGTGCGGCCCGTTGCGCCTGCATGATCCACACGATCTCCCGGGCGCGGGGGTTATCGTCGAAGAGCCCCGCATGCATCATCATCTCCTCCATCGCCGTCGCCATCCCTTCGGCGCGACTGTCGAAGATATTGTAGAGGAGGGGATCCTGCCGCAGCGGGCTTCCATGCGGCTCCTGTTCCATCCGGGCCAGGTCCCACCAGTGGTAGAAATGGGTCCAGAGCGTCATCGGTTCGCGGTGGGTGGCCTGCGCGAAGAAGTTCCTGTCATCCTCGGGCGAAAAGCTCCCGATACGTTCCATCAGAGCGGGCTTCATGTAGTCCTTCACCGGCAGGATGTCGTTCTCGGCCATGAATGCCATGTAGCGGTCGACAGCTTCCTTGGCCCGTTCTTCGTATTCCTCTGGAGACTGAACGACAGGAATTTCCGGAAGGCCGATGTTCCGGTGCTCTTCGAGGCGCAACGAGGCGTGCGCCCTGGCCAGTTCGCGCTTCAGCAGCATGACTTCATCGTCCCAGGTCAGCGGGACCAGATGCACGTTCTGGAGGTACCAGGTGTAGTTGTCCTTGCCGATCCCCGAAGGTCCCGTCTTCGATGCCGCCTGACCCTCCAGCCATGCAATGAACCCGTTCGTCGCTTCCATCGCATCGGCGATCGCGGCCTCCAGCTCCGGCCGGTTCCCGCCGATCGCCGCACGTAGGTCCTTCAGGTGCTCTGCCTGCAGGCGCATCGTCTGTGTACCCGATGTCCAGAGATCGCGTGCGTTGCCGGTCAGGTTCCTCCTCGCCTGCGCAAGGAACGGGCGAACCGTGCGGAGTTGGCTCGCGAGGTCGGCCGCAGCGCTATCGGAGAGGGGGAAGTCGTAGGTCCAGAGCTCGATGAGCGCATGGTTCGTGGGCCCTTCGTGGGCCGGCGTATCGCTCTCGTAAGTCCAGACCTGCTGGTAGAAAGCGGGGTCGCGCACCCACGGCTTGAGGACGCGGTAGTTGAAATCGAAGCCATTCATTTCCGCGAGGACGAGATGGTAGTCGACTTGCTGCGAAACAGGCCATTCGGACCAGTCGAGAGCTTCGACCCTACGGCGGAGGCTTTCGAGAGCCGCCTGCCGACGGTCCATCGTCGCCGCGCCGTAGTCAGGAACGCCGCCCGTCATCGGAGGGCGCTCGAACTCTCTCCACTCCGCAAAAAGCGAAACTAGCGTGTCGTAAGCGGATGTTTCGGCGGTTTGGGCCATGGCGACTCCCATAGGTTGCAGGCCGGTAACGACCGCGAATGGTACGATCAGGCGCAGCGCCGATCCGGCAAGGGTGCTCCGTAAACTCATCATGCTCTGCCTCTCTTCTCGATATTTGTGGCATTGTGGCGCCTTCCGGCAACCCATCGTCCAAGAACCGTTTCGGTTCCCGGAGCGGTCAGGGGTCTGACCTGCATCGAAAAACCATTCGCCTGCGCGATGTCCCCGAAGTCGTTCTCGAAACCGTCTGCCCGCGCAGCCGCTTCCCCGAGGGCGACCATCCGGGCCGTATGGTTTTGAAGCCGCCGCTCGATGTCACGCGCGATCGGCCGGGTATTGGAGCTGGCCGATGCCCCCGCATTGGCGAGACTGCATACGGCCTGATGCATGGTCTGCGCGAGGCGCGGGTTTGGGAGTCCGCGCGCCTTGTCTTCAAGCCGGTCGAGGGCCTCGCGAAGAGCGTCCGCGTCGGTTGCCAGTCCTCTCTCGAGCCACGTTTCCAGTTTCCCGAACAGGTCGAGTTCCCCGGTGATCCAGCGAGCCATCGCAGCCTCGCGTTTCCCATCGGCGACGATCGCGCTTCTTTCCGTGTGAAGCAGGAACAGGAACTCGCTCCGGCAGACCCGCAGCGCCTCACCGAGGGCCTTGCGCGGATCGGCGTATTCGAGGCCGAACTGGCTGACCACGAGATCGAAGCTCAAGTCAGGGAAGGGGAGATCCTCCGCCTTCGTGCGACCGATCAGTTCGAACGGCGCCGGCCCTTGCCCGGCACGGTCGTGGATCTGCGCGGCGTCAACACCCACCAGGCGCGTCGCCCGGTCGCCGTAGGTCGTTGCCAGCTGCAGGACTGCGCCCCGGCCGCAACCAATGTCGAGAACCGATGACTGCGCCGGTATGGTGGCGAACAAACGCGCCCAACGTTGACGGACGGCTTCGCGCGCCGGTGGAGGGAGCAGGTCCGTGCAGCTCGCTGCGTCGGCATCCCGCCAATACTCTTCCCAAAGAGCGCTTCCGTCCTCGTGGCTCAACGCATCGCCTCGATCTGGCTACTGTCCCCGGTCATTTCCCAGCGGATCAGCGAAAGCGGCACCAGGCCGCGGGCATGGACCTCGTCGTGGAAGGCTTTCAGATCGAAGTCGCCTCCAAGGTCTGCCGCGCGTTCGGCCAGGAGGGACTCGAACTCGACCTTTCCCATGTAATAGCCGATTCCGTAGCCGGGCTGGCGCAGGTAGAGTTCGAGGTCGAAGGCTGCGATCGCATCGTCGGGGGCCATCCAGTAAGGGGTGCGGCCGGTGAGGGACCGGCGCGCGTCTTCAAAGGTCCATTCGTTCGTGTGCAGCATGATTTCCGGAAGCACCCGGGCGGCACGCTTGGCCTGCAGGATGTAGGTGATCTCGCGCGCTTTCGGCTTGTCGTCCATCAGGCCCGACTGCAGGACCATTTCCTCGAGATACATTGCCCAGCCCTCGACCCGTGCGCCGTCGATGAAGAACAGCCGCTCGGTGCCGCGAATGGGTCGTCGGTCGCGCTCGGCGTTGCCGGCGTCGAAATTGTGGCCCGGAAGGTTGTGCGCCCGCAGCGCATGGGCGTCCCGGTCCTCGGCCTGGCGGAAGAAATGACGTCTGATGGGAGGGTCGAAGGGGCCGCCCCTGGTCGGGTCGCGATCGCCGGGCAGGACATAGGGTCCGTCGTCCGAGGGGGTCAGCCAGTCGGGAACGGACATGATGGCCTCGTCTTCGAGGAATGCCAGCAGGGCCTCATCAGCGGCGCGCCGCTTGTCCTTGAAGGCTTCGAGGGTGGTGACCGGCTCGATCATCGGGATGTCCCGATGCTCGTTCTCTTCGAGCTTCAGGAACGTCAGTGATCGCTCGTATTCCCGCTGCGCGATGATCCGCATCTCCTCGGGAGAGTAGGGAAACAGCATGACGTGCCTGAGGTACCACGCGTAGTCGTCGGCACCGACCCCGCCATGGGGCGGCAGGTCCTCATGGGTGGCCTCGAGCCATGTGAGGAAATCGTTCGTCGCTTCTTGCGCCGCCTGCGCGGCCGGAACGAGATCCGGGTGATGGATGGCCAATGCCTCTGCGAGGTCGCCGTAGACATTCCGTTCGATGCGCTTCTGGGCGATTGCGAGACGAGCGAGATCGCCCCTGGCGTCGGTCAGGTTCTGCCTCGCCTGATCGAGGATGACCGGCACCCCGCGCAGCTTCTCACCGAAAGCCTCCACCTCGTCCGTACCCAGCGGCAGGACTGGAATCGCCATGGCCCCGTGCATCTTGGGACCGAAGCCGAGATCGGTCGTGCTGTAGAACGCCGGGTCCCGTTCCCAGGGGCGCAGAACGCGGTGCTGGAAGTCCCAGCCCCTCATCTCGGCCAGAACCAGCATGTAATCCACCCGGTAAGGGACGGGCCAGGGGCTGTCGTCGATCCGCTCCAGTCGTCTGAGGAACTGCCTTGCCTCCCGGGCCTCCGAACGCGTGGCACGACGGGAGTAGTCAGGAACGCCTTCGATCATGGCAGGCTCGACGGCTGCCCGGAACTCCTCGAAAAGCGAAACAAGCTCGGCGTAGCCATCGGGCGCGTCTTCGAGTGTCTGCGCCGTCGCCTGTTGCGGGACAGCACCAAGGCCGATCACCAGCAACGCCAGGAAGGCCCTCAACCCCTTCAACATTTCCGCTCCTCCTGCCCGTCTCGACATATGAGAACAAATGCCCGCTGTGCGAACTCTTTCCCATATTCGTCGGAATGTAAACGGTCGGAGGGCAACGCGGCTCCGCCCGGCGCCGCGTTGCCGATGCCGGGCTAGTTCTGCCTCGGAATGAGGGTGATCTCGGTCTGGCGACCATCGAGGAAGCGCACCTCTTCGCCGTCGAAATAGGCGTCCTCTTCGGTCATGAAGCGGACGGTCTGGCCGCCCCATTCGGGGACTTCACGCTGGGCGTTGAGTTCGATCGACCATGCCGTATTCGGGTACATGAAGGCATCGCCGCGCCCTTCGACACGTTCCGGGTTTTCCCACGTCCCGATCCACGGACCGGCGCCGTGGCCGTGATAGCCGATCGGATGGCTGTAGATGTTCGCGTCGAGGCCCGCCGATCGCGCCTTGCGGTAAGCCTGCTCGAAGACGTCATTGCCGGTCTTCCCGCCCTCGAACTCCTTGATCAGGATGTCCTGGACCCGGTTCGCATCGCGCAGGCCGCGGCGCAGGCCGCGGGGCGCTTCGGTTTCGCCAGGCTTCAGGACGTAGGCGTGGTGCTGGGTATCGGTGGCGAGCCCGAGATAGACGATGCCGAAATCGACGTGGATGAAATCACCGTGCTGGATCACCGCTTCGTTCGCGAGCCCCATGCTGGCGATCCCGAACGCGTCCTGGTCGGCCCGCTGGATGTTGACGCTGGGATGGAACCAGACGTCGAGGCCGAGCTCGTTCACTCGCTGGCGCAGGAACCAGCGCACGTCATCCGACGTCGTTACGCCGGGCGTGATCACTTGCTGGGAGAACGCTTCGTCGATGATCGCGTGGGCCATGCGGACGATTGTCGGATAGGCTGCAACCTCGGGCTCGATCCGGGTGCCAAGCCAAGAGAGCGCGAGCTCCGGTTCGCGGACCAGGCGATCGCTCAACGGTCCCAGCGCCTCCTCGAGTTTCTCGCGCATCCCTGCGCTCAGGCCATCCGCAAGCGGAAAATGCTCGGAGATGTTGATGGCGATTCTCTCGGGATCACGTTCCTCGACCAATTGCGCGAGGCGCTCCCACTGGCCGCCGTGTTCCTCCTTGTTCCATGCCGTCGGGAAGAGGTCGGTCACGGGGTAACGCGCGACTGCGAAGCGATCGACGCCTTCTTCCTCTCCCCGGTCGTGGAAGACCAAGATGGTGGTGCGTCTCGCGGAAAGCCAGGTTGCGGGAAGCATTGTCTCGACCACCGGGTCCTCATCGTACTCCCCGGCCACAAGGATCCACATGTCGACGTTCTGTCGGCGCATGATCTCCGGGACGATTTCGTCCAGCCGTTGGCGCAGCCATTGGTCCTCGATGCGGGCCTGCTCGGCCAGCGGCAGCGGCTGGGGCATCCGGGGGTCCGGCGTCTCCTGAGCATGGGCAGTGCTCAGCATAGCGATCGAAAGCAGCAAGGGTTTGAGGCGCATTTGTCGTGAACTCCCGAAAGATCGAACGCAACATCGCTGCGTTTTCTGCGACCGAGTGTTTGCACAGCGCACCGAGATCGTCAAAACTCTCACGCAAAGGTGTGGGTTGTCGCCTTGGCGAGCGCAGTTCTGCACGAGCGCCGCCAGCGGCAACGGAGATGTAGGGCGATGATTTCCGGTGTGACCTACGGAAAATGCCGTTCGACAAACGAGCTTACCAAGGTTTCCTGTCCTGCAGTCTGTGTGCGCATGGCGGACAAAAGTTCTTGACTGTGCAGGTTTCAAGCATTCACCCTGTTTCGGGCGGCGTCCGGACTTCACTGCCCTTGAAGGCAGTCCGTCCGTCCGCGTGTGCATTTGGGCCATCCACGATCACGGCGCTTGCCGTGTCCAAGGGAAATTGGAGGGGAACATGAGCTACTCAGTTCAACGCAAAGCCTTTCGTCGTAGCGATGCGGTGCGAGCACTCCTGCTGGCATCGGCACTTTCTCCTGTTCTGCTGCTGCAGACGGGAACGGCAGCTGCGCAGGACGAAGAGGCTGTCGAAGACGTCATCACGGTGACGGGCTCCCGCCTCGCGCGGCGCGATGCGACGGCGCCAAGCCCGGTGACGACGCTCGATGCCGACCAGGTCATCACGTCGGGCAACGTGACCATCGAAGACACCCTGAACCAGTTCCCACAAGTCGCTCCGGATACGACCAGTTCGACCAACCAGAGCGGCGGCGCGGGCGTTCTTTCGGCGAACCTGCGCGGGCTCGGCGCGGTTCGTACGCTCGTCCTGGTGGACGGCAAGCGGTTCACCCCAGCGGACGAAACCGGCCTCGTCGACCTCGCGACAGTGCCTGATCTGCTGCTCGAGAATGTCGAGATCATCACCGGCGGTGCATCCGCCGTCTACGGCTCGGACGCCATTGCCGGCGCGGTCAACTTCATCCTCCGGGATGATTTCGAAGGCTTCCAGACCCGCTACCAGTACGGCGAGGCGGCCGAGGGCGACGGCGCGAATCACAAGCTCGACGTTCTCGTCGGCAGCGGTTTCGGCGGCGGCCGGGGCAACGTCGTGGCCCACGCTTCCTACACCCAAAGGGACCCGATCTTCGCGGGGGACAGAGGCTTTTCCGCCACCCCGCTCCTCGCGGACGGCAACGGTGTCCTTCAGCCTTTCGGCTCGGGCAACATCCCCGGCGGCCTCATCGGCATCAACTCGGCGCTATTCGACCAGATCAATGGCGTGGATCTTGGCGGAGCGAATTGCCCCGGCCCCGTGCAGGGCGTCCGGTTCGGCCCGAGCGGTGAGCCGACGCCGTTCTGTCGTCCGACCGACCAGTTCAACTATGCCGACGTGAACTATCTTCTCCGGCCTCTGGAGCGCTGGCAGATCTCGACCATCGGGCACTACGAGATCACGGACAACATCGAAGCCTACGGACAGTATTTCTACACCAAGAAGGAAAACGCCTTCCAGCAGGCTCCGGAAGCTGTGAACCCGAGTACGGCCGGGCAGGAGCCAGGAACGCTCATCATCCCGAACGCAGGTACGAGCCCGCTCTTCCCCCAGCCGCTCCGGGACTTCTTTGCCGCGAACGCAGACTTCTTCGACCCTGACGGGGACGGCATTTTCACGGTACGGAATGTCGGCCGCCGTTTCGAGGAATTCGGTCCCCGGAACACCACATACACGGCTGACAGCATCAACCTGACTACTGGCCTGCGAGGCGAGCTCGACCTGGGTGCCTCGCCATGGCTCTGGGACGCGTTCTACCAGTATCAGCGGGCGGACGTGGATGCATTCCAGACCGGGCGACTTTCGATCTCGAGAACGACGCTCGGCCTCGATACGGTCGTCGAGGACGGCGAAGTCGTGTGTGCGAACGAAATTCTCAACTGCGTCCCGGTCAATCTCTTCGGTACGGAAACCCTGACGCCCGAAATGACCGAATTTCTGAGCGTAGCGACCGGGCGTTCGGACACCTTCGAGCGCCATGTCGCCGGTGCCTCGATCGCCGGTGATCTCTTCGAGTTGCCGGCAGGTCCGGTCGCGACGGCCTTCGGTGTCGAATACCGTGAGGAGTACTTCGAAACCAACCCCGACGAGGTCGCCCTCTCCGGCGACCTGCCGGGCGTGGCGCCGATAAGGAACAAGGGACGCTACGATCTCTGGGAAGTGTTCGCGGAGGGGCGGGTGCCGCTCCTGTCGGATCTTCCCGCCATCCAGAGCCTGGCCGTGGAAGGCGCGTTCCGGCGTTCCGACTACTCGACCATCGGGGCGGTGACCACGTGGAAGGCGGGACTGGACTGGGCGACCAGTGACTACCTGCGTGTGCGTGCCAGCTACAACCGGGCCATCCGGGCACCGAACCTTTCCGAGCTGTTCGCGGCGCCGGGCCTTGGCTTCATCGGCGGCGTCGATCCCTGTATCGCAGCGAACAACCCGACCGAGGCGCAAAAGGACCTCTGCGTGCAGCAGGGCGTTCCGGCGACATTCCGCGACACGCTCGAGGTCGGTGCGAGCCAGGGCTTCAACGTCCTTTCAGGCGGCAACGAAGAGCTCGCCGAGGAAACGTCGGACACGTTCACGGCGGGTATCGTCCTTGAGGTTCCATTCGTCCAAGGGCTGACGATCACGGCCGACTACTTCGACGTGGAGGTCGAGGATGCCATCGCGCAGGTCGATGCCCAGACGCTGGTCGACAGCTGTTTCGCGACCCTGAATGCATCCAGCCCGGCCTGTGCCTCGATCAGCAGGCTATCCGACGGCAACATCGATCAGGTCGATGCGCCGCTCCTGAACATCGCGACCCTCGCGGTGAGCGGTGTCGACGTGCAGGCAACCTACAGCACGGCATTGCCCGACAGCATGGGACTGCCGAACCAGGGGGCCGATCTCGACCTCCGGCTCGTGACCACCTGGCAGTTCGACCGGACGACGGTTCCTCTCGAAGGCGCCGATGCCATCGAATGCGCAGGCTTCTTCGGTGGGCCCTGCTCGAGTGACGCGATCCGCCTGACCCCGGACTTCCGCAGCTTCGCGACCGCAAGCTGGCGCAGCGGGCCTGCGAGCGTTCGCGCGGAACTGGAGTATATCGGCCAGTTCGACCTCTCCGAGCAGGCCTTCCCGTTGGCTGACGACGAAATCGATCCGGAGGTCTATCTTGACCTTTTCGGCAGCTACGACATCAATGAGAGCACGCAGGTCTTCCTGGGCGTCAACAATGTGCTCGACAACGATCCGCCTATCATCGGTTTCCGGGCAGGCGGCGACGTGAACACGAACCCGCAGCTCTACGACGTCATCGGCCGACGCTATTTCGCCGGCGTGTCGTTCCGCTTCTGAGCGTCGCTGGAGGGGCGGATCCATCCGCTCCTCCGGTCCCAAAGGGAATAATATCTTTATGCTGAAAAGTTGTGTAAGGGTCGTTGGCGTCCCTTTCGTCTCCGTGACTGCCGCGGCAATCCTTTCGGTGTCCACCCCCGCGTTCGCGGACGGGCCGCCAACCGGGACAGGGACCTACCAGGAACTCGTCGAACTCTATGACGAGTTCCTTGCGTGGAAGGACAAGCCGCCGATCGTTGGTGAGCTGAGCGACAGCAATCCGTGGGGCGGCGTCGAGGACTACAGCGACCGTGCCGTCCGGGAGCGCCGCCGCGCCGTTCGCGGGATGCTCAAGGAACTCGCCGACATGAACGTGGCCGGATGGACGCGCCCGCAGCAGGCGGAATTCCTTGCTGTCCGGGCCAAGGTCCAGGAAGAGAACTTCAGGCTCAACGTGTCGAAGCCATGGGAGCGGGATCCCGGGTTCTACGTCGACCAGATGCTCTATCTCACTTTCGTTGATCTGCCGGTTGAGGGTGATGCGCTCGAGCGGACGAGGGCCCAGCTCGCCTCCATGCCCGTTCTGGTGGATGAAGCGAAGCAGAACCTCGACAACGTCGCCGCCGACTACGTCAAGCTGGCGCTGCACAATCTCAGGAACGCCGACGGCGTTGGACACGGCCATCCCTACCGGGAGGTGCCCCCTCCGGGTGTGATCGGGTGGTACGATGATCTTCTCGAACGCGCGGAAGAGGCCCAGCCTGAACTGGTGCCGCAGATCGCGGAGGCCAAGGCGGCCATCGTCGATTACGAGAATTGGCTGCGCGACCGCCAGCCCAGGATGACCGGCAAGGCCGGCGTCGGCGAGGAGGCATTCGACTGGTATCTCAAGAACGTCAAGCTGATGCCCTACGATTCCGACGAGATCGTTGAACTCGGGCTTCGCGAACTCGACAGGCTCTGGGCGCTCTACGCTCTCGAAGAACACCGCAACCGGGACCTGCCGGCGCTGGAGCCCGCGCAGTCCGAAGAGGAATACCTCGAGAAGATCGCCCAGACCGACCGCTTCATCCGCGACTTCCTGGTCGAGAACGACGTGATCACCATTCCCGATTACATCGACGAGCTGAAGCCCAACGTACCCTGGATCGTCCGTCCTCAGGGAAGGAACTTCTGGGAAGAGATCCAGTATCGCGATCCGAGTCCTGATCATCTTCATGCGGTTATTCCCGGGCACAAGTTCGACGGCGTCGTCGAGGACAACAACGACCACCCCATTCGCGGACGCCTGACCGACGGCGTCCGGGCTGAAGGTTGGGCGACCTACCTCGAAGAAGGGATGCAGCATCTCGGCATCTTCGAGGACCACCCCCAGGTCCGTGAGTTGATCTACATCTTCGGGATCTTCCGGGCGGCTCGCGTTCCGGCCGATGTCTGGCTGCAGCACAACGAAATGACCGTGGACGAAGTCGTCGAGTACTGGCGGGAGCGCACTCCCTATCTGGACCCGAACGTCGCGCGGGTCGATGCGGAGATCTATCTGCGCAGGCCCCCGGGCTACGGTCTCGGCTACACCATGGGGATGCTGCAAATGCAGGAACTCCTCGCCGACACGAGACGCGTCCGCGGAGACGATTTCGTCCTCGAGGAGTTCCATGACGAGTTCATGGATCTCGGACGTCTTCCTCTCTCCGTCATCCGTTGGGAAATGACAGGACTGGACGACCAGGTCGAAGAGTTCTGGGAGGCCGACCCGCTCCCGTAGGCTGTCGTATGCCCCGGTGCCATAGCCTACGGGCGAACCCGCCGCTGTGCCAGGTGGCGGGTTCAGCCTTTGCTAGGCCACCCGATCAGGTCCGGGTACGTGGACGATCATGCGCCGCCTCGGCCCCGTCACGGCTTTCCAGTGCCCGGCGAGCATCAGGTCCGTCGCGACGTCTCCGGTATCGACGAAAAGGCGCGCGCCCGGAAGTGCGGAGAGTTTTTCTGCGGCTGCGAAAATCTCGATCCGATCGCGCCCCGCCCGCTTGAGGACCTTGGCGCTGATCTGCTGGTTGCCTCGCCCGAACAGGAACCCCTGCCCCCCCGTAGGGCTGACGACGATCCTGATGTCGCCGCCCAGCCCCTCGAGATCCGAGGCCGTAGCGTCGCGAAAGACGATCTCGCCGCGGCGGAAGACATCGACTCCCAGGAGCGTTCCCGGATCGCCGAGATAGCCCTTGAAACGGCTCATCGTTGCACCCGGACCAACCACGAGGATGTCTTCTTCGCCAGCAGCAGCGGCCGCGCGCTGCCTGAGGGCTGCGTCGAGCGCGCCGTCATCCATTCCCGCGCGCCGCGCCTTCGGATTCGGCATCATCGCGCCGATCACCGGGCTCGTCAGTGTACCGTAGAGTTGAGGGGCCGCATAGGCGCCGTCGCTTTCCGGCCGATCGACAATCTCAACCTGTCGCAAGAGGGCCTTGCGGTTGTCTGCCTCCAGGTAACGGCAGGCCAGGATACCTGCAGCCCGCGCCGTCGAGGCGAAGGCGCCCGAATGCATCTTGACGCCGGAGGGGATCCCGATGACCGGGATGGTTTCCATACCGTCCACCTCGAGGAGGTCCCGTGCGGTTCCGTCGCCGCCAGCGAACAGGAACAGGTCCGGACGCTGCCCGAGGATCGAACGGGCACAGGTGATGGTATCCGTGCCCCCCGTATCGCCCAATGCGAGCGCGGGGCTTGCGGTCGCAAAGGGCAGGCCGGAGGCTCTTGCGGCGTCTTCTCCCATCGCACCGCTGGCGACGACAAGCAGGGGCCGGGTATCGAGACGCCGAAGTTCCGCCAGCGCGATCTCGCAGCGCTTCGCCGCAAACGGCTTTGCGTTGCGTGCCCTGGCGCGGGCGAGGTTCGCGCCGTCCGTGCCTTTCAGGCCGACGGCACCGCCCATCCCCGCGATCGGATTGACGATCAGCCCGATACGGGCCCCGGATGGCTCTGGCGAGGTCACGACCGCAGGTTACTGGCCCCGGACCTGCTCGGCCAGCCCAAACTGCGACAGGTGAACCAATGTCCGCCGTGCGGACAAATGCTTGACTTGATGGCCGCGGCTCCAGCAGACTTCAGGCCACAGCGAAGGCGACAGGAGCGGTTTCATGGAGCGTGCCCACCCTTTCATGCCGAACAGCACCGAGGAGATGCGGGCTTTGCTGCTCGAGCATCTCGGCGCGAAATCGGCAGAGGAGCTGTTCGAGCAGATCCCTGCCGACCACCGCCACGAGGGTTCGCTCGGGTTGCCTCCGGCTCTCAGCAGCGAAGCTTCGCTTCGCCGCCACCTCCACGACACGCTGTCGCGCAACGTCTCGTGCAGCGATGTGCTGTCCTTCCTCGGCGGTGGTTGCTGGCAGCACCATGTGCCCGCGGTTTGCGATGAAATCGTCAGGCGGAGTGAATTTCTCACGCCGGTCTGGGGCACGACCTCATCGGACTTCGGTCGCAACCAGGCGTGGTTCGAGTTCCAGAGCCTTCTCGGGGAACTCGTCGACATGGATTATGTCACCTTGCCCGTCTATTCCTGGGGCTGCGCCGTGGGTCATGCGCTGCGGATGGCGTCGCGCATCACCGGTCGGCGGAAGGTGCTGATCCCGGCGGAGCTTTCGGCGGAACGGCGCGGCGTGATTGCCGCCTATTGCGAGACATCCGACACCCCCTCGCACCTGCAGATGGAAGAGTTTCCGACGGGTCCGGACGGCAGGGTCGATCTTGCTTCGCTCGAACGGATGATCGACAGCGGAACGGCGGCTGTCTACGTGGAAAATCCATCTTTCACCGGACTGATCGAAACGCAGCTCGCGGCGGTCGCCGAACTGGTACACAGGGCCGGCGCCGAATTCATTGTCGGCGTCGATCCCTTGACCCTCGGCGTGCTGCAGCCGCCTTCGACCTACGGCGCTGACATCGTCGTCGGTTCGATCCAGCCCCTCGGGATTCCGATGTATGCCGGCGGCGGCCTAGGCGGCTTCATGGCGTCCCGCGACGAGGAGAAATACGCCCGTCAGTACCCGACGCTGCAGGTGAGCCTTGCCCGGACAGTGAAGGGCGAACGCGCCTTTCCCGTCAGTCTCCTTCATCAGTCTTCCTACGGTTCCCGGGAAGACGGCAATGACTGGACCGGAAACTCGACCTATCTCTGGGCGATCGGAGCCGCGGTCTACATGTCGCTGATGGGTCCGCGCGGCTTCGAGGAACTGGGCGAAACCATCCTCCAGCGGAGCCATTTCGCAGCCGGCCTGATCGACGCCATTCCGAACGTCAGCGTTCCCCGCAAGAGCGGCTTTTTCAAGGAGTTCATCGTCGACTTTTCCGAGGCGAAGAAGACCGTCGCGGAGATCAACGCCGCCCTGCGGCAGGAGGGGATCTTCGGCGGGCTCGACCTCGGACGGCATGTTCCGGGCATGGAGGGCAAGGCTCTCTACTGCGTGACCGAACTCCATACCGAAGCAGATTTGAACAAACTCGCCGACGCCCTCGGCAAGGTGGTCTCGTGATGAAGAAAGATCAGATCCGTCCCTACCACGCCCCGGTGTGGAGCGAGCCGCTCATTACCGAGATGGGCGCGCCGGGCCGCCGCGGACAGCATGTTCCGCTGGCAGAGGATTCCGTGGCCGCGGTCGGTGATGCCGACCAGCTCGTTCCGGCAGGGATGCGCCGGAAGAAGCAGGCTGCCCTTCCGGAGAATTCGGAGCCCGACGTCCTGCACCACTACCTGCGGCTCTCCCAGCAGACGCTCGGCATGATGGGCGTCAGCCTGTTCGGTACGTGCACGATGAAATACAACCCTCGGGTCAATGAAGAGATCGCGGCGCGGCCGTATGTCCGCGACATGCATCCCGAACAGCCTGTGGAAACGCTACAGGGCTCGCTTGCCGCGATCGACGGCCTGAACCGGGTCCTGTGTGGTCTTTCGGGCATGGATCAGTTCACGTTCCAGGCCGGCGGCGGCGCTGACGCGGCGTATCTGCATGCCTGTCTGACCCGCGCCTATCACCGGTCACGGGGAGAGGGCGAGCAGCGGCGGGAGATCATCACCAGCATCCAGTCCCACCCCTGCAATCCGGCAACGGCGGACGCGGCGGGATATGAGGTCATCAACCTGGCCTTGGGGCCCGAAGGCTATCCGACCCTCGATGCCCTGAAGGCGGCGGTTTCGGATCGTACCGCCGCTCTGATGATCAACAACCCCGACGACATGGGCATCTACAATCCCGAGATCAGGGAATGGGTACGGATCGTCCATGACGCCGGCGGTCTATGCTTCTACGACCACGCCAACTTCAACGGCGTAATGAGCAAGATCCGTGCGCGGGACCTCGGCTTCGATGCGTGCATGTTCATGCTCCACAAGACCTTCGGCGTACCGAAGGGCGGCGGCGGCCCTGCGGTCGGCGCCTATGGGTGCACGGAGGAGCTCAAACGCTTCCTGCCTGGCCCCATCGTCGAACCGGAGGGCGATGGCTACCGATTGCGCGAACAGGATGTCGACGGTGTCGGCCGGGTGCGCGAGTATTTCGGCAACGTCCATCAGGTCGTGAAGGCCTATGGCTGGGCCCGGGCGATGGGCGAGGAGGGCTTCCGTGAAGCGTCCGACATGTCGGTTATCCTCAACAACTACATGGAGAAGGAAATCCTCAAGATCCGGGGCGTGACCCGGTCGCACGAGGACATTCCGGGTTGGCGTCTGGAGATGACGCGTTTCAGCCTCGGCACTCTGTTCGAGGATACCGGCGTGTCCGCCATGGACGTGCAGAACCGCATGACGGACTACGGGGTCGATGCATTCTGGCTGAGCCACGAGCCCTGGGTCGTCCCGCAGCCCTTCACTCCGGAAGCGGGAGAAATGTGGTCCCGGGAGGACGTGGACTACTGGATCGCGGTCCTCGCGAAGGTCTGCGAGGAGGCCTACGAGGATCCCGAACTCGTCCGTACGGCTCCCCACAACCAGGCAGTGGCCCAGCTCGACGACACCGATCTCGAGGATGCCGCCAACTGGGCGATGACCTGGCGGGCCCACCAGCGCAAGCAGCGCTGACGGGCTACGCAGGGACGCTCGCGTTTCCTTCAGCCGAGGGAAACGCCGTCCCGTCGCAATTCTTCCGTGACCTGATCGGCAGCTTCGCGCGCGACCTCGACCATCCGGTCGAGTTCGTTCTGCGAAACGATGAAGGGGGGAGAGAAGGCAATGGTGTCGCCGTCCGGCAGGGCCCGGCTGATGACGCCGCGATCGAGCATGGCCTTTACCACACGGGGCGCGGTCTTCAGCGACGGATCGAGCTTCTCCGGGCGCTCCCGGTTCTTGACGAACTCGACCGCGCCGATCAGGTCGCGGCCTCGGACTTCTCCGACGAGCGGATGATCGACGAACGCCGCTTGAAGCCGTTCGTGGAGGTAGGCTCCGCGTTCCGATGCCTGTGCCATGAGCCCTTCACCTTCGAGGATGTCGAGGTTGGCGAGGGCGGCGGCTGCCGCGACCGGGTGCGCCGTATAGGTGTAACCGTGGCCGAACGCGCCGAGCTCGTTGCCAGCGTCGACCAGGACCCGCCAGACCTTTTCAGATACGATGCAAGCGGACAGCGGGACGTAGGCGGAGGTGATTCCCTTCGCTGCCGTGATCAGGTCAGGCTCAATTCCGTAGACATCCGAGCCGAAATTCGCGCCAAGTCTGCCAAACCCGCAGACAACTTCGTCTGCGATGAGGAGGATGTCGTTTTTCCGGAGTATGTCCTGGAGGGCGGCGAAATACCCGTCCGGCGGCGTGATGACACCGCCCGCGGCCATGATCGGTTCGGCGATCATGGCGCCGATCGTGTCGGCCCCCTCTTCGGCGATCAGGCGCTCGAGATCATCCATGAGCAGCTCGGTGAACGCGCTGTCGGACAGGCCATGGCCTTCCCATAGACGGTGGGGCGGTTTGGTATGGCGGATGAAGGGCAGGGGAACGTCGAAGCCCTTGTGAAGGCCGGGAAGGCCGGTCAGACCGGCGGTCACGAGCGTCACACCATGATAGCCGCGGCGGCGGGCAATGATCTTCTTCTTGTTCGGCAACCCGCGGGCGTTGTTGTAGTACCAGACGAGCTTCACCTGTGTGTCGTTGGCATCAGACCCGGAATTGCCGAAGAACACCTTGGACATGTTCCTTGGCGCCATGCGCAGTATACGGTCAGCCAGCACGATGGGCGGCTCGCTGCCCATCGAAGAGAAGTTGTGGGCGTAGGACAGCTTGCGGACCTGATCGCTGATGGCGTCGGCCATTTCCTCCCGGCCAAAGCCGATATTGACGCACCAGAGACCGGCGAGGGCATCGAGATAGCTCTTGCCGTTCGCGTCGGTGAGCGTGCACCCTTCGGCCGAGGTCATGACAACGGGCGGCCCGTTGCGCTCGTGCTCGCCGAGCTGGGTAAACGGGTGGAAAAGGCTCCGCCGGTCGAGGGCGGAAAGCTCGCTTTGGGAAAGCGGGTGCGCGGCAGCAGGGTTCATGACAACACGTCTCGTTCTGGATTGTGCGCACAAGTGTGCGCGTTCGGCGGCGCTTCGGCAAGGGACAGCATGTCCACTATGCCGCAACGGTTGCAGGCCTCCGATCGCCAGAACCAATCACATACCGGGGTTTTACTCACCGGTTTGTTTCGCTAAGCGAACACATGTAACAAGATTGGTGTCAGCTATGGCCATCCAGGGATTGAAAGACCCCGAGCTGCTGCGGACAGAGCTGTTCGTCAACGGAATGTGGCAGCCGGCCGAGAGCGGCGATGTCGGCGATGTCCTGGATCCGGCGAATGGCCGCGTCATTGCGCGCTGCGCCCGGGGTGGTGCAAGCGACGCGAACAGAGCGGTCGACGCCGCCGCCCTCGCCTTTCCAGCCTGGGCCGCCATGCCTGCGAAGGAGCGCGGACGGATCATCCGACGCTGGTACGACCTGATTGTCGAGAACGCGGACGACCTGGCGCTCATTCTCACCACGGAGCAGGGGAAGCCGCTCGCCGAGGCGAAAGGCGAGATCCTCTACGGTGCCGCTTTCTTCGAATGGTATGCCGAGGAGGCGAAGAGAGTCTACGGCGAGACGATCCCAGCCCCCAAGAGCGACCAGCGCCTGTTCGTGCTGAAGCAGCCGATCGGCGTCTGTGCCGCGATCACGCCCTGGAACTTCCCCATGGCGATGATCCCCCGCAAGGCCGCGCCGGCGCTCGCCGCAGGCTGTACCATGGTGCTGAAGCCAGCAAGCTCAACCCCTTTCTCCGCGCTCGCGCTCGGCGAATTGGCGCGAAGGGCTGGCGTGCCGGACGGCGTCTTCAATATCGTGCCCGGTGCCGCGCGCGCGGTCGGCGAAACGCTCGCCACCCATGAAAAGGTCCGGAAGCTGACTTTCACCGGATCGACGGATGTCGGGCGGCGCCTGATGGAGTTGGCGGCGCCGACCATCAAGAAACTTTCCCTCGAGCTCGGCGGCAACGCACCACTGCTGGTCTTCGACGACGCGGATGTCGATGTGGCGGTGGCGGGCGCAATGGCGTCGAAGTTCCGGAATGCGGGCCAGACCTGCGTATGCGCGAACCGCATTTATGTTCAGGATGCGGTCTATGATGAGTTCGTCTCCAAGCTGAAGAAAGCCGTCGATGACCTCAAGGTCGGCGACGGGCGCGAGCCTGGCGTCACCATCGGCCCGCTGATCGACGAGGCGGCCTGCGAGAAAGTGCAGGCTCATATCGATGACGCCGTCGGCAAGGGGGCGAAGGTCGTTTCGGGCGGCGGCCGGCACGAGCTCGGCGGCAACTATTTCCAGCCGACGATCCTCTCCCACGTCGAAACCAGCATGGATGTCGCCCGCGAGGAGACCTTCGGCCCCCTGGCGCCTATCTTCCGCTTCACGGACGAGATCGACGCGATCGAACAGGCGAACGATACCGAGTACGGTTTGGCTGCCTATCTTTTCACTCGCGACAATGCCCGGCTGTGGCGGGTCGGAGAGGCGCTCGAATTCGGTATCGTCGGAGCGAACACGGGTATCTTCTCCTATGAAGGGGCGCCCTTCGGAGGCGTCAAGGCATCTGGACTGGGCCGCGAAGGCTCACATCACGGGATTGACGAATATTTGGAGACTAAGTACCTGTGCGTCGGCGAAGTTGACCCGACCCCGGCCGTTCGGCAAGCAAGTCAACCTTAGACTGCAACCAAGAAATCGGAAAAACTGATGAAGGAAGAAACGGCCGAAATCGAGGTTGGCGACCGTGACTACGTCAACTCGTTCGCTCGTGGTCTTGAGGTCATTCGCGCTTTCTCCCGGTCGAAACCGCGGATGACCCTGAGTGAAGTCGCCAAGGCGACAGACATGACGCGCGCGACCGTGCGCCGCTTTCTCCTCACTTTGGTGCGCGAAGGCTATGTCTACGCGGACAACAAGTATTTCGGGCTGAAGCCGAAGGTTCTCGAACTGGGCTACTCCGCGCTGTCGTCCATGAACATCTGGGAAATCGCGCAGGACGTCATGAACGACCTGGCCGAGACCCTGCAGGAGTCCTGCTTCGCCGTGGTGCTCGAGGATGATTCGGTGATCTACACCGTTCGGGCGACTTCCAAGCGCTATATCAATGTCGGGATCAGCGTCGGCAGCCGCGTACCGGCGCACGCGGTGTCGTCCGGTCGCGTCCTGCTCGCGGCGCTCCCGCCGTCCGAACTCGACGCCTATCTCGAGCGTGCGACGCTGACAAAATTCACGCCCAACACGATCACGTCGAAGGTCAAGCTGCGAAGCTCGATCGATGAAGTCCGTCTTCAGGGCTGGGCGATTGTCGACCAGGAACTTGAGATCGGGCTGCGGTCGATCTCGGTGCCGATCAAGGACCAGCGGGGCGTGACCGTTGCCGCCCTCAACGTGCCGTGTCCCAGTTCGCGTATCTCCCACGATGACATGCGCAGCCGCGTCCTCATGGACATGATGGAAGCCTCGAACCGGATCACTGCGGCATTGATGGGCTGAGCTCAGGTTTCCTTGCGGCCCTGTCGATAGGTCGCGAGGGCCAGCAGTTCCCGGTCGCGCCAGGACACCCGTTCCTCCCATCGCTCCAGCGGCAAGAGGGCGCGGCGCTCCATCGACACCTTCTCGACAAGCTCATCTGTCCAGGGATCGTTCTGACCGCGTTCAGCTCCCATCCTTGCATAGGCGGGGCCCAGTTTTTCCGCGTGTGCTGCGATCCCGCCGCGCGTATTCAGATCCACTGTTTCAAAAGGACCGATCACGGACCAGCGGAACCCGAGGGCCTCGCGCACGAGAAGGTCGAGGTCGCTGACGGAGATGACCCCGTCGCGGACCAGGCAATAGGCTTCCCGCAGGACTGCTCCCTGGAGGCGATTGTAGACGAAACCCGTCGGCTCCCCCCGGACAGCGACCCCGTGATAGCCGGCTTGCCCGACAAGATCGCCCGCCAACCGGAGCGTGCGTTCGCTCGTGAAAGGTGCGGCAGCAAGCTCGAGGACCTTGATGACGTGCGGCGGATTGATGGGATGGGCAATCAGGAAACGGCTTCGATGCTCTTCGGGAAGGGCTCCCGCGATCTCGCTCGCCGTCAGGGCCGACGAGGCGCTGAGCACGATGGTGTCGGCGGGGGCTTCGGCAAGGATCTCCCGGGCCAGGTCCCGTTTCACGTCGAGGCACTCTGGGCCGCACTCGAAGACGAGGGCCGCGCCTGCGACGCAATCACGAAGCTCGGCAACCACGGCGGGGACTTCACCCCCATCGGCAAGGCCAGCCGACGTGAGCTCGGCGAGGAGGGACCGGATTTCGCCGGGGACTGCCGCTCGTCGGTGCTCGTCCGGATCCGACAGGCTGACGGGAAAACCCGCTGCGGCGAAGGCTGCGGCCAGCCGGACCCCGATGCTGCCAGCACCAATGATCCCGACCTTTCTGGCGTTGTCCTGGTTTGCGTGCGTCATGCGAATTTGTGTACACATTCGGTACCCCATGCCAAGCTGCTACAGAACCAGACAACTGCGAAGGGAACCCCATGGACGATCTCAAAGGCAAGGTGATCCTCGTGACCGGCGCCTCGAAGGGCATAGGCGCAGCGATCGCCGCCGTGCTCGGTGAACGCGGCGCCCATGTGATCGCCCACTACGGAGGGGACGAGGAAGGCGCGAGAAAAGCGGTGTCCGGTATCCCCGAAGACCGACGTCTCATCCTGCAGGCCGATCTGTCAAAGCTCGATGCCGCGGAGTCGCTCTGGCGGGACGCGATGGCCTGGCAGGGCCGTATCGACGTCTTCGTCAACAACGCCGCCGTGATGCTGTTCGGCGAGGGCGTCGGCGGTTCGCTGTCGGAGTGGGACGAGATCTGGGACAGGACGCTTCAGGTCAACGTCCTCGCTCCTGCGCGGCTGATCAGGGCAGCTACGAATTCGTTCCTCGAGGCGGGCGGCGGCGCAATCATCACCATCTCGAGCTGGGCAGCACAGCGGGGCGTGACCAACCCCGGGAACATAGCCTACGGCGCGTCCAAGGCGGCTGTGCGGAACATGACCCAGACCATCGCGCGGGCCTACGCATCAAAGGGCATCCTCGCCTATGTCATCGCACCGGGTGTCGTGCGGACCCGCCTGTCAGTCGACTTCGCCGAGACGCAGGGCGGGGAGGATGCGGTCACCGAGGGGCTCGCGATGAAGGAATGGGTGGAGCCTGACGACGTGGCGCAGACCGTCGCTTTCCTGAGTACCGGCAAGGCCCGGCAGCTCACGGGCGCGACGCTCGACATCAACGGTGCAAGCTATGTCCGGTGAGAGCGACGGACATGCCGGCCGCCGTATTCAACTTCCCGGGGCTTCCCGTCAGGGCCCCGAGGCCAGTTTCCGGTTCGACGGCAGGCCGGTTCCGTTCTTCGAAGGGGAGACCATTGCCGCAGCCCTCCTGGCATCGGGCATTCGGGCCATGCGCAGAACCCGACAGGGCGAGGGGCGCGGGCCCTATTGCGGCATGGGGGTCTGCGGGGAATGCCTGGTCGATGTGGGGGGCAGGCACGTGCGTGCTTGCCTTCAGAAGGCCACGCCGGGCCAGGATGTCAGGACGGCGCATCCGCTGTCTCCGGCACGAGGGCCGGAAGATCAGCCATCGGACAGGCCGGCGGCGCAGCTTCTCGAACCCGATCTTCTCATCGTCGGTGCCGGCCCCGCGGGTCTTTCGGCCGCCGCCGTCGCTGCGGGCGGAGGGCTGGACGTTGTCGTCGTCGACGAACGCAGCCAGGCGGGCGGGCAGTACTTCAAGCAACCGGCGCAAGGTTTCACGATCGACCGCCCCCGCCTCGACCAGCAGTTCCGCGCCGGCGCATCCCTGATCGCCGAGGCAAAGGAGGCCGGTGCGTCTTTCATCTTCGGAACGACCGTCTGGGCCGGGAGGTCAGAGCCCCTCGAAGTCTTCGCGTCGTCGCCCCGAGGCCCGCTCCGCATGAGGCCGCGCCTGCTGTTCCTTGCGCAGGGCGCCTACGAACTCAGCGTCGCCGTGCCGGGTTGGACACTCCCGGGGGTCATGACCACGGGTGCCGCGCAAACTTTCCTGCGTGCCTACATGACAACGCCGGGGCAAAGAGTGCTCATCGCCGGTAACGGTCCGCTCAACCTCCAACTTGCCAGCGAACTGACCGCGGCAGGCGCAAGCGTCGTGGCGGTGGCCGATACGGCTCGGATGCCGGGCCCGGGCAAGATGTCGAGCGCCTTTCAAATGCTGCGGCGGGCACCGGCCCTGGTTGCCGATGGCGTCCGGCAGATGTCCGCGCTCCGGTTCAAGGGCGTTCCGCTCCTCTACCGTACCGCGCTTACCGGGGTGGAGGGCGACCGGCGGGTCGAAGCGGCAGTCGTCGCAAGGATCGATGCGGCCGGACAGCCGATCAAGGGGACCGAGCGGCGCTACGAGGTCGATACCGTTTGCAGCGGCTACGGCTTCGCGCCGCAAAGCGAGCTGGCAAGGGCCTTCGGCTGCGTCTTCGAAGCTGATCCACGGACCGGCGCGCCGCGCGCCGTGCGGGCGGACGACGGCGAGACCTCGGTCGAACGGGTCCATGTCATAGGCGACGGCGGCGGCCTGAACGGAGCGCCGGCCGCCTGCGCGCAGGGGCGGCTCGCCGGATGGGCCGCAAGGCGGCGCCTCGGCAAAGACGTCGATACCGCTGCGGAGCAGGCGGCTCGGCGTAAACTGCTCTCCGCCCGGGCTTTCCAGTCTTCCCTCTGGTCTCTCTACGAGGCGCCCCTCTATTCGGTTCAGGGCTCGACACCCGATACCCTGATCTGCCGGTGCGAAGCCGTGACCCGGGATACCGTAGAGAAAGCCTTTTCGGCCGGCTTCACCGGTATCGGCAGCCTGAAGCGAGCGACGCGAACGGGCATGGGGCGTTGCCAGGGACGCTATTGCGGGCGTAAGGTTTCCCTGATCGCGGGCGGCGGGCAGCCGGGTTCCGAAGCGCACTTCGCCCCCCGCAGCCCGGCCAAGCCCATACCCCTCAAGGACGTGGCGGCATTTGCCGAGCAGACCGATTTCTCGTAGGCGAACGCATGTTCGGACAGAGAACATTTACCGTTGACTGGAGGGACGGGCTGTCGCACCTTCGGGCGGGTTCCAGTCCGTAAGAAGCGGCGGAGGCAGGAGGATCGGCTCATGTTGGCTCGTATACAGACCTTTGACCGCGTTCTCTTCTCGATCTGCCTCGTTGCGCTCTGTCTTGTCCTTGCCTCATGTGGGGGCAGTGATAACCGCTCCGGTCCGCGGTCCCTCGAAGACATCCGTGAAGCGGGTGTGCTCCGGGCGGGTGTGAACCCGAACTTCCCGCCGATGAGTGTCTACGGCCGCACGAATCAGCTTGAAGGTTTCGACGTCGACATCGCCACGCAGGTAGCGAAAGAGCTGGGGGTCGAACTCCAGCTCGTTCCGACCGAAGCGGCGCAGCGCGTCCCGTTCCTGACATCGAACCGGATCGACATGACTCTCGGCGCGCTGACCATGACGCCGGAGAGGGCGGAAGTCGTCGACTTCACGATCCCGATCCACACCGAGGCCATGTCTGTCCTGACGACCGACAAGATCGACGCGGACACGTGGCGGGCGCTCGACGATCCGGACGTCACTCTCGTCAACATGCGGGGGAACCGGTCGGTTTCCATTCTGGACGAGGAACTGCCCAACGCGAGGAAGCTCCTGGTCGATGCCAATGCCGACACGGTTCGCGCCATCGCGCAGGGGCGCGCGGATGCCATGATCGAAAACGTCGATTTCTTCATGGGTTTCACGAAGAACTATCCGAACGTGAACTGGCGCATCATCGACGACCGCCTCTTCGTTGCACAGGCCGGGATCGGTGTCGCCAAGGGCAATGACAGTCTACGGACGGAGTTGAACAATATCGTCGCGGAGCTGCATGCTTCCGGGTTCATCGAGGAGCGGTGGCAACACTGGTATGGTGCACCGATGTCGGCTCCGGTCGATCTCGACTATTCCATCTGACGATCCGAGGGTGAGCCGGACAGGCCGAACGGACACCGCAAGGGAGCAGTGCACGAACCTCCATGGGGTATGAGCTCGAGTATCAGGCGGTCCTGGAACGGCTTCCCTACCTGCTGGGCGGTGCGGTCCTGACGCTTCAGATTGCCGTGGCATCCTTCGCGGGCGGAGGTTTTATCGGCCTCCTTGGCGCGCTTGGGAAAGTCTATGGCAGGAGGCCCGTGCGCCTCCTCATCAACAGTTATGTGTTGTTCTTCACCAACACGCCTGCTTTGGTGCAGATCTTCTTTCTCTTCTACGCGCTGCCGGAAGCGGGAATCCTGCTGCCGCCGCTGGTGGCGGTCCTGATCGGTCTCGTCCTGAATGCCGGTGCCTACCTCACCGATATCCTGCGCGCCGGTGTCGTCTCGGTGCGGAAGGCCGAGATCGAGGCTGGGCAGACACTGGGCATGTCGAACCTCCAGCTCCTGCGGCACGTGATGCTGCCGCATATCGCCACGACCATCTACGGGCCGCTGTCGAACTTCTTCATCTGGCTGGTGCTCGGCAGTTCCCTCGCTGCGCTCTTCGCGGTCGAGGAGCTGACGGGTAGGGCGATCAACATCAGTACCGCCAGCCTACGGACCATCGAGACGTTCTCGGTGGTGGCGGTCATCTACGTGCTCCTGACCTTCGCCGCCAGCATGGGTCTGGCGCTGCTCGGCCGCTACCTGTTCCGGGTGAAGGTGAAGGTGTTCTGATGTTCGAGAGGATCGTCACCGAAGCGCCCGATTTCTTCAATACGTTCAACATCATCTTCCTTCTGGAGGCGATGGGAAGGACGCTGGCGATGACCGTCTTCGGTTGTGCCGTCGGCTTCGGTCTCGGCTTGCTGCTTGCCGTTGCGCGCCGGGCGCAGGGCAGGGCGATGCTGCCGCTGCGCCTGCTCGCGAGTTTCTACGTGGAGACGTTCCGGCGCATCCCGTTCCTCGTCATCCTGTTCATCGTCCTCTACGCCATCCAGCCGATCTGGCCGTCGATTTCGCTGCTCGGGGTGGCGATCGTGGCGGTGTGTGTCCTCTCCACCGCTTTCATGGCCGAGATCATCCGGGCTGGGCTCGAATCGGTGCCGCCAGCCCAGATCGAGAGCGCTCGCGTACTGAATTTCAGTCCGGTCCAGGTGCTCCTCTGGGTGGTCCTGCCCCAAGCCTGGAAGGTCATCATCCCGCCCGCTATCGCGTTCGCCGTGATGTTCGTGAAAGACACCTCGCTGGCATCCCAGCTCGGGGTGGTGGAGCTGACCTTCGCTGGCAAGATGCTGGTCAACCGCGGCTTCTCGCCTTTCCTCGGCTTCGGTGCCGTGCTCGTTGCCTATTTCATCCTCTCGTTCCCGCTCAGTATGCTTGGAACCTATCTGGAGAGACGCCTTGGCTCATCTCGTCGTCCGTGACCTCTGCTGTGCCTACGGGGATACCAAGGTCCTCAACGGGATGAGCCTGTCCATCAGGAAGGGGGAGGTTCTCAGCCTCATCGGACCTTCCGGTTCGGGCAAGAGCACGTTCCTGCGTGCCCTGATCGGTCTCAGCGCGCCGAGCGCGGGCAGCGTCGAGATCGGTGGGCAGGCCATCGATTACACCGACAGGAAGAGTGTCAGGAATCTCCGTGCTCGGATGGCTATCGTCTTCCAGCAGTACAATCTCTTCCAGAACATGACGGTCTTCGACAATGTCACGATCGCACCGCTCAGGATCCAGAAACGCCCGCCTGAAGAGGTGAAGCAGGAGGCAAGGGACCTTCTCGATCTCGTCGGGATGCGTGAGAAGGAGGACGCCTATCCGGACGAGCTTTCCGGCGGGCAGCAGCAGCGGGTTGCCATCGCCCGCGCGCTTGCCCTGAAGCCCGATATTCTCCTGCTGGACGAAGTGACCTCGGCCCTCGATCCCGAACGGGTGCACGAGGTCCTCGAGGTCATCAAGCGGCTGGCGGACGAGGATATTGCCATGCTGATCGTTTCCCACGAGATGTCGTTCGTGCGCGAAGTTTCAACACAGGTCGCGATGCTCGACGAGGGCAGGGTGATCGAACAGGGGCCACCCGAGCAGATCTTCGACCGTCCGGCCGAGACCAGGACGAAAAGCTTCGTGAACTCCATTCTGCGGCATTAGGTCGCCGCATTCGAGGCCCGCGGCGCGAACTGGGCGAGGTCGGCATTGCTTTCCGGCTTCCGGCCCAACGCCATGTCGGCCACGGCGAAGGCAGTCGCCAGGCTGGCGGTGAAACCGATCCACGGAACATAGGCGAGATAGAAGCCCGGCCTTCCTTCGGCCTCACCGATGATCGGGCGCCAGCTTGCGTTGCCGTTCACGAACGCCGCCCAGGTCCGGAGCAGTTCCACCTCCGCCAGTCCCGGCACGACGTCGATGGCGAGGGCGATGTTGCGGGCGAGGTGGTCGATGTTGCAGACGGGCCTGCCCTGAGCATCCAGGAAGGCAGGCCAGCCGCCGCCTATGATGATGGAGCCGTTTCTCGTCTGCTTCAGTGTCAGTTTCTCGGCCGCCGCGTAGACCAGGTTGTGCACCAGTGGCTCCGTCGGGACCGTGACCGAGAGCTGGATCGGGAAAGACTGCACCTCGACTGCAAGGCCGAGCATCTCGCTGATCCGGTCCGCGCTTGCACCGGCCGCGTTGATCACCCGCCGCGCCCTGAAGTCGCCCCTGTCCGTGGTGATACGATAGCCGCTCTGTTCCTTTTCGAGGTCGACCACGCGGGTCCAGGTCCTGAATTCGACGCCCAGTTCTCGGCTCGCGGCCGCGAACGCTGGTGCGCAAACCAGAGGGTTGGCCTTTCCTTCTGTGGCACAATACGCTCCGCCAACGAGGGATTTCGACAGATATGGTGCGCGGTCCTGCAGGTCCCTC
Organism: uncultured Caulobacterales bacterium; assembly: GCA_964484475.1. Taxonomy (GTDB): domain Bacteria; phylum Pseudomonadota; class Alphaproteobacteria; order Caulobacterales; family Parvularculaceae; genus Parvularcula. Next base: position 64,714 of record CAZAFU010000001.1, on the reverse strand, counting down.
GCGGACAGGATCTCGACCTCGACGCCCATGCTCCGTTCGAGGCGGGCCTTGCGTTCGATGTCCCGCATTTCGCGGTTCGTGCCGGCAACGAGGATCCCGCCCTTCATCTCGACTTCGAGATCGACACCCAGTTCCGCCTCGATGCCGTTCCAGAGCGCGACCGATTCGAGGAGCAGGGGAATGACCGGCGCGAAGCCGGCCGCCCAGGCATCACCGAGGTTGACGAAGGGGTCATGCGGGATCTGCACGTGGAGGCTTCCAGCGTTCGCGCCGGACGCTACGCTGTTGACCTCTCCCTGGTCGAGTACAACCACCGAGGCGCCGTTTTTCGCGAGCCGCCACGCAGCGGCGCAGCCGGTCAGCCCTGCGCCGACGATCGCAATGTCGTAGATAGTCCCCTCCCGGTCTGCAAAATCGGTTTACATCCTTTTGTTCGCCATGGTAACACCTGTACGCGAAAATGGATGTAGTGGACCTTGTTTCCACGCTCCGCTGGCGAAACTTTTGGTCCGTCCCGGCTCCGGCATCAGGTCGAAGAAACGGTGGCCACAGAATAGCTAAGGTCCCAGATGACTGATCATCGTTTCCGTGGAAGCTACACCGTTACGGTGACTCCGTTCCTCGAGGGTGGCGAGGGCGTCGATTTGCCAGCGTTCAAGCACTTCGTCGACTGGCAACTGAATTCGGGCGTGCCCGGGCTCATCATCCTCGGGACAACGGGTGAATTCCTGACCATTGCGGACGACGAGCGCACCGCCATCATCGAAACCATCGTCGATCACGTCGATGGCCGGGTCCCTGTCCTCGTGGGCTCGGGCAGCGCCGATACCCGCAAGGCCGTCGCCTACAGCCGGGAGGCGGAGAAGCTCGGCGCGCAGGGGCTGATGGTGTGTCCGCCGTATTACTACACGCCGACGCAGGACGAGATCTACAAGTACTACGCGACGATCTGCGACGCGACCGATCTTCCGATCATGGTCTACAACAACCCCGTCACCACAAATGTCGACATTCCCGCCTCGCTGGTCGCGAAGATGACCCGCGACATGCCGAACATCCGCTATATCAAGGAAGCGAGCCTCGACGTCGCGCGTGTCTACGACATCGTCGAGCAGACCGACGGCCTGATGAACGTGTTCGCCGGCGAACGCGTGGTGGAAAGCTTCCTTCTCGGGGCCGTTGGCTATGTCAATCCTTACGGAAACTATCTTCCCTATGCGACGTCGAGGATCTGGGACCTTCTGACCGAGGGGCACCTCGAGGACGCCAAGGCGATTGAGCGGCTGGTGCACAAGTTCGACGCGATCATCGCGGAAGGTCACCCGACCTATGGTCACCAGTGCTATTCCAAAGCCCTCGCCGCGCAGGTCGGCTACCCTGTCGGGGATGTCCGCCCGCCGCTGACGACATTCAGGGAACTCGGTAGCGAAGGCATTCGCCGGCGCGACCGGATCATGAAGGTGATAACCGAGCTCAACGACCTGATGGCGTCCATAGACGCCAAGGCAGCCTGACCACACAAACGAAAGAAGAGGGCCTCATGGCCGACCCTTCTCCTTCGGCGAAGGATATACCGCCTCTTTTTGAACCGTTCAGCCTACGGTCCGTCACCTTCAGGAACCGGATCGTCCTGGCACCGATGTGCCAATACGCGTCGGAAGACGGAGCCGTCGCGGACTGGCATATCAGTCATCACGCGCGCTTCTCACTCGGAGGCCTCGGCGGTGCTCTGGTTGAGTCGACCGGCGTGACGCGGGACGGGCGCATCACCCATGGCTGCCTCGGCATCTACAGGGAAGATCATCGCGAGCTTCTCTCGCGGATCGTCGACCTCTACCACGCAGTCGATGTCCCGGTGGGTATCCAGCTCTCCCATTCCGGCCGCAAGGGCAGCAGCACGACACCTGCGGAAGGCGGCCAGCCCCTTGCCACCGCTGCTCCGGACAGTGCGTGGCAAACCATCGCACCGAGCCCGATCCCCCTGCGGGAAGGGTGGCCCGCCCCGCGGGAGATGGACCAGACGATGATCGAGGGGATCATCGAGGCGTTCCAGGAGGCGGCCGACCGGGCCGTTCGTTCGGGCTTCGATTTCATCGAGATCCATGGTGCCCACGGTTATCTCCTGCACAGCTTCGTCTCTCCCAAGTCGAACCAGCGTACGGACGAATGGGGCGGCGACGTCAATGGGCGTGGTGCCCTCCCGGTGGCCGTGGCCGAAGCGGTCAGGGACGTCGTGCCGACCGAGATGCCGGTCTTCTACCGCGCCTCCGCAGTCGACGGCCTGGAGGACGGCCTGACCCTGGCTGACACCATCGTTCTTGCAAAAAAGCTCAAAGCCGCAGGCGTCGATCTGATGCATGTCTCCTCGGGGGGCATCACCGGCGCGTCCGGCAAGAGCTTCGAAGACCCCTATGCGGGGTATCTCGTTCCCTTCGCCGCAGAGATCCGCGCCGAAGCCGACATGCCGACGATGGCGGTCGGGCTCATCTTCGAGCCTGAGACTGCCAACGCCGTCATTCGGGATGGCCAGGCCGACATGGTAGCATGCGGTCGACAGATGATCGCCGACCCCGCCTTTCCCTACAGCGCGGCGATCCGTCTTGGCCATCCCGATCCCTCTTCGATCCTGCCGTCATCCTACGGAATGGTGCTGCGCAACTGGCCGGGCGCAACGGGCAGGGCGGGCCGCTGATCCAGCCAATCGAAACGCCTGGAAGGATACGATATGACAGAGCCCTGCATCATTACGGTGGCCATCACGGGATCCGTTCCGCGTAAGGAAAACAACCCGGCCGTCCCGATCACCGTCGCCGAGCAGATCGAGTCGACGCACGAGGCCTACGAGGCGGGCGCGACGCTCGTGCATCTTCACACGCGACGCGACGACGAGAGCCCGGTCATCGACGCGGAGCGCTTCGCGGCCGTGCAGGACGGAATAAGGAAACATTGCCCTGGCATGATCACGCAGTTCTCGACGGGCGGCCGCTCCGGGCGGGGGTCGGAGCGCGGTTCGATGATCCGGCACCGGCCTGACATGGCCTCGCTCGCCACGGGGTCGTGCAACTTCCCGACAATCATCTACGAGAACTCACCGAGCCTTATCGAGGAACTCGCCGGAGAGATGAACCGGTACGGTGTGAAGCCCGAGATCGAGGTCTTCGACCTGGCGATGCTTTACAACGCGGCGAAGCTCGTGGAGCGGGGCATCCTCGAGGGACCCCTCCACGTTCAGTTCGTGATGGGCGTGAAGAACGCGCTCCCTGCGCATCGTGACATTCTGGAGTTCGAGCTCGAGAAGCTGCGGGAGCTGTTGCCGGACGCCACCTGGGTCGCGGCCGGGATCGGCCGCAATCAGGCTACGGTCAACCGTTGGTGCCTGGAACTAGGCGGTCATATGCGGACGGGCCTCGAAGACAATATCCGTCTCGATAAGGACCGGTTGGCGCCGTCGAATGCCGCGCTGGTGCACAAGGTCGCAGAGATGTGCGCGGAAGCAGGCCGGGACGTTGCAACGCCTGAGCAGGCCCGCAGGATCCTAGGCCTCGCGCCCGTACCCGCCATGGCCTGACAACCCGGTTTTCAGAAATCGAAGAGGCGCCGGGACCCGCATCCGTAGGTCCCGGCCAGGCCCATCTCTGCTACCGGATGTCGGCGAGTGCCGTCCGGTCCCAGAACATGGCCATATCCTCGTCGTCGCCGGTCATCTCGTAGCGCAGCAGCGCCACGGGTATCCGGCCACGCGCCATCAGCTCGTCGTGGAATTCATGGAGGACAAACTCCTCTCCGAGCTGATTCTTTCGGTCCGCCAGAAGGCGGCGCATTTCGATCGCACCCATTGTATAGTGCAGCGTATGTGCTGGCGTGGGGCGCAGGTAGGAGTACTTTCGGGCAACGCCGTCATCGAGGTAAGGCGTCCACTCCCGCCAGTAGTCGATGGTTTCCTGCTGCGTGTACTCGTTCGTCTGATTACGGACGTCGCCGACGGTCCGCACGGCCCGCCACAGGCCGAAGACATAGATGAGTTCCTTGACCCGCGGCTGATCGTCCAGGAGGCCGCCCTGAAGCGCTGCTTCCTCGAGATAGACTGCATATCCCTCGCGCCGGTCGCCGAAACTGTCATCACGGATCGGATGGGCCAGCTCCCTCTCGACCAGGCCATCGAAGCGGTGGCCGGGAATAACAGCATGCAGATGGTCAGGGGCGGGATCGCGGAACTGCACCTGCTCCCAGAAATTCAGAGTCTCGCGCTCCATGTAGGGTACGTTGAAGCCGAGCTCGCGCCAGTCGCTCGGAATGTAGGAGGGGATCGTGATGAACTCTTCCTCCTCGAGAAACGTCCGTATCTGCTTGTCTGTCCGCGCCAGGCGTTCCTCGTATTCTTCTTTCGATTGTGGCAGCGCGATCTCTGGGAGATCCCTGTTGCGGTGCCGCTCCAGCGCGAAGAAAGCGAGAAGCCGGTCCTTTTCCATCTCGGCGAGGAGTTCCACCTCGTCGGATGTGTAGGGGAGCATTTTCACGTGCCTCAGATACCAGTCGAGATGCGCCCTTCCGACGCCGTTCGGTGCCGTCATCCCGTCCCGGTTCTGATCGATCCAGTCACGATATGCGACAAGTGCATCGCGCGCTTTCTCGATCCCTGGAGCCAGATCGGGCTGTTCGCTCAGTGCACGCTCCAGGAAGTCGTCGTACCACCCGATGATGCCGGGCGGCGGTGTCTCGCGTACCGGATGGAGATGATTGACATTGTCGGATTTGCTGAGGTTGAAGAGCGCGAAGTCGGCATGATCGCGGGCGGCTTCGGTGAGGTTGCGCTTCGCTTCTGTCAGCGTCCCAGGTATCCGGGCCAGTGCCCGCTCGAGTTCCTCGCGGGCGGCGCCTTCGACGGGAAGCTCCGTGAAGGCAAGAGGCATCAGATCCCCGACATAGAAGTAGGGGTCGCGGGCCCACGGACGGCTGACATTCAGGATGAAGTCCTGTTCGTCGAAACGGGCGCGGGTGACGAGGTAGTCGTTCTGCTGCTCGCGGTCCCACGAGGCCACGTTCATGTCCGAGAGTTCTTTCTGGAACTGCTTCATCCGCTGGCGGCGCTTTTCGAGCGCCTTGCGGCTATACTCAGCCGGCTGACGGTCCCGCCAACTCTTGAACTCTTCGTAGAGGGAGATGAGATCGTCGTAGCTGCCGTCGCCCTGCGGTATCGGTCTTTCCTGCGCCGCACTCGCAGCGGTTGCCATGATGGGCAGGGCGCTCGCACTGGCCACGAGGACGCTTGTAAGCACCGAGAGAGTAGCCTTCCTGCGGACCAGCATGATGACCTCCGTCATTGAGCAGCTGGCCCGGCTCGGGCATCCGCCGCTGATGGATGAAACGACCCCTTCTGCTTGCCGTCAAGAATAAATGTCCGCTATGCGGACATCGGTTTGCATGAAGATATCCTTCGGGCCAGATCGAGTGACAGAAACGGCCGCGACGACAAGAGGAGCTGGGCATGGCTGAATGGCGAGATGATCCTTGGAACGCAGAGGAAAGCGAATGGCGCGCTCTCGTCTCGAAGGTCCGGGCAGGGCGTCCTCTACGGCCGAGACAGTGGCCGCAGGGCGCACAATTCGCCGTTGCCTTATCCTTTGATTGCGATCACGAGACCTTCGAACTTGGCGGCGGAAAAGCCGCTGTCGGGCGCCTCGCCTGGGGCGAGTTCGGGCGCCGGGTCGGCGTTCCCCGGATTCTCGAGACCCTGCGTTGTCACGAGGTTCCTGCAAGCTTCTTCATGCCGGCTGTTTCCGCCCTCATCGACCCGGAGGAGACCCGCCGCATCGCGGCAGAAGGCCACGAGATCGGCATTCACGGCTTCATTCACGAGAACAATTCCCGGCTCGACGAGAAGACCGAGCGTGAGCTGATGCTGCGCGCGCGGGACGTGCTCGGCGGCATTCTCGGCGAGGCACCGCAGGGGTTCCGCTCGGCGAACTGGGATCTCAGCCCGCAAACCATCAGCCTCGCAAAGGAGATCGGCTGCATCTACGACAGCTCGATGATGGCTGACGAGGACTGCTACGAATTGGTGGTCGATGGCGAGCCAACCGGCCTTGCCGAGATTCCGGTCGAATGGCTGCGGGACGACGCCGTCTACCTGATGTTCAATCGGCAGCCCGCGACCCGGCCCTGGCTGTCGCCGGATGAGGTCTACAAGATCTTCAGGAGAGAGCTCGACGCGGCGGCACGGGAGGGCGGCGTCTTCCAGCTCGTGATGCACCCATTCGTCATCGGCTACCGATCGAGGATCTGGATCCTCGACCAGTTGATTACCGACGCCAAGGCCATGGGCGGCGCTTGGTTCGGAACCCATCTCGACGTGGCGAAATGGGTTCTCGAGGAGTCCGTGTAAGAACGAATGGCCCGCCGCTCTCCGGCCGGCCAGTGTGGCTGTCGACTCAGTTCGCGTCGATGATGTGAAACTCTGTCTGGCGGCCATCGAGATAGCGGACGGTCTCACCGTCGAAATAGGCGTCTTCTTCGGTCTTGAAATCGACCTTCTGTCCGCCCCATTCCGGCACTGGTTCCGTTGCCTTCAGTTCAATCGACCAGGCCGTGTTGGCCCGCACGGGGTATTCGCCCCGCGGATCGGCGTCCTGATTGTCCCAGAAACCGATCGAGGTTCCGGCGCCGTGTCCATGGAAACCGATCGGGTGCGAATAGATCGAAGGCTCAAGGCCCTGTTCGATCGATGCCTTGCGAGCCCTTGCCAGCACCTCGTTGCCTGAGTCGCCGACCCTGTAGGCGTCGGTCAGTGCATCCTGCACCTTGTTGTTCGCGGCGAGGCCAGCGCGCAGGCCTGCGGGCACCTCGGTCTCGCCCTCACGCAACACATAGCCAAGGTGCTGGGTGTCGGTGTTGAGGCCCAGATAGACGATACCGAAATCCGTCCACAGCATGTCACCGCGCTCGATCACCGTATCACCGCGCATGTCGCCTTCCACGCCATGACGGTAGATCGCCACCGAGGGGTGGAACCAAGGCTTGAGACCGAGACCGGCGATACGTTCGCGGAACCACCAGACGACATCGTCAACGGTGGTCACGCCCGGCTCGATGACGTCGGCGGAGAACCCTTCGCCTATTATGGCATGGGCCGTACGGACGATATCGTCGTAAACCTCGATCTCTTCGGGGATGCGGGTCTCCAGCCAGCCGATCGCCAGCGGATAGCCTTCGACGATCCGGCGCTTGTACTTCCGGGGCAGCACGTCAACGAGGTCGTTGTACTGGCTGTAGGTCATCCCGTCGGCAAAGGCGGAGATCGACGACGTGTTGAGGGCGATCTTGTCCGGGTCGCGCTCTTCGATGATCTCGGCAAGGCGCTTCCACTGATCGGGTTGGCCGTCCTCGGGGTTCCAGGACGGTTCGAACAGTCCGCCCATGCCGTAGCGGCTCACGGTCAGGCGTTCGACGCCTTTCTCTTCGCCCCGGTCATGGAAGACCAGGATCGTGCGCCGCCGTGCCCGAAGGCTCGTGGCGTTCAGCATGGTAGTGACGACAGGGTCCTCGAGATATTCGCGGGCAACCAGCACCCACATGTCGATGTCGTTCTCCCGCATCAGTTCGGGTACGACCGTATCGAGCCGCCGCTCGAGCCACGCGTCATGGATCTCAGCCTGCTCCCGCGGCGTCATCACCTCGGGCATGGGCGGGCTCATCGTCTCTTCGCCTTGGGCGGGCTGGTACTGTGCCAAAGCCGGACCCGCAGCGAGGAGAGCGGCCGTGGCCGCGACGGAAGTCAGTAGAAGTCGTTTCATGGAAAGGTCCTGTTTCTTACGCGAAAGGTTCGTCGAGCGAGCGCGGTGGCTGCGAGAAATAGCGGGGGCCGTCCTCGGTCATGGCGAAGCAGTCTTCGATCCGTACCCCAAAGCTTCCGGGTACGTAGATTCCAGGCTCGTTCGAGAAGCACATTCCGGGAGCGAGCAATGTCGTCTCACCGTGGACCAGGTTGATCGGTTCGTGGACGTCCATGCCGATGCCGTGTCCGGTCCGGTGCGGCAGGCCCGGTGTCTTGTAGCCGGGGCCGTAGCCAAGCTCGGTGTAGTAGGCCCGCACGCGGTCATCGACGATGCCGGCCGGTGTGCCGACCTGCGCCGTCTCCATGGCGATGTCCTGCCCGCGCCTGACTTCCCTGAAGATGCGCCGCTGGTCCTTCGAAGGCTCCCCGAAGACGAAAGTGCGCGAGATGTCGGAGCGATAGCCGTCCGCTCCGCATCCGCAGTCCATGAGGACCGTGGAACCGGCCCGGACCGTCAGTGGCTCCTTCGAGCCGTGGGGCAGGGCGGTGCCTTCGTCGATCTGGACGCCGCCCGAAGGATTCTCGCCGCCATTGGCGACCATGGCTTCGCGCATCAGGGCGAAGATGTCGGGCCCGGTCATCCCCTTTTCGACCTTGCCATCGAGGCTGCGATATGCCGCGACGGTGATGTCGGACGCACGCTGCATCAAGGCGAGTTCGGCCGGGCTCTTGTACATCCGGCAGCCGTTCACGATCGGCGCGCCCGATACCACGGTGAGGTCAGGGGCGGCCTTGCGCACGCCGAGGGTGGCGAAAAGCCGGACCGTTTCATCGACCGCGAGGGTCTTGTCGGAAATCTTGTTTTCGTCGAGCCACGCACGGATCGGGGTATAGGGACTTTGGTGCTCGTTCCAGATCCTGACGTCGTCACCGACGACCAGCATTTCGCGGATCGAGGGCTCCTCGAACTCCGGCGTGACGATCATGATATCGCCTTCCGCCGGAATGAGAGCTGCGGTCAGCCGCTCACTCCGCCACCATTCGATGCCGGTGAAGTATTTGAGGGTCGATCCCGCTTCCACGAAGAGCGCAGCGTGACCCGCCTGTTTCAGAAGTTCCTGCGCCCGGGCGATCCGAACACGTCGTTCCGCCGGAGTGATGGGAGCGGCGTTCGTGATACGGGTGCGCTCCTGGCTCGCGGCGAGCGACGAAGGGACAACCAGCGCGGTGCCCATGATCGCTGCCGCGGTTCCGAGAAACCCCCTGCGGTGGAGGCCCTGCCTGGGGCTGGCGATATATGCCTCGGCCATGTTCAGGCCCCACCGGCGAGGTCTTTCAGGAGCGTTTCCCAGAAGACCGTCTGCAGGTAGTAGGTTTCGAGCGGAACACGCTCGTTGATACCGTGGGCACGACGGTCGTCGGGCCCCAGAGCGATGGCGCCAGCGCCATAGGTCGGAATCCCGGCGCTGCGGAACTCGCGCCCGTCCGTTCCGCCCGATGACATGCTCGGCTCGACCGTTGCATCAGGGTAGAGTTTGTGAACCGCCGAGGTGATCGAGGCGAAGAGATCTTCCCTAATCGGAGAAACGGGGCTCTGCGTGCGTTCTCCATTCGGCCGGATCTCGATGTCCGGGTTCGAAATCGCATTGGTGAGGACGGTCTGAATTTCATCGGGGGACGTTCCGGGCATGATCCGGCAGTTGACGGTGACAGTCGCCTTCTGCGGCAGCGCGTTCTCCGCGCTCCCCGCGTCGAGCATCGTCGGAACGCATGTCGTCGACAGGAAATGGGCGCGTACGCCGCTCTCCTGCACGACTTCCCGGGCCGAGGCATCGGACGGGTCATTGAGCAGGCTCATCAGGGCGTCGCGGACTTCAGGGTCCTGCTCGGCGGCGAGGGTTTCGGTCATCGCCCGGGTGATCGGGTTGAACTCGACGGGAAACTCCACCTGCTGCACGGCGTCGATCGCGTCGACAAGATCGTAGATGGCGTTGTCCGGTCGCGGCGCGCTGCTGTGCCCGCCGGGGTTGCGGGCCGTAATCAGGAAGGTGGCGTAGGTTTTTTCTGCAGACTGAATGCTGAAGGCGGGCTTTGTCCTTTCGGTTCCCGCAGAGCCTGCGCCGGCATCGGAGTTCAGCGCGAACTCCGCATTGCGTACCCATTTGTGCTTGGTCAGCATCTTGGTGGTCTGCATGCCGGTCTCTTCATCGGCCGAGAATGCGATGACGAGGTCCCGGTTCGGGCTCCAGCCTTCTTCCTTCAGGCGAATGAAGGTGGTGATCAGCGCACCGATTCCCGCCTTGTTGTCGATGGCGCCGCGACCATAGAGGTAGCCATCCTTGACCACTGGTTCGTAGGGTTCGGTTTCCCACGTCTCGGCGCTCGCATCGACGACGTCCATGTGGGCAAGAAGGGCGATCGGCCGTTCCTTGCTGCGGCCTTCGGCCCGGTAGCGAACGATGAGCGGTGTCACGGTCTCGCCGTCGATGTTGACCGACGGCATGTCGATGTCCTTCCTGGAGAAGCCGGCCTCCATGAGACGGTCGGCGAGCGCCTGCGCCATGGCGCCGGTCTGTCCCTGGCCCTTCGCCGTCCGGATGGAGACGATCTCTTCGAGAATGTCCTTGGCGAGAGCCTTGTCCTCGGCGCTGACGGGGGGGGCGGCGAGAGCTGCCGACGAGACGCCGAGAGCGACGAGCGCTGCAGCCGAAACGGTCATAAGGTTCATAAAGAGGAAGTCCCCAAAAAGATCATTCAACGGATGGTCGAAGAAAGGCGACCGGCCCCGTGCCGCGGGACCGGTCGCCTCGTTTGTCAGTAGCGCCAGCTCGTAAGGTCGGAACCTTGCGGAGCGTTTTCCTCGATGAGTTCAAGGATGCGCGGAACGTACATCGTGTTGTAGCGCAGGCGTGAGACCGCGTTCGGTTCGTCCGGATCGCCGTTCCAGCAGTGCTCGTCACGATCGCCGTACTCGACAACGCCACCATAGTGCGGGTTCTCGGTCGTCTCAAGGAAGTCCTCCATGAGATAAACGGCATTGTTCAGGTAGTAGTTGTCCATGTCGCCGGTGTAGATATGGATCTTCCCTTCGAGGGATTCGCCGATCTTGGACCAGTCACGTTCGAGAATGTACCGGAGGTCGTAGTTTTCCTTCCAGTATTCGGCAACCTCGGGATCGATCTCGCCGGTTCGCTTGTCCCAGATGCGCTGCGGATAACCGTCCTCGCCCATCGGCGAGTAAACCGCTTCCCATACGTCCCATTGCTGGCCCGAACGGGTTTTGTCTCCGAGAACCAGCTCGTAGCGGTTTTCCATCTCCATGGTCCGGGAGATATGGCCGAGATAGTTCCTGTGCGCGGGGCGTTCGATCTTCGTGAACGGACCTTCGCGGTAGTAGGCGTTCTCGTCCTCGTAGATGTTCACCGTCATCATCTGCCGGAAATCGATGGGATCCGGACAGGCCGCAAAGGCGCCGTTGTACTCTTCAGGGTATTTGACCTGAACCGCGAGAGCTTCCCAGCCACCGGTCGAGCCGCCGTAGAGGAAACGTGACCAGGGTTCGCCGAGCCCGCGGAACTTCTCTTCCAGGGCCGGGATGAACTCATAGGTGAGGGCATCGCCATAAGGCCCGATGTTCGCCGAGTTCACGGCGTAGCTGTCGTCGTAATAGGGGTTGGAGTGATCGATCTCGACGATCAGCATGCGGGGAAAGTCGTCTGACGTCCAGGTCTTGTAGAAGTCGTAGGCTTCCTGCTGCTGGATGCGGTTGTAGCATGGCTCGTCGAAGCGTTCGCTGTACTCGCATTCGAGATCCGGGTCCGGCGGCGTGGTGCGGAAGCCACCGAAGTCTTCCGGGAAGTGCCCGTGGAAAATGGCCAGCGGATAGTTCGCGTCGGGGTTCTCATCGAAGCCTTTCGGCACCAGCACGTGGCCGTTGATGTAGACGTCGGTGCCCCAGAACTCCGAAAGCATGTCGCTCTTGACGCTGATGCGCCGGATCCACTCGGTATCTTCCTTCTTGGGAATGTCGGGCAGCACGTTGTCGAGCTGGATGTCGATGCGGCCACGGCGGTCCGGGTCGAACGAGACCTTCTTCGGCTCGCTGATGATGTTGCCCGGTTCCTTGCGCCAGTTCTGCCCCGCACCGCGGGCCGCCGGCAACTTCACGGTCTTGCCGTTGGAAAGGTTGAAGGTGTCGTACTTATGAAGGACCGCCTGCACGTAATATTCGCCTGCCGGAACGTCGGCCATCTCCTCGGCCGGGAAGCCGAGCGTGTCCTTGCCAATGGTAACCGGGCGGCCCTTTTCGAGACCGTCGACCTGAATACCGAAGATCTGCGGAGCGTCGTAGGCCTGGTCGACCTGGAAGCGCGGCTCGGTCTCACCGTCCGGCGTCAGGATCAGGATGATTCGCCCGTCGTAGTTGTCCTGGGGCGCCGATTCGTCAATTTGCACCCGGAAGACCTCGGCAGCAGCGGGCGCTGCCTGAAGGGCAGTCATGATGAGCGCGCAGCTCGTTCCAAGGCGCAGCATTTTTTTCATTTCCACGTTCTCGTCGTCCTTTCTTCCGAATGATTCGTTTGTCTGTCCCGACAACGGTCGCTGTCCGTGCGTTGGCCGTCCCGAGGGCGGTTGGAAGGTCTCAGTCGTACGTCCTCGCCAAGCCTGATCCCTGTGATCGCTTCATCGCACAAAAGTTCGCACAACGCACCAATGGCGTTTTTCGGTTCGTTCACGGGACGAAGCGTATGCGGGAACTTATCGCTTAACAAGCAGGTTCAGGCAGAAACTCGCGTATTTCCCGCCAGAAGCAAACTTCAGTGCGCATTATGGACATTTGTTGACACGAACTTTTGTGCGCAATACGGTCCAGTCGTAAGGGGCGGGTGCTCGCAGGGTGACTTACTTCCCGGATTTTCGTGCTCGCAACGCGCAGTCCCCGCAGGGCGCGGGGTCAAATCAACCGACCGCAGCGATCCGTCGTTGCGCGTCATTCCTAGAAGAGGGCCACTAGATGTCATTGAAGCGTGAGAGAAAACTCTCCCGGCACCTGCTGCTGGGGACGGCCTGTCTGGCCGTCGGCCTGCCGACCATTGCGGTCGCGCAGGACGAGGATACCGACCAGATCGTCGTCACAGGTTCGCGGATCAAGAACGCCAACCTGGTGTCGCCGAGCCCGGTGACTTCGGTCGATGCGGGTGAGTTCGACGCCCGGGGCGTGATTCGGGTCGAGGATCTCCTCAACACCCTGCCGCAGGTTTCTCCGTCCGAAGGCGCCGGCCGGGCCAACGAGGGTACCGGTACGGCTTCGGTCGATCTTCGGGGCCTCGGTCCGGAGCGGACCCTGGTTCTCGTGAACGGTCGCCGTCTTCCTTACGGCTCTCCGACCTTCGCGCCGGCCGACCTCAACCAGATCCCGTCCCAGCTCGTGCAGCGGGTCGACGTTCTGACCGGCGGTGCCACCGCGGTCTACGGCGCCGACGCCGTGGCGGGTGTGGTCAACTTCGTCATGATGGACGATTTCGAAGGGCTGCAGCTCGACATCCAGGGTGGCGCCTACCAGACGGCCAACGATGACAGCAACCTCGAGCGGGTCCTGAGAGACTTCGACCAGCCGGTGCCGGGAAGCACCTTCGATGGCGAATCGGTCGACTTCAGTGCCATCCTCGGCCTCAACACCGATAACGGTCGTGGCAACGTCACGACCTATTTCAACTTCCGTAAGCAGAACGCGGTGCTGCAGGGCGACCGCATCGCCAGCGCCTGTGCCCTGGGCACCAGGGACGGCGGCAACGACTTCGCCTGCGTCGGTTCGGGCACGACCTTCCCGACCCACTTCATCGACGGTGAGAGCTTCAACGTCATCATCGACGAGCAGACCGGCAACCTCCGGCAGTTCGTGTCGCCGGACGATACCTACAACTTCGCACCGCTCAACAACTTCATCCGTCCCGGCGAGCGGTATTCGTTCGGCGCCTTCGCGCACTACGAGTTCAGCGAAAAAGCCGAAGTCTACGCCGATCTCCAGTTCATGGACGATACCACGACGGCGCAGATCGCTCCGACAGGGAGCTTCGGCCGCCAGACCATCAACTGCGACAACCCCTTCCTGAACGAATCACTTCTTCAGGGGCTCTGCATCGACCGCGGCATCGATCCGAACGCTGCCGATCCCAGTGACCGTCTGACGACGCTCACGGTCCAGCGCCGGAACGTCGAGGGCGGTGGCCGCCAGAACCAGATCCAGCACACCTCCTACCGGATGAACGGCGGTCTGCGTGGTGATCTTTCGCCGGAATGGTCGTACGATGTCTTCGGTCAGTACGCGAAGGTGACCTACAGCGACACCTCCGCCAACTTCTTCAACAACGACCGCGTCGGCAATGCCCTCGTCGTCCGCAACGACCCGGAGACCGGACAGCCGGCCTGCCAGGTCGCCATCGACGGGACCGACAGCGCCTGTGTGCCCTGGAATATCTTCGAGAACGGCGGCGTCACCGACGAGGCTCTCGACTACATCCAGGCACCCGGTCTTCGGAACGGTGATGTCGACCAGATCATCTTCGGTGCATACGTCACCGGTGACCTGACCGGCTCGGGCATCGTATTCCCCGGTGCGCAGGATGGCCTCCAGACGGTGTTCGGTTTCGAGTACCGTGACGAGCAGCTGACCCAGACCAACGACTTCCTCACCCGGACCGGTGGCTTCGGCACGGCCCGTGCGGACGTCGACGGCGGCATCCAGGTGTACGAGTTCTACACCGAGGCGCAGCTTCCCATCGTTCAGGACGCGGTCTGGGCCGACGAGCTGTCGATCACCGGCGCCTACCGCTTCTCGGACTTCTGGAAGACGACGGGTACGCAGAACACCTACGCCCTGGGCCTGGCCTATGCTCCGAGTTCCGACCTCCGGTTCCGGGCGCAGTACCAGCGTGCGACCCGTTCGCCGAACCCGATCGAACTGTTCTCGCCGAACAGCCTGTTCGAGTTCGAACAGCCGGTCCTGCCCAACGGCGCGTCCGATCCCTGCGCCGGCCTGAACCCCGCCGCCAGCTTCGAGCAGTGCGCTCGAACCGGCGTCACCGCGGCTCAGTACGGGAACATTCCGAACAACCCCGCGAACCAGTACAACAGGGTCGTCGGCGGCAACGAGGATCTGGACGTCGAGACCTCCGACACCTTCACCGTCGGTTTCGTCGCGACACCGTCCTTCGTTCCCGGCCTGACCCTGTCGGTCGACTACTACAACATCGAGGTCGAGGACTTCATCGCTACGGTTCCGGCTGGCCTGAGCCTGAACAACTGCCTCGAGACGGGTGATCCGTTCTTCTGCAACCTCGTTCAGCGCGATCCGACGGACGGTAACCTGTTCCTCGGGCCGGAAGGCTTCATCACCGCGACGACAGTGAATACAGGCTCGCTGAAGACCAGCGGCGTCGACGTGTCCGCACGCTATACGATGGAAATCGGTCAGTACGGCGACCTTCGCTTCGACTACCTGGCGACCTACCTTGAGAGCCTCGAGAAAACCCCGCTTCCCGGCGAAGACACTTTCGACTGCGCCGGGTTCTACTCCGCCACGAATGCCGAATGCGGAACGCCGAACCCGACTTACCGGCACAGGTTCCCGGTGACTTGGACCACGGCGGACGGCAACATCAGCACCCAGCTGACGTGGCGGTATTGGGGCAGCGCCGACCTGCTGTCCGAAAACCCTGCCGCGGTCGATCGTACGATCGATGCGGTGAACTACATCGACCTTGCAGTAACGGGTGGTGTCGGTGAGAACCTCCAGCTCCGGGCAGGTATCAACAACCTGTTCGACGAGGTTCCCCCGGTCACGACGTCCGCTGGCGGCTCAGGCGGCTCGTTCGGTAACGGTAACACGTTCCCGTCCGTGTACGATGCGCTCGGCCGGTTCATGTTTGTCGGTGCGACGGTCAGGTTCTGATCGTCTTTGCATAGTGAATGCGGAAAAGCCGGGGGCGCTGCCCCCGGCTTTTTTCGTTCTGATGGTCATCAGTCGTCCGTCTTCAGGCGTGGCGGCGACGTCTCCAGAACGATGCGCCCGCCAAGGCAAGGCCGAACAGGGGCGCAGCTGCGGGAAGAGGGACCTCCGCCGCGACCAGGTTGTCGATTTCGAAGGTGGTGCCGAAGAAGTCGGTCGTCGAGAACGCAATCTGCGTGATCGGTTGGTCCGTCAGGACACCGAAGAAACCGTCCCTTCCGAAGAAGTCGCTTTCATCCAGAAAATCGTCGAGGTTGAAGCTCGTCTCGCCATCGGGCCCGCCGAGAGTGATGGTCAGCCCGCTCGTCTCCGTCGAGAAATCAGCGCCGAAAGCGTAGATCGGTGTCGAGAAGTTGAAGACGTTGGTACCACCGGCAGTCGAGCCCACGGTGTTCTGGAACGCGCCGTTGTCCACGAAGTTGAAATCGAGGAACGGGTCGTCAAGGTCGAGGCTGTTCTCAGAAACGATGCCGCTGTCGAAGGTGATCGACTGGCCCGACGCGATGTCGTTGTCGAAGTCGTCCATCAACAACGCTGCGTGTTCGACTGCGTCGAGGAAGTCTGCGCGATCGGTGAACGTGACCGCGGCCTCCGCTGCTGAGACAAACAAAGCCGTGCCGAGGACGGCACCCAATACAGTTTTCATACAGAAATCCCCCTGTTGGAACAGTCCTCACCGTCCAGCACGGCCGCTCCGCCAGGAAAACTCGGGAGGGCAGCCATGACGGGAACTTGATACCCCAGAAGCGTGTCGCGACTTGCCACCCTGCATCCATGGGTAGCGTTCACGGGAACGGGAATGCCGTTCCGGGGAAGTCGCAGTCCGACGAGGAACGGTCGTCATGGTGACGTGTCGTACCGCCCGTAAGCTTCGGCTCCCTTCCTGGGGTCACCATTCAAGCCACCACAGAGGTTGCCCATGCCCTTCCGGACCACCGCATCACTGCTCGCCCTTTCGACTGCCTTCATGACCAGCCAGGCGCTTGCCCAGAATTCAGAGCTCATCATCCAGGCCGATCAGGAGACCGAGGAAAACAGCACGGCCGTGATCCAGCAGACCGGCACGAACAACAGTGCCGACGGCAACCTGAACGGCGTGACGAGTTTTGAGTTCTTCAACGGGGAAAGCCTGACCGTCGCGCCCGAAGGCGCGGGCATCTTTCAGGACGGTTCTGGATCGACCTCACGCATCGAGCAATTCGGCGACGGGAACGCTGCGGCCATCGATCAGGATGATCCCGTCGGCGGCGGCGCGGACAGTTCGACTGCGGTGATCCTGCAAGGTGAGAGCGGCAACGAGGCGACCGACAGCATCGCCTATCTCGACCAGGCTGGCGACGCGAGCACGGCGCGGATCGAGCAGAACGGGGACGCCAATAGCTCGTTCGGTCAGCAGGTCGGCAATCAGGACGGCAACGCGACAGGCAACAACCAGACCCACACCCTCGACGGCGACCGGAACGAAAGCCAGATCTACCAGGACGGCATCGCCCATGAGGGGGACGTGACGCTCCTCGGCAATGACAACACGGGCTTCATTTCCCAGCGGGGCGAGCAGCACAAATCGTCGATCTCGGTCCAGTCCGGCAACGGGAACGAGGCGGAGACGACCCAGGCGGGCGCTGAAGCCCCGAACAACACCGACATTGATATCTCCGGCGACCAGAACAGCGTGACCACGAGCCAGACCGGCGCAGGCGGCGGCCACGAAGCCACGATCACACAGGCCGGCACGATGCTGGCGGCAACCGTTGATCAGGTCGACACCACCGCGGCGGGCGAAGGCAATCTGACGACTGTCAACCAGAACGGCTCGATGAGTACCGCCGACGTCACACAAGGCGGGTCCGGCGGAGGAAACAACGCACAGATCGCCCAAGAGGGCTCGGGCTCGACCGACCTCAGCGCGACGATCACCCAGGAAGGCGAAGGCGGTAGCAACCTGTCCGACATCGACCAGACCGGGGAGGATCAGGACGCCACCATCGAACAGCGCGGCGCGGGCGGCGGCAGTGTCGGTGCTATCGATCAGTCCACCGACGAGACGACGGGCAACGAGGCGACCATCGTCCAGAACATCGATGCAATGTCGGGCACCGACAACACCGACATCGATCAGGGCGGCAACGACAATACCGCGGAGGTGACCCAGAACCGCTCGACCGGCGGTACGGGCAGCACCGTCACGCTGGTGCAGCCAGGCGATGAGAACCAGGCCACCGTCGAGCAGGCCGGACCCGCCCAGATCGCCAATGTCAGCCAAACCGGCCTCACCGCAGAAGCTACGGTCACCCAGAACGGCGCGGGCGGCAACACTTCCGATGTAGATCAGGCCGGCGAGGACCAGGTTGCAGACATCGTGCAGGGAGGAGCGGGCGGTTCAAGCAGTGCCGCCATCGATCAGTCAACGGACGGGAGCTTCGGTAACGACGCCAGTATCGATCAGTCGATTGACGCGACCTCCGGTACGGACACGGCCGATATCGATCAGGGCGGTGACAACAATACCGGCACCATCATGCAGACCCGTGCGTCGGGCGGGACCGGCAGCACGGCGTCGATCTCCCAGCCTGGCATGGCCAACACGGCCGAAATCATGCAGGACGGGATTGCCCTCAACGGCTCGATCGCGAACAACGGCATGGGCAATCAGTCCACGATCGAACAGACCGGGCAGGGTACCGCGGCGGAAGCTTCGATCTCGACCGGAACGGGCGCGGACAACAACGTCGCCATGATCGACCAGAACAGCGGCGGCAACGAGGCTGCGATCGACCAGATCTCCTCGGCCAACACAGCGATGATCCGCCAGGTCAATGCCCAGCCGCAGAACGGTACCAATGTCGCCGACATCGACCAGTCCGTCGGGACCGGAAACCGGGCCGAAATTCTCCAGAGCGGGCAGGGCACGAGCCGTGAGGCCACGATCGCCCAGCAGGGCGGCATGAACTTCGCCAAGCTCGAACAGATCGGTGACGGGAACAACATCGCCGCCACCGCCCAGCAGACCGGTGACGGGAACCGCATCCGCTCACGGCAGCAGGCTCTCGGCGGAAACTCTCTGACTGCGAATTACCAGCAGCAGGGCAACAACAACGTCATCAACTTCCTGCAGCGCGGCAACAACCTGACCGCGGAGGTCTCCCAAGACGGCAACAACAACTCCGTCGACGTCTCGCAGCTCGGCAGCGGCTACGCCGTCACCATCAACCAGAGCGGTGACAACAACAGCTTCTCCATGCGCTATACCGGCCCTGCGTCGGGTGGCGGCGGCTACACGGTGAACCAGAACAACTGATGAGGGCCCTCCAACCGGGTGCTTTTGGGGTGCAGAAAGAACTCGCCCCCCGGCACCCGCGCCTTACTTCAATTCTCAAAGAACCGGAGCGAGCGGATGAGATCACTTCACATTCTATGGGCCACCGGCGCCGTCGCGTTGTCGCTGGGCTCGGCGGCTGCCGGCGATCTGGTCTACCAGCCCGTGAACCCGAACTTCGGGGGAAACCCCTTCAACGGTGAGTTCCTGCTCGGGCAGGCCCAGCTCCAGAACCAGCACGACGATGTGCGTATCGATCCGATCGACGACTTTCAGGGCGGTCTGCAAGCGCGCCTGCTGGGCCGTGTGTCGGCTGAGATCGAGGACAGGCTTTTCGGCGAGAACCCTCAGGACTCGGGTATCATTCCGGTCGGCGACCTCGAGATCCGTTTCGAACGGATCGGCAATTTCGTCGAGCTGACGATCATCGATCTCGTCACCGGAGGCGAGACCGTCATCGAGATTCCCGCACCGGCCTTTTAGTCGGGCGACATCATGAGGGTTCTGGGAAGGATGGCCCTGACCGCCTTGCTCGCGGTCAGTCTGACGGCCTGCGCACACAAGCCGTTCCAGGGAGGCGAGCCGCAGCTCGCTCTCGAGACGAAAACGGAGAGATCTCTACACGAACTACCTCCGCCGCCCGAGCCTATCATCGTGGCGGTCTACGACTTTCCCGACCTCACGGGGCAGCACAAACCCAATCAGCAGTTCCCCGAATACAGCCGCGCGGTGACCCAGGGCGCCGTCGCCATGTTGATCGAGGCTTTGCAGGAAGTCGGAAGGGGACAGTGGTTCATCGTTCTCGAGCGGGCGGGCCTCGACAACCTCCTGCGCGAGCGCCAGCTGATCCGGTCGACGAGGCAGCAATATCTGGGGCCTGACGGCGCGCCACTGGCGCCGCCGCCGCCTCTTCTTTACGCGCCGATACTGCTCGAAGGCGGCGTCGTCTCCTACGAGACCAACACCCATACGGGCGGGCTCGGAGCTCGATATCTCGGGATCGGCGGCTCGACGGCCTATCAGCATGATCGCGTGACCGTCGCTCTTCGTGCGGCCAGCACCCAGAACGGCCGGCTCCTCCGCTCGGTGACGGCGTCGAAAAACATTGCCTCGGTTTCCTTGCAGGGCGGAGCTTTCCGCTTCGTCGAGATCGACAAGCTTCTGGAAATCGAAGCGGGGATCACAGCCAACGAGCCGCCGCAGCTCGCAGTACGCCGCGCCATCGAAAAGGCCGTTTATGCCCTGGTCATCGAAGGCTCCCTGCAGGGGACCTGGCGGTTCGCCGATCAGGATGCTGCCCGGCCCTATGTCGATGCCTACCTCAAGGAACGTGACGGCGTTTCCGCCTCGATCCTCGCCGAGGTCGCGCCGCCCGGTGAACTCGCGCCGGCGGAGGACCGCATCCGCGTTCGTGAACCGGATCCCGCCTCGCGCCAGGACCAGCTGAGGGAACGTACGCCAAGCATCTTCGACGAGAACAACCAGAGGCGGAGAGAGAACCCGCCACCCATCCAGAATCCGGGCGCGACCTAGTCGGTTCAACGAGCTGGTCAGGCCGCGCGTCGAGTATCGACCGTGCGGTCGGACCCGGATTTCCGTGTCACCTTTGGTCTCAAAAGAGGCTGAACTTCTCCAATCCTTCCGGACCCCCAAGGCGCCGCTCAGTAGCCGGAGGGGAAACTTCAGGACATCTGCAGACGGATCAGCCCCGCGGCAGTGGCCCGTCTTCTCACAGTTCCAACAACTCCGGTGCGTTGCGCCTGTTGCCGAGCCAGGCCTTGTCGAACAGCCTTCTGGCATAACGGCGCGAGGCCCTGTCGCCCTCGGTCGCATAGACCTCGCTGAGCCCGAACAATACCCAGGCGTTGTTGGGTGACTGGGCCAGGGTTTCGATGAACAGTTGTTCTGCCCGTTCGGTCTGGCCATCCGCGAGGAGATAGGCGGCGAGGGTCTGCCTGCTGGGATAGTACCACCACGGCGGTTCCATATATGGCATGGCTTCCTGCAAGGCCGTGGCTTCCTCCATGGCTGCGATCGCTGTTTGCAGGTCACCCTCCATGGCAGCCGCCCGCCCCTTGATTGTCAGGCGGCTGATAGCAAGGACTTCCGGGGCGGGAACGCCGCCGCCGATCAGGTCTGCGAAGTCGGCTTCGGTTTCGAGTTTTTCGATCTCTGCGGCTTCTGCCAGGGCCCGGTCTGGTTGCCTCGAGCGAGCGAACGCCTCACCGCGGGCGTAATGCCAGGCTGCCTTCAAGAACGGAAGGTCGTCACCGGGATCGGGCAGCGCCAGGATGTCGTCCGGTTTTCCGAACTGGACCAGCGCGTAGTAGGGCGCGGCCTTGATCGGCTGCACCCAGGGCGCGGCGACGGCCATTTCGATCGGCAGTTTGGCATCCAGTTTCTCGGCCATTCGGAGGGCCGTTTCTCCGTCCCCACCCATTTGTGAAGATGTCAGGGCGAAGTGGACGTTGTGGGTGTAATAGCCGTACTCGTAGAATTCACTGGCCTCGCCGCGGCCAATCAATTCCTCATCGGCAGCGACCGCATCGATATTCCGTTCGAGCGAGTCCTCGTAACGGCCTACACGGAAGTAGGCGTGCGAAGGCATGTGGATCAAATGCCCAAGCCCCGGCGCCAGTTCGGCCAGACGGTCCGCATAGGGAAGGGAGCGGTAGGGATCCTCGGAGGCCTCCGTGATGTGAATGTAGAGATGTATTGCGGGGGCGTATTGCGGTGCGCGGTCCAGTACGGTTTCAAGAAGCTCGATCGTCCGCGCGGTGCGGCCATGCGGCTCGCGTCCGGCCACGGCCCAGTAGTCCCAGGGCTGGGTGTCCATGTTGGCTTCGGCTGCGAGAACCTGGATGAAGTCGTCTTGTGGAAAGGCCCGCGCGGCTTCGTCCATGGCGTCGGCGAAGGCAGCGTCGAGAGGCGCGCGTTCGGCCTCCACATCGTCCGTGTAGCGCCGGGAAAGCGCTTCGATGAGTGCACGCGCCTGTGGCGACGCATCGGCCATGCGCGCCTGCGCGGCGAGCGTTGCCTCGAACGCAGCCGGCATATCGGCCGGGTTCATCGGTGCATTGATGTTCGGGCCAAGCGCCAAAGCCTCGCCCCAATAGCAGAGCGCACATTCGGGATCAGCCGCTTGGGCCTGCCTGAACGCATTGACGGCCGCGCCGTGATGGAAGTTGAAGAGATCCGCAAGTCCCCGGTCGAACCAGGCCTGCGCCTCGGCGACGTCCGTGCCCGCATCGTAGTGGAACCCCGGAACGGTGTCGGGCAAGGCGCCTTGACCACTCCCTGTGGCTGGACCCGCATAGGCTTTCGCCGCCGAAACGAACAACGCCCGCCGCTGGGACAGCGCATCCGGAGCTCGCCCGCACTGCGCCCGGGCGATAGCGCTCGGCTCGATGAAGGGCACGCCTGCGGGTGAGCGCTCGACGGTGAGAAGAAGGGCGGCCGTGCAAGCCGGAACCGCAGCGGCGGTGAGAATGAGTCGGCGTTTCATGATGTGTCTCCTGAAAGAGTGATGGGGTGAGCGCAGTGGGTCATGACGGACGGGACAGGGCAGGGCGTTCCCGCCGGACGGTGATGGATGCCCTCCCCGCGAGCGATGTTGTCGGCAGGGGCACGGGAGAGGCCGTGAGGACCGGTCGGAGAGGGGACGGTCCTTTCGCAGGGCAGCCTCGGCCGCGGACATGCCCGGGAAGGCCTGCCGGAGGTTCCGGACCACGCGGAGGTCGGCCACGACAATCCCCGTCCATGGGGAAGGCGGCTCCAGGCAAGGCGACTGACAGATCGGGCATCGTCATTCTCTCATTCCGGCCGCATGCGGAAGCCATGGCCGTTGAGGTGACGATGCGACCTTTCTCATCGGCTTGCTTGAGAATGTCCTGAATTCGGCAGTTCGGCCGGACAGAAGCGTGATTGTATCCCTGCACGGATAAAAACCGATACCGATCAACATCCTGGGACCAACAGTCAGCAGGCGGTGAGAGGATCCAGTACAAGGTGGGGTTGTGGGAGTTCTGAGGAAAATCTGAAAAGTGGTGGTATCGCCGACCGTAGAGGTTCAGAATGGGACCGGGGGCCTCGGTCGCGCCACGCCAGCGTGATCGGATCGGGGAGTCAGGCGGACGTGACGGAGACGACCGAATTATCGGGCCGTTACCTGATCGCGGACAGGCTATGCCTGGATCTCGAGGATCGGGAAGCCTCGCTCGACGGAAAGCCCTTGGGGCTGACTGCGAAGCCGCATGCGATTCTGGCCCTGCTCATGGAACGGGCCGGGCGGGTCGTTTCGAAGGACGAACTCTTCACCCGCGCCTGGGGCGGCTTTGTGGTGTCGGACGCTGCCCTGACAACTGCGATCCGGGAGGTTCGCCGGGCGTTGGGTGACGATGCCCGGGCCCCTGAGTGGATCGAGACCAAACACGGACTTGGCTACCGCTTTCGCAAGGACGTCACGCATTCCGGGAATGTTCCTCCGAACTGCGTGAAGGTTTCGGCGTCGCTTCCTCCCAACGACGCGGCCGGACCGGTTGGGGGCAACGGGCACGGCCTTCTGAACGAAGATTCGTCCCCAACAGGACGGCGGAGGTCCGGGGTGGGGCAGTTTTGGCGGGAGCTGAAGCGTCGGAACGTGGTTCGGGTCACAGCGGCCTACGCGGTGGTGGCGTGGTTGCTCGTTCAGGTGTCCGTCGCCGTTCTCCCGGTGTTCGGTGCGCCGAGCTGGGTGCTGAAGGCTTTCTTTGTCTTCCTCGCGGCCGCCTTGCCGCTGGTCATTCTGCTGGCCTGGGCTTTTGAATTGACGCCAGATGGCGTGCGGAGGACGGGACCGGCCCTGGCCGAGCCTGCTGGACCCAATCGAACGCAGGACGCTGCGATCCTTGCGGGTCTCGTGCTGGTGGCGTTTCTGAGTGGTATCCTGCTCCTTCAAGGAAATCAGTCCCCTGACCTGCCTGCGCTTCCCCGCGGCCCGGCGGATCCCGTCATTTCCGTGGCCGTGCTGCCGTTCCAGGATTTCTCCCCCGAAACCGACCAGGCCTACTTCTCGGACGGCGTGGCCGAGCAGATCCTTCGCGTCCTTGCACAGGTCGATGGCTTGCGGGTGGCCTCGCGTATGTCGGCCTTCGCGATTGCGGAGCGCGGTGCCGATATCAGTGACATCGGCAGGACGCTCGGGGTAGGGCACGTCCTCGAAGGTTCGGTCAGCCTGTCGGGCGATACGCTCCGTGTGACGGTGCAACTCATCGATGTCGCGACCGACCAACACATCTGGGCCGAGACCTACGACCGTCCGATGACGGCCGACGGCATCTTTGCGATCCAGGACGAAGTCGCGGAAGCCGTCATGATGGCGCTGACTGGCAGGAGCCTGCCGAGCGAGCTGGTCGAACCCGGTGAGCGGACGAGCTCCCTCGCGGCCCTCGACGCCGTCCTGCAGGGCCGGATGCTGGCCGAGCAGAGGACGCCCGCCTCCCTTGTCGCGGCACGCGACGCATTCGAACGGGCAATCGAGGCTGACCCTGCGTTCGCACCAGCCTATGCAGGTCTTGCCGAGGTTCACTTCCTTTCTGTGGATTACGGCGGCGCAGACCGCGAAGAAGCCTACATGCTTGCCCGGGGGCGGATCGATCAGGCGCTGGCCCTGGATCCGGCTTCGGTCGACGCCAGGCTCACGGCCGCGGGGCTTGCCATGCGCGAGATGAACTTCGACGAAGGCCTACAGTATGCGAACGAAGCCTTTGCGCGGGATCCGAACGACGCAAGGGTTCTGCAACGGCGCGGCGGACTCTTCATCGGCATGGGCCGGTACGAGGACGCGATCGAGATGTTCCGGCAAGCACGGCTTGTCGACCCGCTCTCGCCAGCCACACTTGCAAATCTTGCGCTCGCACAGTCGGCCTCGGGCCAGCACGGGGAGGCTCTCGCCACGGCCCGGGACAATGCGCGGTGGAACAGCAAGACCCCCGCTTCGCACATGATGGTGGGCCTTATGGCGCTCAATGCCGGTGATCCCGTGGCGTCCTTCGAAGGGTTCTCCGCAGCGCTCGCCATCGCGCCAGGCTACGCCCATGCGCTCAATGGCCTGTTCGAGACCTATGTCGACATCGGTCTCCTCGATCTCGCCGCAGAGGTGGCAAGCGATCGTGGCCAGCGGGCACTCGTCCTTGCGCTGAGGGGCGAGCTCCTTCCGCCCGATCCCGGCAGGACCCTCCCCGACGCGCGTGCCGCTTTTCTCACCGGCGACCTGGAGACGGCACGCATGGCATTCGCGGCGTTGATCGAACAATGGGACGTCCTCGGTGCAAACCCCTTGCCGGGATGGGCGAGCGCTCACGCGGCATCGATGGTCGTGGCGTTCGAGGCCGCCAACGATCCCCTCGCTGACCAGATCAGGGAAAGGCTTACCTCCCATGTCGACGGGTTGGGCGAGGAAGGGTGGGAACCCTCGGATTACATGGCGGCGGCGAGCCTTGCCGCCCTCGAAGGGCAGGACGATGCCGCCGTCGAGTATCTCGCCACCTATGCTGCGGCCGGATACGGTGGACGGCTGAACGTCGAATACAATCCCCTCTACGACGGCCTCCATGGCCGGGCTGACTTCGACAAAGTCATTGCGCGGTTGGAAGCTGCCGACAGCGCATACAGGGCGGCTATCCGGAAAGCCTTGAGCTCCCCAAAGGCGAATCATCTCGAGACGACGGACTGAATCTCCCAAACCAGGGTCGCATCGCGATCGGTACCCTTCACT
Organism: uncultured Caulobacterales bacterium; assembly: GCA_964484475.1. GTDB lineage: Bacteria > Pseudomonadota > Alphaproteobacteria > Caulobacterales > Parvularculaceae > Parvularcula. The sequence goes on along the minus strand of CAZAFU010000001.1, from coordinate 38,865 downwards.
TTCACGAACCAGCCCGACTGGTCAGTGACCTTCCCCGGGGCGCAGCAGTCGCCTCATCAGCCGCTGGCGCTTCAAACCTGCCCGGTCTGACGCTACCGTTGAAGCACCGCTTGGCGTCAGGCCGGGAATTCTGGGACGAAACACAATGGGCAAGCGAAAATCCGGCGGCATCGCCGAGACTTTTCTCTCCATCAAACCGCGTCTCGCCCGCATGATCACGCGGCTGGCCTTCTCGCAGGACGAGATCGAGGACCTTCTACAAGAGACTTTCCTCAACGCCCACAGGGCCAAGGGCGATGAGCAGCTCGACGAGCCCGGAGCCTACCTTTACCGCGTCGCCCGCACCGTCTGTTACAAAAGCAATCGGCGTCGCGCGACTTTTCTTGCCCAGACAGTGGAGGATATCGACATCGAGACGCTTTCTGGAGATAGGCCGGATGGCGTTCGTACGGTGGAGTCACGCGAGCGGCTGCGTCTGGTCGCCGGATGTCTCGAGGGCATGTCGGCGAGACCGCGGGAAGTGTTTATGATGCGTCATTTCGAAGGACTGAGCTACAAGGAGATCGCCGGCCGCCTCGGCATCGCCGTCAGCACGGTCGAGAAGCATCTCGCCAAGGCGACGATCGCTCTTCATCAGGCAATGACAGAGGACGGGGATCGCTTCGACGACGACGCGAAGCCGCTGGGTGGTCAGCGATGAGCAAGCTCCGTCACTTCCCCGACCAGACCTCGATCGACGAGGAAGCCGTGATGTGGGTCATCAAGCTCGACGGTGGAAACCTGTCCGCTGACGAGCAGGAGGCATTCCGCGAGTGGCGCGGCCGGAGCCCGCTGCACGAGCAGCGTTTCCTCACGCTTGCGAAGGTCCACATGGCGGTGTCGGACCTGCACGGGCCAGAGGAGGGGCACGGAGGGCTCTCGATTGCCGAGGCTTCGAACCTTCTTCTCAAACGCCGGCCCGCCACCGCGTCGGGGGCGGCGATGGTGCTGCTCGGGACTTTGGCAGCCGGTACGCTGATGTTGCAGCAGCTCGGCACCGCCGAGGGCGACAGCATCCGGACGGCTGTCGGTGAACAGCTCGAACGGCAGCTCGAAGATGGCTCCGCACTTGTCCTCAATACACGGACTGATGTGACTGTCGATTACGACCGCCGCGAGCGGCGGGTGGTGCTCGGTCAGGGCGAGGCGCTCTTCGAAGTCACGCGCAACCCCGAGCGCCCCTTCGTGGTGATCGCCGGCGGTCAACGCATTCAGGTTCTCGGAACGATATTCTCCGTCCTCGTGGAGGGGGACCGTGTAGAGGTCCTGGTCGAGGAAGGCCTGGTCCAGGTGCTCGGAGACGAGGGCGAGCCGCTGTTCCTGTCCCCCAAGCAGCACGCCGTCATCGCCGATGGCCGCCGGTCGGTGGAACCTCTTCTGGAAGCCGAGCTGGCACGGGAGATGAGCTGGCGAAGCGGCTCTCTCGTCTTCGCCGAGACGCCTCTCGAAGAGGTGGTCGCCGAGGTGAGCCGATATACGGATACCCGCATCACGATCGCCGAGGACGCGCTGGCGGACATCACGATCGACGGCTATTTTCCGGTCGGCGAGGTGGATGCCCTGTTCGAGGCGCTGGAGCTTGGCTTCGGTATCGAAGTCGTGCGCGCGGGGCCCGGCCGGGTCGAGCTGCACTCCGCTTCGGAAGCGCGCTGAGCTCAGCTGGCCCCTCAACCCGATAAATGTCATCCTCCACATGGAGGAAACTCCACGTGTCGCGCTTTACGGTATTGGATGATCTCCCGCGCGGGGTTCGTCTGGCCGGACAAGATAAGAACACTGGGCGGAAACGTTTGTTGGTTTTGGCAGGGATGGCAGTCGCGGCAGCGGCGTTGGCTGGGCAGCAGGCGGTGCGTTTCGACGTTCCTCCGGGCAACCTCTCCGACGCACTTCTCGATGTCTCGCGTCAGGCCGATCTTCGTCTTCTCGTCTCCAGTGGTCTCGTGCGCGGCGCGGAAAGCCCCGGGTTGCATGGCGTCTTTACGGCCGAAGAAGCTCTGGCACGGCTTCTTTCGGGGACCGGCCTTCAGGGCCGGATCGGAGAGAGCGGTGTCGTCATCATCACAAAAAAAGACACAACCCAGGAGACGACAGACATGGGCATTCAGACGAAAAGACTGGCAGCGGGCGCATCCTTGATGGCGCTCCTCGTCGGGACGGCTGCGGCGCAGGAGCCGGCGGGCGACGACTACGGAGAAGACGTGATCGTTGTCGTCGGTACGGCGGGCGCTGCAGGTACCAACCGCCAGGACGCGAGCTTCGCGGTGACCACGATCCCGACCGAATCCATCGAACGCTTCCAACCGCAAAGCACGGCCGACCTGTTCAGGCAGATCCCCGGTGTGTGGGTGGAAAGCTCTGGCGGTGTCGCGGGCGCCAACATCTTCGTCCGTGGTCTGCCGTCCGGGGGCGACGCGCCTTTCGTGACGCTGGCGATCAATGGCGGCCCGATCTACGGCGCCTCGACCCTCTCCTTCTTCGAGCAGTCATCGATCTTCCGGACCGACTTCACCATCGAGCAGGTCGAAGGTCTGCGCGGTGGTCCGAGTTCCGTTTTCGGGGCAGGGCAGCCAGGACTGACCGTCAACTTCAATCTCAAGGAGGGCGGCGACTTCACCGAGGGACGGACGCAGTACACATACTCCGACTTCGGCGCACATCGGGTCGATGGTGTCATCAGTGGACCCATCACTGATACATTGACCTACATGGTGGGCGGATATGTCCGTGGTTCGGACGGCCTTCGCGACACGGAATTCCAGTCCGAAGAGGGCTACCAGATCACCGGGCAGCTCACCAAGCAGCTCGCCCGGGGCAAGATCTCCGGCTACGTCCGCGCAACCGACGACCATGGGCAGTGGGTGCTGCCGCAGGCGCTCAACACCGGCAACGACGCCGGAACCTTCGCCCAGCTAGGCAATGCCACGCGCTTCCGGACAATCCAGGTCGCGCCCGATGGCGAGACCGAAGAGTTCGATTTCGCGGATGGTCGGGGCTGGGACGGCATCATTGCCGGCAGCACCTTTTCCTATGATCTCAGTGACCGGCTGACTGTTCGCAATGTCCTGACCTACACGGATGGTGACGCGGATACGTTCGGGTTCGTCCCGGCAGGCGCCGCTGTCCCGGCAGCCGATCTTGCCGCAGTCATTGGCGAGCCGGTGACAACGGCAGGAGGCGAAACGCTCGGCTCGGGAGATTTTGTCCAGACCTATGGTCACTGGGTGGTTCTCAAGGACATTGAGGCACTGACGAACGACTTCAGTGCCAGTATTGCCGAAGGCGGCCACGACATCACGTTCGGCGCCTTCGTCTCGGATTACTCCGCAGACGATACATGGTCGATCGGCAACCCGATCCCGGTCCATAACACCGCGAACGGAGATATTCTGGACTCCGACATCACCCCGGCGGACATTGCCGCGGCCGGGGGCGATGCCGGTTTCAACTTCGGCCTCCAGTCGCAGGGCGATGCGCGGAATTTCGCCTTGTACGCGGCGGACTCTTGGCAGATCACCCCGCAGTTCAGGATCGATGGCGGCATACGGCATGAATGGTTCGAGCTCGATTATCTTCTCGATTCCGGTCCAGGCTTCGCCGACGGCACCACCGATCTCGATATCGAAGTCGAAGGTGAAGAGTGGTCGTGGACACTCGCGGGCAACTACGCGTTCACGCCAGACTGGAGCGCTTTCGCACGCTACTCGAGCGGTGCGCTCTTCCCCCATTTCGACGAGATCCGCGAAGGTGCCTTCAGTGTTGATGACGTCAAGCAGCTCGAAGGGGGCCTGAAATACTCGGGCGATCTTCTACGCCTTTACGCGACACTGTTCTACAACACGAATGATGCGTTCGCCTCGAATGTCGGGTCCACGGTCGCCAATGCAGCCTTCGAAACCGAAGCCGTGGGCATCGAGGTCGATGGTACGCTCAGCCTCGGGAGCTTCGTTACCCGGTTCAACGCAACCTTCCAGGATGCGGAGATCACCGAATCGACGACCGTTTCACAGGAAGGCAACAACGTTCAGCGCCAGCCGGACACCCAGCTCCGCCTCGAGCCCTCCTACAGCTTCGTCACGGGTCCGTTCGAGACCGTTCTCTACGGCGCGGCGACCTGGGTCGGTGACCGTTTCGGTGACCTCGACAACACCGTCGAGCTTGAGAGTTACGAAAAGATCGATGCAGGCGTGATCGTAACGCACCAGAACGGTGTCTTCCTGCAGGTCTTCGCGGACAACATCACCGACAGCGACGGCATCACGGAGGGAGACCCCCGAAATCCGGCGGCTCCCAATGGGAGGCCGATCTTCGGACGATCGGTAAACTTCACCGTCGGCTATACCTTCTGAAGACTGTACAAGACCTGTCCGGCGGCCTTGGTCGCCGGACTTCCACAACCCGGAACGTTTCCATGCGGTATCTTTCACTGGCCCTCGCACTGCTGCTCACCTCATGCTCGAGCCTGCCACTCTCGCCACTACCGAAGGATTCGATTACGGAAGAGCCGCCATCCGCAGCATATCCCGATCTTTTCGTGCGGGTGGCGATGAGCGAGCTCTACGAACCCAAGGACTGGGCCGATATGCGTCCCAAGCGTCCCGTGGGAGAGATCGAAACAGCCTATGATGCCCGCGCGCCTATGAGTGACGAGGAGCTTGCCGAATTCGTTGAGGCGAATTTCGAGCCGTCTCCCGAGGTCGGCGCGGAGCTGTCCCTCGAAGAGGGCTTGACCCTGTCCGAACATATCGAAGCGCTCTGGCCCGTACTCAGCCGTTCCGCCGAAAGGGCGCAGGGACGCGGATCTCTACTGCCACTCCCCAATCCCTACATCGTTCCCGGCGGGCGCTTCCGCGAGGCCTATTACTGGGACACCTACTTCACGATGCTGGGCCTCGACGGCGCGTATGCTGAATTGCGGCGCGATGTCGTCGAAAATTTCGCGGCCGCGCTCGATCGCTACGGCAGGATACCGAACGGCAATCGCACCTACTATCTCAGCCGATCGCAGCCTCCCTTCTTCTATCTGATGGTCGGCCTGCTGAACGAGACCGACCCGTCAGCGGCGTGGGCAGAATATCTTCCATACCTGCAACAGGAGCATCGGTTCTGGACGGGTGACGGGACGGACTTGCAGGCCGGCGAGGTATCGGGCCGAAGTGTTGCCATGCCCGATGGAAGCATCCTTCAGCGCTATTATGATGACCGCGATGTTCCCCGGGACGAAAGCTACCGATACGATGTCGAGACTGCCGAAGCGTCGAACCGTCCTCATGAGGACGTCTATCGTGACTTGAGAGCGGGCGCGGAAAGTGGCTGGGACTTCTCATCGCGGTGGCTGGATGGGGGCGGAAGCCTTGCGAGCATCGATACGACTGATATCGTTCCTGTGGACCTCAACGCGCTGCTCTATGGCCTCGAGCGGGCGATAGCGGACGGCTGTGAACGGTCTGGAAAACCAGCGTGTGCGGAAGAATATGACGGCATGGCGGCGCGACGGAAAGCTGCCATCGAGAGGTATTTCTGGGCTGAGGACGATTATTACGCCGACTGGGACCTGACAGACAAGGCCGTGCGGCAGACACCGACTGCGGCCATGCTCTACCCGCTGTTCACCGGGATGGCGAGCGATGAACGGGGGCGGAAGACGCTGCAAGCTGCTGAACGGTATCTTCTCGCGGCGGGCGGTATTCTGCCGACCCCTGAGCGCTCCGGGGAGCAGTGGGACGCGCCGAACGGCTGGGCCCCTCATCAATGGATCGCGGTCGTCAGCAGTGACGGGTATGGGCGCCCCGAACTCGCCGATGAGGTGGCGCGGCGTTGGGTCCGTACCGTCGCGCGCGGCTATTGCGAAAGCGGTAAGCTCGGCGAGAAGTATGATGTCGTCGATCGTAGGGAAGGCGGCGGCGGTGAATATCCGAACCAGGACGGATTTGGCTGGACCAATGGTGTCACGATACGGCTCATCAACACGGATGACACGCTCTCGGAGTTCGGAATGACCACCACCGGGGGTCGCGCAGAACAATGCAATCTGGATGAGGGGCCAGCTGCAAGAAGCGGTCTCTGAGCCCCTCGGACGGTGGCCGATGGCCTGAGAAGCGTCGTCGCGGCGGGCTGGCGTCGCATGGGACAGTCGCGCTCAATTTTTGCCGCCCGGACTCGGACACCCCCCTCGAAACGTGCATCGAACGCTGTCCCGCCAATGGGTTGAACGGCACGACATCCTCGGCTCCGGGCGTTCCTGAGGTCACCCGGAGCCGTGCAGGGTCCTGTCTGGAAAGCCCTTTGCGCTACCGACTGCCGACGGCGGCTAGTCCGTCGTCTCCGCCTCGGCGGCCTCGTTGCGGGCCTTGGCCGCTTTCGCCTCCTTCTCGGTCAGTGGGGGGAGGACAATGCGGGCAACTTCTGCCTCGCGGAGGGCCTCATCGAAACTGGCCACCGGGCCCGAAAGGAGCTCGTCGCGTTCTTCGAGCGCTTCTTCCCAACGCGTCCGGAGGTCGGCGAAGCGTTCTCGCATTCCCTTCGTCAGGCCGGTGGTCGCACCGTCGATCTCTCCGTAGAGGAACTGAAGGTCGGTAGAAAGACGATCGGGGAAATTCAGGACATCCTGGAAACCCTTACGCTCGAAATTCGCGACGCTTTCACGCCATTCCTCCAGCTCTTCCTGAAGCTCCTCCGCGGCAGACATCACCTCCCGATTCCCACCGGTTTCCTCGAGGAGGTCTTGGTAACGCGCAGCCTGCGAGATGGCCTCGCCCATGGCATTGATCGAGCGGTGGAGCTCGTCGATCATTCCGCGCAGCTCTTCAAGCGTCTCCTGCTGCTCTGCCACCTGATCGTCGGATGTGTCGAGCCGTGGATCCCAGGCGAGAACGAGCGGGGCTTCGTAAGTCTCCTCCCCGACGCTCATCCGCACGCGGTATTCGCCGGGACCGGTCCTGTGTCCGGTCACGCCGTCTGCGTCGCCGCCCACCTGATAGAGGCCTTCGGCAGCCGTCGCATCGAGCACGCGGTGGTTCCAGGAAACACGGTTGAGGCCCGCCTCGTAGGGCAGAGCGTCGCTACCGCCTTCCGCTCCGGCCTCATTGTCGGCCGCGAGTTTCCAGAGCGTCCTGCCCCGGTCGTCGAGCACTTCGAGCGTTACGGGTGTCTCGTCGACGTCAGGCTGCTCGGCGAAGCGGTAGAAGATCAGTGCACCCCGGTCCTCCGCAGGGTTCCGGGCATCCCCGCCGCCCGCGCCGCCGCCGGTCTCCCTTCGGATCGACGTCTCCGGATCATAAAGGGTGAAGGCGTCCTCGTCGCGATAGACCGGCTCGCCGTTACGGATGACGTTGAGACTGTCGAGCACGTAGAAGCCGCGGCCCTGGGTCGCCACGACCAGATCCCCCTGATGCACCTTGATGTCGGTGATAGGCGTGTGCGGAAGGTTGAGCCGGAGCGACGACCACGACGCGCCGTCGTCCCAAGAGACATAGAGGCCGGTCTCCGTCCCTGCGTAAAGGAGGTCTTCTACCTCCGGGTCCTCGCGCAAGACACGGACGAAGAGAGATTCCTCCTCCGGCAATCCCGCGTCGATACGGGTCCAGCTTTCGCCCATGTCGTCGGTGCGGTAGATCCGCGGCTCGCGGTCGCCGAACTTGTAGCGCGTGGCAACGACATAGGCGCTGTCGGGATCGTGCGGTGACGGATCGATACTGTTGATGAGCGACTCGGGAAGACCGGGGGGTGTCACTTCCCGCCACGTCTCGCCCTGGTCTTCAGTCAGGTGGACAAGGCCGTCATCCGAGCCCGCCCAGAGAACGTCTTCGGAGTGGGGGCTCTCCGCGAGATAGGCGATCGTGTTGTAGTTCTCGGACACTTCGTTCGTGATGGGAGCACCCATCGGCCCCTGTTTCTCGGGGTCGTCGCGGGTGAGGTCCGGGCTGATGGCTTCCCAGGAGTAGCCCCGGTCGGTCGAGCGGAAGACCGCCTCGCCTGCGTGGTAGATGACGTCCGGGTCGTGGTCGGAGACGACGATAGGAGCATTCCAGTTGAAGCGGTGCCTGCGGTCCTTCGGATCGACGCCGAAGGCGAGCTCGGGATAGCCATTGATGTCGCGGGTAATGCTCGTTTCGAGGTCGAACTCCGTGATCGTCCCGAGATAGCTGCCGGCATAGATGTAGCGCATGTCCTCGCTGTCGGAGAAGTCAACGAAGGCGCTTTCCCCGCCGCCGATCGACTGGAAGTCCTCGCGACCGATGCTCCCGTCCGTGCCCCGGCTGGAGATGGCGATGGTCGAGTTGTCCTGCTGACCACCATAGATGCGATAGGGGAAGCGGTTGTCGGCGTTCACCCGGTAAAACTGAGCCGTGGGCTGATTGTTTTGTGTCGACCAGCTTTCGCCGCCGTCATAGCTGACGGTGCCGCCGCCATCATTGCCGAGGATCATGACCTCCGGGTCGTCGGGGTTGATCCAGAGATCGTGCTGGTCGGTATGCGGATTGGAGATCGAGGAGAAAGTCTTCCCTCCGTCGATCGAGCGCAGGAAGGGTGCGCTGAGGACGTAGACGGTATTTGCATCCTGCGGGTCCGCGAAGATGTCCATGTAGTACCAGGACCGCTGCTGCACCTGGCGTTCGCTGTTCGTCTGGGTCCAGCTCTCGCCGCCGTCGTCCGAGCGGTAGACGCCGCCCTTGCCGTCGGCTGCCTCGATGACCGCGAAGACCAGACCGGGTTTGGCCCCGGAGGGGGCGATCCCGATCTTGCCCATCTCCTCGGGGAGATCCTCGGTCAGTTCCTTCCAGGTCCTGCCGCTATCGGTCGATTTCCAGATGCCCGAACCCGGTCCTCCCGATCGCATGAGCCAAGGCGTGCGCTGGTGGTCCCACATGGCGGCGTAGAGGATGCGCGGATTGCCCGGGTCCATCTTGAGGTCGACGGCGCCGCTGGTCCCGTTCTCCCCTTCGAGGACCTTGGTCCAGGTCGCGCCGCTGTCCTCTGTCATGTAGACGCCGCGCGCTTCGCTTTCGGTCCAGATGTCGCCCTGCGCCGCGATCCACCAGCGCTCGGGGTCATTGGGATCGATCACGACGCCCGCAATCTGCCGCGTTTCTTCGAGCCCGGCCTTCTGCCATTTCGCGCCTGCATCGGTGGAAAGATAGACACCGTCCCCTTGCGACGAGGAAACGCCGCGGAACGGCGACTCGCCCATGCCGACCACCACGACATTCGGATCCGAAGGCGCCACCGCGATCGCGCCCACGGAACCTGTCTCGAATGCCCCGTCAGACAGCACCGACCAGCTCGTCCCGCCATTGGTGGTCTTCCAGACCCCGCCGCCGGTCGCTCCCATGTAGTAGGTCATCGGGTTATCGGCGTGCCCGGCGACTGCCGTTACACGTCCGCCACGGCTCGGTCCGATGCTGCGATATTGCAGCGCGTCACCATAGTAGTCCTCGAGCGCCGGTTGTTGCTGCTCGGGCTGGGCACTGGCGGGAAACGCGAAGCAAAGGCCGGACGTCGCCGCTGCGAGAAGAAATGACAGTCGTTTCGGTTTCATCGTTGCACCCACCCAGAAAGGCCGCGGTCCGGCCGAAGTCAGGATGGAACCACTAAAATCCAGCCAAGGCCAGCGCGCGACTGTGATAAATTCCCTGTCCGGTCGACAAGGATCGCCCGGGGCTCGGCAAAGCGCTGGTGGGCTACTCGACTCCCGCCGGGGTCTGCGCGTCACCGAAGATGTAGATGAGACCGACGAAGCTGAAGAGCTGGATATCCTCCTCGACGATCGGGCTGTCCCTGACGGTCCGGTCGAGAAAGTTGAGATCGAAGCCGCCGACAGCGGCGAATTTCGGCGTGATCGACTGCCTGGCCGTTAGCCCGAGGAAGGTCGTGGCGGCCGAGTCCGGGCGGTAGGCGGGCCTGAAGATATCGCCGAGCCGCGCGGGGTCCCCGCCAGCGGCGTCGAGGGCTCTCTGGCCGATCTGGCCGGGCGTGATCGCCTCGTCCCGCTCGACGCCGAAATAGTAGTTGGTGAGATCGCCCGACTGGTAGCGGACCCCCGCGTTGGGCCTGACCGACAGCGGTGCCCAAGAGGACAGCTCGTAGGAGATCCGCCCTTCGAGCTCGAAACCCCCGTGCCGTGAAAGGGCATCGGTGCGTGCGGTTGCCGCAAGGTGGGTCTTCTCGCGCTCGACTTCCGCCCTGAAGCCAACCTCAGCGGTTCCCTTCCTCTCCTCCATGCCGATCAGAAAGGGACTGTCCTCTCCGCCGTCATGCCCGAAGAAACGCCACTCCGCGATGGCCGAGAACGAGAAGATGTCATCGTCATAAAGCCTGTAGGCGAGCGTACGGCCGACGAACGAAAACTTCTCGGACTGGAAGACCACGAGAGGCTCGGGGACGAACCGCACCGTATCCGCGCCGGTATAGGGCTGCGAGATCATGCCCAGGCCGCCGCCCGCCACAAGGCGCGCGCCTTCGGGAAGGAACTCCGTCACCTCCCGGTCAAACGTGCCGAGAGGACTCGTCTGCGCCATCGACGGAAGGGGTGCCAGAAGACAAGCACAAAGAAAGGCAACGCAACGCATCTGACACTCCTCACACCGGAACGGGTTTGCAAACCCCTTGCTCGTCCCTGGCTGTCAACGCCGCGCGGGGTGCTGGCACAAGCACTTCATGTGCGACCGTTCGACCGGCCCGGCGGTTTGTCGCCCAAAAGGAACTCTCCGGTTTGCGCGATAGTTCCATGCCCGGTCAACGGTGCGATGCCTTGCGACGGTTCGGCGAAGATGCCGTGACAACCCGTCCTCGCGGTTGCGGGCGTCAGTGGACCGATGATGGATGCCGCGTGGGTGGATTTCTTTCATCCTACTGATCTTTCGAAGCTTGCGGGACCCGGGTTCCGTTCGCGTGCTCAAAAAGGCCACCGCCCTTTCCCGCTGCGCTCCTCGAGTGCACCTAGCGGGCCTATGTCCTCATCATCGCGCGCACCACTTCTGAGATCCCAGGCCGGCTGCGCCGCGACGCCCGACGACCACGGGGCGTGTATCGGCATCTGCCACTCCGGAAGACAGCGACCCGGCTGCGACGAATGTCTCGAACCCGCTGGCACGTCCTGCCATTCCAGGCGCGCCGCGATGGTCGCCCCTTCGGTGCTTGCTGCGCAGCAACATTGCGCGGGAGTGATCGCAGGCATAGTTTTTGAATGGGGCTCGTCCGAGCTGTCAGGAGCGGGCTCCTGCCCGCCACCGAGGCACCAGTATGTCCCCTAGAATTGCCTGTTCATTCGCGTTCCTGCTGCTCGTCAGCGTCTTGGGCCTGTCATCGTGCGGACCACAGGCGCAGGAGGCACAGGGCTTCGGCCCTGTTCCCGTCACGGTTGCAAGGCCGGAGATCCGATCCGTTCAGCTATGGGACGATTACATCGGCCGCTTCGAAGCGGTGGAGCGGGCTGAACTCCGTCCAAGGGTTTCGGGCTACCTCTCGGCTGTCCACTTCGATGACGGTGCGATGGTCGAGGAGGGCCAGCTCCTCTTTACCATCGATCAGCGGCCTTTCCTGGCCAACCTCGACCAGGCCCGCGCGGCCTACCAGCAGATCGAGACCAGCCAGCGTCTTGCCGAGGGGGAGCTGGCGCGGGCCAAGCAGCTTCTCGATGCCCGCGCCGGCTCGCGCGAGGAGTATGACCGTGCCCTCCAGGCCCGCGACGGGGCAAAAGCGAGCCTCGCGGGCGCGCAGGCCTCGGTGCGGCAGGCCGAACTCGACCTCGGCTTCACCGAGATCCATGCACCCATCAGCGGACGCATCAGCCAGCGGCGCGTGGATCGCGGCAATCTCGTCTCGGCCGGGGAGACCGTCCTGACCACGATTGTGGCGGTGGATCCGATCCATTTCACGTTCACCGGCACCGAGGGCGACTACCTCAACTATGTGCGGATGGATCGGGACGGAGCGCGGACGAGTTCGCGGGACGCACCGAACCCGGTCCAGATCAAGATCGACGGCGGCGACGGGTACGATATCGGCGGCACGATGGACTTCGTCGACAACGAGATCGACGCCGGCACTGGTACCATTCTCGGGCGTGCGCTGGTTCCAAACGACGACGGTGTCCTGGTCCCCGGAATGTTCGGCGAGATGCGCCTTTATGGCCGCGACCCCTTCGAGGCGATGGTGGTGCCCGACATGGCGATCCAGTTCGACCAGGCGAGGCAGTTCGTCTGGGTTGTGCAGGAGGGGCAGTCGGCCATGCGCTTCGTCGAGCCCGGTCGCCTCCTCGATGACAACATGAGGATCATCGAAGCGGGCCTCGAGCCCGATGCGGACGTGATCATCGGTGGGTTTACCAACCTCCGGCCCGGAATGCCGGTCCAGCCGCGCCCCCGGAACCCGTCCGGCGGTCCCGATGAAGCAGCGTCGGGACAATAGCCGGCCATGCCGATCTCCAACCATTTCATCGACCGGCCGATCTTCGCTTCGGTAATCTCGATCGTGATCGTCCTTGTCGGGATGATCGCGTATCTCGCGTTGCCGGTCGCGCAGTTCCCGGAGGTTGCCCCGCCGACGGTACAGGTGACCGCAGCCTACCCCGGGGCCTCCGCCGATACCGTTGCGAAGACGGTGGCCACGCCTTTGGAACAGGAGATCAACGGCGTCGAGGGCATGATCTACATGCAGAGTCAGGCCGTCGACGGCCAGGTCACCACGACCATCAGCTTCGCCCAGGGCACGAACATCGACGACGCACAGGTGCTCGTCCAGAACAGGGTGGCGAGGGCCGAGCCGCGGCTTCCCGAACCCGTTCGCCGCCTCGGGGTCGTCACCCAGAAGTCCTCGCCGGACTTCCTCATGGTCATACACCTTCTCTCCCCCGACGAGACCTACGACCAGCTCTACGTCTCGAACTATGCGACCCTGCAGGTTCGTGACCGGCTGTCCAGGATCGACGGGGTCGGGCAGGTTCTCGTCTTCGGCGCCCGCGACTACGCGATGCGGGTCTGGATCGATCCCCACAAGGCGGCGCAGCTCGATCTATCCGTGGGCGATATCATCAGGGCATTGAGGGGCCAGAACGTGCAGGTCGCCTCGGGCACGCTCGGCCAGGCCCCGATCGAGGATCCCGGTGCCTTCCAGCTCGCCGTCCAGACCCAGGGACGCCTGACCGCGCCGGAGGAGTTCGGCAACATCGTCATCAAGTCCGACGGACGCGATGCGCTCGTGCGCGTGCGTGACGTCGCCCGTGTCGAGCTCGGTGCCCAGGATTACACCACCAACGCCTATCTCGATAACCAGCCCGCGGTTGCCATGGGCATCTTCCAGCGGCCGGGCTCGAATGCGCTGACGACATCCGGTGATGTCCTTGACCTGATGGAGGAGATGGCAGGGGATTTCCCGCCCGGGCTCGAATACCGGGTCATCTACAACCCGACCGAGTTCGTCGACCAGTCGGTGAAGGCCGTCTATCGCACTCTCATCGAGGCGACGCTGCTTGTTGTGCTTGTGGTCTTCGTCTTCCTGCAGAGTTTCCGTGCGGCCCTCATTCCGGTGATCGCCATTCCCGTATCCTTGGTCGGCACCTTCGCGATCATGGCGCTTTTCGGGTTTTCGCTGAATACGCTTTCGCTTTTCGGACTGGTGCTGGCGATCGGCATCGTGGTCGATGACGCGATCGTCGTCGTCGAGAACGTCGAGAGGAACCTCGAGCTGGGCAAGACGCCCCGGGAGGCGACGCGGGACTCGATGGCGGAAGTGGGCGGCGCGCTGATCGCGACGTCCCTTGTCCTTTGCGCGGTTTTCGTGCCGACGTCCTTCATCCCCGGCCTCTCCGGCGCCTTCTATCGGCAGTTCGCCCTTACCATTGCAGCGTCGACGGTGATTTCCACCCTGGTGTCCCTCACCCTCAGCCCCGCGATGGCGGCGCTTCTTCTGAGGAACCCGGAGCATCGGCGGAAAGGCGATCATCATGCCCTCCTGCGGCCGCTGCGAGCCTTCTTCGCTGCCTTCAACCGGGGTTTCGACGGGATGTCCGGGAAATATGCCGACTGGGTCTGCCGGGTCGTCAGGCGGGGCATGATCGCCGCTGCGGTCTATGGCGTCCTCCTGCTTGCGACCGTGGGGGTCTTCCGGTCCGTCCCCGGCGGTTTCGTTCCCGAGCAGGACCAGGGCTATCTCATCACGGTGGTCAACCTTCCCCCCGGATCGTCCCTTCAGCGGACGGACCAGGTGGTCAAGCGGGTGACCGACATCGGCCTCGCCATCGACGGGATCGAGCACGCCGCCCAGTTCGCAGGCTTCAACGGCGCCACTTTCACGAACGCGTCGAATGCCGGCGCCATCTTTTTCACCATGTCGGATTTCGGAGAGCGGCCGGGCTACCAGGAGCTCCAGACCCGGCTCCAGGGCGCCTTCGCCTCGCAGATCGACGAAGCCTTCGTCCTGGTCATAGCGCCTCCGCCGATCCGTGGCATCGGCAACGGCTCGGGCTTCAAGATGATGGTGCAGGACCGCTCGGGCGCGGGCCTTCCGGCCCTTCAGCAGGCTGCGTTCTCGCTCATGATGGCGGCGAACGAGGATCCCGACCTCAGGAACGTCATCACCTTCTTCGAGACCTCGACCCCGCAGGTCTATCTCGACATCAACCGGGAGAAGGCTGAGCTGATGGGCCTTCCGGTCGGCAACGTCTTCGAGGCTCTCGAGGGTTATCTCGGGTCGGCCTTCATCAACGACTTCAACTATCTCGGGCGCACCTACCGGGTCACCGCCCAGGCCGATGCGCCGTTCCGGCGGGACGTCGGCAACATCTCCGACTACTACGCCCGCAACAGCCGGGGCGAGATGGTCCCCGTGCAAACCGTCGCGGAACCCGAGCGCACCACCGGCGCCTCGCGGGTCCTGCGCTTCAACCTCTACCCTGCGGCCGCCGTGCAGGGGGAGCCCGCGATCGGGGTCTCTTCCGGGGAATCGATCGCGCGCATGGAAGCACTTGCGGACGAGGTCCTGCCGCCCGGCTTCGGCTATGAGTGGACGGAGATCGCCTACCAGCAGATTTCAGCGGGCAACACTGGCGCATTGGCTTTCGTCCTTGCAGTGATCTTCGTCTTCCTCTTCCTCGCCGCCCAGTACGAGAGCCTGACCCTTCCGCTGGCCGTGATCCTCATCGTCCCCATGGGTCTTCTTTCGGCCATGGTGGGCGTGGTCATCGCCGGGCAGGCGAACACCATCCTGACCCAGATCGGGCTCGTCGTCCTGATCGGGCTTGCCACGAAGAACGCGGTGCTGATCGTCGAGTTCGCCAAGCAGCTCCAGCAGCGTGACGGCCTCGACCGGTATTCCGCCGCTACCGAAGCCGCGAAGATCCGCCTGCGTCCGGTCCTGATGACGGCGTTCTCGTTCATCCTTGGCGTCGTTCCGCTGGTTGTCGCCTCGGGACCCGGGGCGGAAATGCGCAACGTCCTCGGTGTCGCGGTCTTCGCCGGGATGCTTGGCGTGACCCTGTTCGGTCTCTTCCTGACGCCGGTCTTCTACGTCTTCGCGTCCTGGCTCGAAGAGAAGATGTCTCGCCCCCGGAAGTCGCGGGTTTCGTCCGGCGAGGAGCCTGCCGAATGAGGCTCCTCCATCCTCCGCTCCTGCTGGCCGTTCTTGCAGGCTGCGCCGTCATTGGTCCCGACTACGAGGAGCCCGATCCGGTTCCTGGCGGAACCGGTTTTGTCGAGGTGGAGGGGTATGCGGAGGGGCCCCCGCTCTCGGGCTGGTGGACGGCCTTTGACGACCCCCAACTCGATGAACTCGTGGCGATCGCCCTTGCCGAGAACAATCAGCTCGGTGTTGCGGTCGCCAATGTGAACGAGGCGAGGGCGCGGGTGGGGCTCGCCCGGCTCGACCGCTTGCCGTTCGACACGATCTCCAGCGCCTATGTCCGGCAGCGCCAGTCCGCGACCACCGTCGCAGCCGGTTTTGGCGGGGGGGACGGTTTCGACTTCGGTGACGGGACCCTGCCGACGATCGAGATCTTCAGTCTATCAAGCGCGGCCAGTTGGGAAGTCGACCTCTGGGGCCGGGTGACGCGGAGCATCGCCATCGCCGAAGCGAACCTCGGCTCCGTTCAGGCCCAACTCGCCGATCTCCAGACAATCGTCATCGCCGAAACCGCCGATGCCTACATTTCCCTGAGGGGTGTGGAAGCCCAACTCGCCGTTGCCCGCAGGAACGCCGAGAACCAGCGCGAGACCGTCGATCTCGTCACCGTACGGCGCGATGCGGGTCGCGGAACCGACCTCGATGTGGAGCGGGCCCGGGCACAGCTCGCAACAACCGTCGCGGCGATCCCGCCACTCGAGGCGCTTGCCGCTTCGGAGCGCTACCGCCTCGGCGTCCTGATAGGCACGACGCCCCAGCGCGTGACTGAAATAACCGCAGCGGAAGCACCGCTCCCCGCCATCGAGGCTGCCCTGCCCATCGGTGACGTCGGGGCTCTCATCAGGCGCAGGCCCGACATCCGGGTGGCCGAGCGCTCGCTGGAAGCAGCGGTAGAGGCGATCGGGCTGCAGATGACATCCGCATTTCCGAGAGTCCAGCTTACGGCATCCGTAGGTGTGCAGAGCATCGAGTTCGAGGACACCTTCACCGAACGCGCCATCAACTTTTCCTACGGCCCCACCATCACGTGGTCCCTCACCGACCTCTTGCGTTTCCGCCAGCGGGTGATGGCGGCGTCGGCCAACGCCGAGGGCGCGTTCGAGAACTACGAGCGAACGGTCCTGAATGCCCTCGCGGAGACCGAAACCGCACTCGCCGAACAGCGTGCGGCCCATCGCCAGCTCGAGGCCCTCGAGGAGGCCGAGCGGTCGAGCAGCGAAGCGGCCCGCCTCGCAAGGCTCCGCTTCGATAGCGGGGCCGCCGATTTCCTGACCGTGCTCGATGCCGAACGGCGCCAGCTCGAGGCCGCGACCCAGCTGGCCTCCGCCCGTACCCGCACAGCCAGGGCGCAGGTCACCGTCTTCAGGACCCTGAGGGCAGGTCCCGACCTCATCGTGACCACTGCCGGTCCCGGGAGAGAAAATAGCCCTCGGAGGAGCTTCCGATGAGCGACTGGCCCGACCTTGACGCAAAACAATGGCACGACACCGCCGCTGCCCTGCATCTTTATAGCCAGATTCTCGGCAAGTACCGGCTGGCCCATACGCCGTGGGTCAACCATTCGTGGCACGCGACCCTCTATGTCACCGGCACGGGGCTGACGACCGGACCCGTACCCGACCCGGGTGGGCCGATCACCCTCGGCTTCGATTTCATCCACCATCGCTTCGTCGCGGAAGATGCCGAGGGCCGGAAGGAGAGCTTTCCCCTCCGTGCCATGAGTGTTTCGCGTTTTCTCGATAACGTGAGTGCCGCGATCGGCGTGCTCGGGGGGACACCCGACATCCACGGTAGGCCGAACGAGATTCCCGAGCCGGTTCCCTTCGCGGACGACCATGCCGAACGGCCCTACGATGCCGAGGCGGTCCGCCGCTACCACGTCGCGCTGCTCAAGATGGTGCCGGTCTTCGAGCGGTTCAGGACCGCGTTCGTCGGCAAGGTCAGCCCCGTCCACCTTTTCTGGGGCAGTTTCGACCTTGCGGTCACCCGGTTCTCGGGCAGGCCGGCACCACTGCATCCGGGCGGGATCCCGAATCTTCCCGATGAGATCACGCGCGAGGCCTATAGCCACGAGGTAAGCTCGGCCGGTTTCTGGCCGGGGGGAGGGGGTGTCGAGAAGGCGAGCTTCTACAGCTACGCCTATCCGACCCCGGAAGGGTTTTCCGCGGCGACGGTCGAACCGGGTGGGGCACGATGGAGGGACGATCTCGGTGAGTTCGTCCTCGGCTACGACGACGTCAGGCGTTCCTCGGACCCTGAGGAGGCCCTGCTGGCATTCCTCTTCTCGACCTACGAGGCCGCGGCGGAATCGGGCGGCTGGGAGCGTGACAGGCTTGAATGCGGTATCGGCCGGCCAAGGATCCCGCGGGAGATAGCCACCTGAAACGTGGACGCAACTGCTTCCGGGCCGGACGCCTTCAAATGATATATCTTTGTGGTAGGTTGCCCCTTCCATGAGGACTCTTTTCGACAAGCTGTGGGACGCACACCTGATTGCTGGCGCGGACATCGGCGGGCACGCGCTCCTGGCCGTTGACCGCCTCATGCTGCACGAACGGACGGGCGGGGTCGCCCTCAAGAGCCTTCAGGAACGGGGATACGCCGTCATGGATCCCGCCAGGGTCTTCGCCGTCATGGACCATATCGTCTCGTTCCGTTCGGGCCGGGGGGCCGATGAGGCGCGCAGTCCCGGTGGCGAGGTCTTCATTACCGAAACCCGCGCCATGGCCAGGCAGGCGGGCCTTCACCTCATCGACACTGACGATCCGTCCCAGGGTATCGTGCATGTCGTGGCGCCCGAGCTCGGTATTGCGGCGCCGGGCGTCAGTCTTGTCTGCCCCGACAGCCATACCTGCAGTCTCGGCGCCCTCGGCGCCCTTGCATGGGGGATCGGTTCCTCCGAGGCCGAGCACGTGCTCGCCACAGGCTGCATCCGCGTTCGCAAACCCGGCCAGATGCGGATCACCGTGGAGGGGAGCCTGCCGGAGGATGTCTCCGCCAAGGATCTCGCACTCCATATCATCTCGCGGTACGGAGCGAATGGCGGTGCCGGTATGGCCGTCGAATACGCAGGGGAGGCGGTCAGGGCCCTCGATATCGAAAGCCGCCTGTCGCTTTGCAATCTCGCCGTCGAATTCGCGGCCTTTACCGCGGTCATCGCTCCGGACGAGAAGACTTGGGCCTACTGCGAGGGCCGGAACTTCTCTCCGCCAGCGAGGCTGGGTGATTTGTACACAGACGAGGACGCCGCTTTCGACGCCGAGATCACCATCGATGCAGGCGATGTCCGGCCCATCGTCACCTGGGGTACGAGTCCCGAGGAAGCCGTGGCGATCGGGTCGCCCATCCCGGAAGACGCGCGGCCCTCTGCGCTTTCCTACATGGATCTCGAGCGGGGCGGGCGGCTCGACGGGCTCGAGATCGGGGGTGCCTTCATCGGGTCCTGTACGAACGGCCGTCTGACCGACCTCGAAGCCGCTGCGAAGGTGCTTAGGGGCAGGCGGATCGCAAAAGGCGTCAGGGCCGTCTGCGTACCCGGTTCCCAGATGGTGAAGCGTGAGGCCGAACGGCTTGGCCTCGATCGGGTCTTCACCGAGGCTGGCTTCGAATGGGGCATGCCGGGCTGCGCCATGTGCTTCTATGCCGGTGGCGAGACCTTCGCGCCCGGCACGAGGGTCGTCTCTTCGACCAACCGAAATTTTGAAGGACGGCAGGGCCCGGGTGTCAGGACCCACCTTGCCAGCCCCGCCGTGGTCGCGGCTTCGGCGGTCGCTGGCAGGATCGCCTCCCCCGCGGACCTTCCGGACAATCAGGATGCGGCGTGATGGCCGAGCCCCTGCATACACTCACAGGTTCCACAGTCCGGCTCATGGTGGATCATGTCGATACGGACCAGATCATCCCGTCGCGCGAGATGAAGAAGGTCGGTCGTGACGGGCTCGCCGAGGGGCTCTTTGCCAACTGGCGTTACGAAGACCCCGGAGCGCGCGTTCCGAACCGGGACTTCGTACTCAACAGTGAAGATGCCAAGGGCGCGCGGATTCTCCTGTCCGGTCGGAACTTCGGTTGCGGTTCCTCGCGCGAACACGCCGTCTGGGCGCTCGCCGACTTTGGCTTCAGGGCCATCATCGCCGACAGTTTCGGTTCGATCTTCAGAGGAAACTGCGTACGGAACGGCATCCTGCCGATCCCGCTACCAGACGGTCAGCATAGGGAATGGACAGTATACCAGCCGGTTGCCATCGATCTTGAAGCCCAGACCGTGACCCCTGAGGGGCGGGGAGGGGAGGCTGTCCGCTTCGACATCGACCCCTATTCCAAGACGCTGCTTCTCGAAGGGCTCGACCCGATCGAACTGACCCTGCGGGACAGCACCCTGATCGACGGGTTTCTCGAGCGCGACAGGAAAGCGCGCCCCTGGCTCTACTCCGCCGCCTGACGCCGTGCCGGACGGGATTTCTCGACGATACCGTCGGCCAGAAGACGTTCGATCTCAGCCCTGTCCCGCCCGAGGGTGCCGAGAATTTCCTCCGTATGCTCCCCGATGGAGGGCGGGTCGATACGAAGGCCGGCGCGCGCCCCCCCAAGGGCAAGGGGGAGAGCGGGGAGCGCGATGTCGGTTCCCTCGGGCAGGGTCATGTCGAGAAGGCCGGAACTGGCCTTCAGGTGCGGATCGTCGAACAGGTCTTCAGGCTTGGTGATCGGCGCGAAGGGCAGGCCGAGTTCCTCGAGCTTCTCCATCAGTTCCTTCTGTGTCATTGTACTGAATACATCGTGGATGCGCGGGATGATGGCATCGCGGCGAGCGATCCTGTCGTTGTTTTCCTTGAGATTTTCGTCATTCGCCCAGTCGTCGAGGTCGAAGGCCCGGCAGAAGGTCTGCCACTGGCTGTCCGAGACGACCCCAACGAAGACCTTCTCACCGTCGCCGGTATCGAAGACGTCATAGACGGCCCATGCGGAGATCCGTGCGGGCATCGGGGCGGCTGGCGATCCGGTCACCCCGTATTGCGCCATGTGCTGCCCGACGAAGAACACTGCCGTCTCGAAGAGGGAGCTTGAAACATGCGTTCCCTGTCCGGTCCGGTCACGCTCACGCAACGCTGCAAGCACTGCGATCGCGCCGAACATGCCGCCCGCCACGTCGATGACGGAGGCGCCGGCACGCAAGGGACGTCCTGGCGGGCCAGTCATGTACGCGAGCCCGCCCATCATCTGCGCGACTTCGTCGAGGGCCGTCCGGTGCTGGTAGGGTCCGTCGAGAAACCCCTTCTCGGAGCAGTAGACCAGCCGCGGGTTCTTCTCTCTGAGCTGATCATATCCGAAACCGAGCCGCTCGAGCGCGCCCGGGCGGAAGTTCTCTATGAAGACATCCGCGCCTTCGATCAGGTCATAGGCCAGCCTGCGGCCCTCTTCCGATTTCAGATCGACGGCCAGGCTTTTCTTGTTGCGGTTGTACATCGGAAAGTAGCCGGCCCCTGAGCCGCGCAGTCGGCGCGTCTTGTCCCCTCCCAATGGTTCGACCTTGATCACCTCCGCCCCGAGATCCGCGAGAATCAGTCCTGCCGCGGGGCCCATCACCATGTGGGTGAATTCCACGACCTTCAGGTCGGAGAGAAGAGGTTTTGCCATCAGGATGACCTCCCTGCCATGGTCGATCGAGCATGGGTTTTATTCGTTTTGACGAAAGGATATACCATTTCGACGGGGAGCGCACCTCCTCCGGGCATGAAGGAGCGGATCATGGACAGTGTCCTCATCAGCGAAGTGGGTCCTCGTGACGGCCTGCAGAACGCTAAAAGTGTCATGCCGACCGATGCAAAGGCCCGGTGGATCAAGCGTTTGGCGAGCGCGGGCCTGACCGAGATCGAGGTCGGCTCTTTTGTCTCACCCCGGCTGCTGCCGCAGATGGCCGACACGGGAGAGATCGTCCGTGCCGCGAAGGCCATCGACGGCCTTACCATTGCCGTCCTCGTTCCCAATCTCAAGGGCGCCGAACTGGCGATCGAGGCGGGGGCGCATAAATTGACCCTGCCCATGTCGGTGAGCGAGACCCATTCGCTCAGGAACATCAACCGCACCCACGACCAGGTCATCGAAGAGGCGGAAAAGATCGCCGGACTGATCGCCGGGCTGCCGAAGGAAGGGCGGCCCACCTTCGAGGGCTCTCTCTCGACCGCCTTCGGCTGCACCCTCGAAGGATCCGTTCCCGAAGCAGTCGTGCTCCGGTCCGCCGAACGGCTCGTTCGGGCCGGCTGCGACGAGGTGGGATTGTCCGACACGACCGGCTACGCCGATCCCGGCTCGATCAGGCGCCTCATCCGAAAGGTTCGTGGGGTGGTCGGTGATGAGCGCCTCACCGGGGTCCACCTTCACAACACCAGGGGCCTTGGCCTCGCCAATGCTCTTGCGGCCTATGAAGAGGGCATCGACACTTTCGACAGCTCTCTCGGCGGTCTCGGCGGATGTCCGACAGCGCCCGGGGCCAGCGGCAATATCGTCACCGAAGACCTCGTTTTCATGTTCGAGGCCATGGGCGTGAGGACGGGGATCGACCTCGAACGGCTGATCGCCTGCCGCGAGGACCTGGCGACGGCGCTTCCCGACGAACCGCTTTATGGTTTCACAGCCAACGCCGGCCTCCCCTTGGGGTTCGAGCAGCAGCGAAGCCCGGCAGCCTGACGGGATGGAAGGCGCCGACCGTGCCTGGGCCCTCGCCACCCTCATCGGCTATTCGGTCCTTCTCTTCGCGATCGGCCTATGGGCCGCGCGCCGGGCGAGAAGCGCGGAGAGCTTCTTCCTCGGCGGCAGGTCCCTCGGTCCCCTCGTCGCCGGTCTGGCCTACGCCGCGTCGAGTTCCAGCGCCTGGGTGCTTCTCGGTTTTTCCGGGTTCGTCTTCGGCGTCGGGCCCTCCGCCCTCTGGATGGTGCCCGGCATTCTCGCCGGATACGCAGCAGTCTGGCTCGGTGCCGGCCCGATGCTCCAGCGCCTGAGCCGAGAGGAGGGCCATCTGACGCTCACGGAGCTTCTGGCCTCTAATGGCGTCCGGACGGCGCGGAGCATAAGGGCGGCCGCGAGCCTGATGATCGTCTTCTGCTTTTCCTACTACATCGCATCACAGCTTCAGGGCGCGGGCATTGCGTTCCAGGGCCTGTTCGGTGCGGACCTGAGGACCGGCGTTCTCCTCGGCGCGGCGGTGATCCTCGCCTACACTTTCCTCGGCGGCTTCGTCGCGGTGGCGGTCATCGACACCCTGCAGGGCCTTCTGATGGGCCTGGTCGCTGTTGTGCTCCCTTTGGCTGCCTTCCTTGCAACAGGCGGGCTTTCGGGGTGGGAAGGCGTCATCGCTTCTGCCGGGGAGAACTACGGTGATCCGTTCGGCGGGCGGCCGGCCATGCTGGCCATCGGCTTTGTCGCGGGCCTTTTCGCCACCGGCTTCGGTGCCTTGGGTCAGCCGCATCTCGTCGCCTGGATCATGGCCAGCCGGGACCGGAAGGCCCGCGTGACCGGGGCGGGGATCGCCCTCGGCTGGGGCGCACTCGTGTATCTCGGCATGGCAGTCCTGGGTCTTTCCGCACGCAGCCTTTTCGGCGCCGACGTCCCGGCGGAGAGCGTCTTCTTCGAGGCGGCGGCGGCCCTCTTCCCGCCCGCCTTCGCCGGGGTGGTGATCGCTGCGACCCTTTCGGCGATCATGTCCACCGTGGACAGCCAGCTTCTCGTGGTCGGCGCGGCGGTGAGCCACGATCTCGGACTCGCCCGGCGGTTCGGAGGGAGGGAGGTCCTCGTCTCACGCTTCGCCATCGTTCTGGTCTCCGCTGCGGCGATCCTCCTGACCCTCTACCTTCCGTCGACGATCTTTTCCCGTACGCTCTTCGCCTGGACCGCGCTCGGTGCGAGTTTCGGTCCCACGGTCATCGTCATGGCCGCAGGAATCAGGCCGCCGGGGCCCTCTGTCCTCGCAGCGATGGTCGCCGCATTCGCGCTCGCGCTTCTGTTCGAATTCGTGGTCCCGGCGGGACCGGGCGGGGTCTGGGCCAGGACACTGCCTTGGGCGCTGGGCTTCGGTGTCCTCGCCGCCGGGCGGATCGCGACGCCATCGACTGAAGAAACCCTTGGCGAAGCCCCGGCGGTCATGGCATCGTCTAAAAGATATACCAATTAACCTTGGGGGACCCTATGGGCTTGAGATCGACACTACTCGCGGCGACCGCCATCATCGGAACCGGGTTCGCGGGCGCACAGGCCCAGGACAGGCTCGATCCATCCGATCCCGGCGACGCGCTCAAGATCATGCGCAAGATCCAGTGCTCGCTCGAGGACAACGAACCCGCGGTCTATCACTGGTCGGGTGTCGCCTACGCCCGCAGGCAGGGTGAGCGCGACACGAAGCTCTTCGATGTCGAGGGCATGAACATCAGGGCGTGCTCGCGCATCACCGACCGCGAGAAGGGCGAAGGGTTCGCCCTCGTGTCCCGGGAAATCCTTCTCTACAAGGATCCCGAGACCGGTGAGCCCCTCGCGACCTGGACCAACCCCTGGACGAACGAGACCGTCGAGGTCCTGCATGTCGCCAACGACCCGGTGAACTTCGAGATGTACGAAACCGGGCGTGGCGGCCAGCCGGCGAGCTGGGGCGGCGAGATCGGCGAGGACGGCACCTGGTGGTATCGCTCGACATTCCCGCTCTGGTATCCGAGCCCGCTCGCCAGCCCCTACGAAGCTGAAATCGGCGGCACCTACCACGCGACGGAGATGTTCAATTTCTTTGGGCGTACGGATGACCTCCTCGATGCTTCAGAACCCAGTGCCAAGGTGACGGTTGGCTGGGCGAGGATGTCCGACTGGCTTCCCTGGATGCGCATGAACGGCCGTGAGGGAATCATCTACATGCACACCGCCGGGCGGAAGCTGCAGGGTTTCGACCAGCTTTCCGAGACCATGAAGACCGAGATCGCCCGGAACTATCCCGAATATGACCGTCCGCCTGAGGAAGGCGACGACCGGGACAACATGACGAGCTGGAAGTACTACAAGGGCGTACGCGAAGGTTCGATCCGCCCGCCGCAAAGGGACGGGGGCCGCTAGGCCCCGCTCTTCCGCGGGCGAGGATCAGAACTCCTGGTCCTCGTAGGCTTTCCAGTCCTTGCTGACGAAGTGTTCGTCCACCAGCGTGCGCTGGAACAGGCGGTCCGCCTTGTACCACTGCCAGACCCTCGCACGGGCCTGTCCGTCGTCCGAGAGCTGGATCATCTCGTAGAGATAGAGATCCGGCTCGCCAGTCCGGGTCCAGTTCAGCATGGTGGTCCTGTTGAAGTCATCGAGATCGACGTCGCAGGCCCAGCCATTGATGAATTCATTGTCCCAGAACAGCCGGTCGTTCTTCACCTGCGCCGGGAAATCCCGCACCTCCCGTTTTCCGTCAGCCCAGCGATAATGATTGGTCTGATGATAGGGGTGCCCCTTTTCGGGAAATCGACAGATCAGGCGGGAATCGTGCTCGTCAGTCTTGTTGCCGTCGGCGTCGTAGTACCGGTATTTACCTTCCCACACGCCTTCGTGGCGCGCCAGAAGCGGCATGATCTTCTTCAGCTTGTTCGAGGTCATTCCGCCCAGCATCGTCTTCCTTCTCTCAATCTGTGCTTTCTTGGCAACTTTGTGCCCTGCAAAGTCAGTTCCTGCGTCTTTCTGCTCTTGCGTCCCCGTCCGGAGCGGCAGAAGGTGAAATGATATACCTTTTGGATGGCATGTCGACCGAGGATCGCAGATCGGTCGGCAGGGGAGGAAAGCATGACCAGGAAAACAGCATGGCTTGCGGGGGTCGCGGGGTTCGCCCTGACCATCGCGGCCGATCAGGCAACGGCCCAGGTGCTCGTCGATGACGAGCCCCTTTTCGATAATGACGTCATCACCGTATCGGCACGGCGCAAGGAGGAGGGGCTTCTCGAAGCTCCCGTCGCCGTCAGCGCATTCGGCGAGGACGCGATCGAGAACCTGCAGTTGCGATCCGTCGACGACATTGCCCGCTTCACGCCGGGCCTGTCTTTCTCCAAGGCCTTCGGCCGCGCTACTGAAAGGCCGGTGATCCGTGGTCAGTCGAATGTGCTTGCGGGCGTGCAGTTCGGCGTCGAGTCGGGTACTGCCTACTTCGTCGACGGGGTCTATTACGCTGGCTCAATCCAGAACCTCGATCCTCAGGAACTCCAGCGCGTCGAGGTCGTGAAGGGTCCGCAGTCCGCGCTCTACGGCCGGAACACCTATGCCGGTGCGATCAACTTCATCACCTCCGGCGGCAGCGATACCTTCACCGGCAGCTCGACCATCAGGGCGGGGAGTAACGACACCATTGATGCGTCGGTCTCCCTGGCCGGGCCGATCATGGATGGCCTCACCGGGCGGATCACCACCCGCTATTACGAGTATGGCGGCGAGTTCACCAACCAGGTGACAGGCGACACCGTCGGCGACGAGCGGACCTTCTCGATTTCGGGCGTCCTCGATTATGAGCCGACTGACAATTTCACCTCGCGCCTCCGCGTCAATTACAATGACGACGATGACGGGCCGCTGCCGATCTTCCTGCAGGACGCTTCGGAGAACAACTGCGCGCAGGGCTACCGCTCGCTTTCATCGATCTTCTTCGTGCCGGGGCCTGCCGGTAACGGCCTGCCGTTCCCGACGCCGGCCTACAACAACCAGAACCAGTACTACTGCGGCGTGATCGAGCCGGGGACGGTGCAGCTCAACACCGACGAGGATGCCGACGGCGAACCCAACGTCATCCCCGGCGCGCTACCGGGGACCAATTTCATTCCGTTCTACGGGCTCGGCGACGGGACCGCGTTCGACGGTATCTCCCGTGAGCAGACCCTCGTAAGCTGGATCAACGGCTACGAGTTTGCGGAAGGGTACAATCTCGAGTTCCTGGCAGGTTACCGCAAGGAGCACCTCAAACAGGGCTATGACAGCGACCATTCCTCCGTGAACTGGTTCGTTTCCGGCCCCAATGCCGAACCCTTCTTCGCCAACACCACCCGCGACGAGGTTCGCGACATCAGCCTCGAGCTCAAGCTGTCCTCGCCGACCGACCAGCGGCTGCGCTGGCTTCTCGGTGCCTACTATTTCGAGCAGGATATCGAGGACTACGAGATCACCTTCGATGACCCCAACGGCACCTCGATCTTCAACCGTTTCGGGACGCGCGGCATCGAGAACCAGGCTCTTTTTGCCTTCGTCGAGTACGACATCACCGATGTCCTCTCGATCACGGTGGAGGGGCGGTACGCGGAAGAGACGAAGACGGACAGCAATTCTCCCGTCGGTGAGGCCACCTTCGATGCTTTCACTCCGCGCGTGACCCTCGACTACGACCTGCCGACCGGCGGCGTCATCTACGCGCTCTATGCGGAAGGTGTGAAGCCCGGCGGCCTGAACGGCGCTGAAGGTGCGGAGGTCGGCTCTCCCGCCTACGAGCAGGAGGAGTCCAAGAACTACGAGATCGGCCTGAAGACTCCGATCTTTGGCGATCTCAATTTCACGGGCGCCGTTTTCTTCACCGACGCAACGAACGTTCAGCTCACCGAGGCCCTCGCGACACCCTCCGGGGCCCTGAACTCGATCGCCACCAACCAGGGTTCAGGAGAGATCTTCGGCTTCGAATTCGATGTCGGCGGCAATCTCGGTCGATATTTCTCGACGTCGGTGAACTACGCCTATGTCGACACCGAGTTCACGAGCGGCTGCGATCCGGACGAGTGGACCCTGACTTCGGGGGGTGGGTTGCTCACCGATCCGGCGAACCAGACCGGTACGGATTTCACCGCCGATTTCGCCGGTGCTGGTCCCGCGAGCTGCTCGATCGAGGGGCGTCAGTTCCCGTTGACCTCCAAACACCAGGCGTCGGGATTCCTGCGCTACGACCTGCCGGGTGTTGGCCCGATGGGATCCGGTTTCTTCGCTTCGGCGGACGTGACTTACGAGAGCTCCAAGTTCGTGCAGGTCCACAACCGGGCCGAAACCGGCGATGCCACAATTATTGGTGCGCGGATTGGTTTCGAGCATGACAACTGGACGCTCTCGGCCTTCGGCCAGAACATCAACGACGAGGACTCGATCGTGATGGCGACCCGTTGGCTTCAGACCCCGCACTTCTTCGCCAACATCAATACCGCACCCGACGGGGCGTCGGGTTCGGCGCCGCGTGCCTTCTTCGGTGCCCTGCGCCGTGGCCCCCAATATGGTGTCGAGCTTCGCTACCGCTTCTAGGCGGCGCCGGTCTTCGAGCTTCCCAACCCCTTCCCCTTCGTTCCAGGGAAGCTCGCAGTCAGGAGGCGACGGATCTCAGGATCCGTCGCCTTGTCCATTCTGAAGGGGCGAGACATGCTGGTGAGGCGAGGGAGAGCGGACAGCGATGCAAAAGAGTACTGAGTTCGGACGCGGCTGGCCGGTTCTTTCCGCAGCGGCGGTGGGGGTCGGTCTCGGCCTTTCGCCGCTGCCCTTCTACACCATCGGCGTGTTCATCCCGCCGCTGATGCGGGAGTTCGCGCCGCTCGGCTGGGCACCGGGCGATATCCTCAATGCCCTTGCGATCTATACCTTCGGCGCCTTTGCCGCAGCGCCCGTGGTCGGCATCCTGACCGAAAAGTTCGGTGCGAGAACCGTCGCGCTGACATCCATCGTCACCTTCAGCCTCTCGATGATGGCCCTCGCCCTGAACACCGGGTCGAAGACGCTCTATATCATCCTGTGGGTGCTCCTCGCTTTCGCCGGAGCGGGAACATTGCCGATCACCTTCACCAGGCCGGTGGCGAACTGGTTCAAGCAGAACCGCGGCATCGCGCTGGGCATCGCGCTGATAGCCACGGGCGTCTTCGGAGCGCTCGCCAAGTTCTTCGCCCAATACGTGGTCAGCAACGAGGCGCTTCATTTCTTCGGCGGCTCGGGCTGGCGGTCCGCTTACATCCTTCTTGGCCTTCTGCCTCTCGTGATCGCCCTGCCCATCGGCTATCTCGGCCTGAGGGACGTCGAGGACAAGCCGCTCCGCGATGCCGAGGCGACGAAGTTCAAGGTGCCCATCCTAGGCATTTCCCTTGCCGGCACCCTTGCCCTCATCTTCATCGTGTCACGGCAGGTCATGCCTCTCATGGCGCAGAACGGACCTCGCCTCGAATACCTGATGGCCTTCGGATTCTGTATTCTTGCGCTTCTCCCGGTGCTGATGATGCTCTTCCTCGACATCCGCAAGGCCCCTCCCGAGCAGGAGACGAGCGGCCCGGTCGTGCTGCCTGGCATGTCCCTCGGTGAAGCCCTGTCCACGTGGCGCTTCTGGCTCCTCGCGGCATGCTTCGTGCCGATCTCTTACGCGGTCGGCGCGGTCATCCCGAACATCGAACGGGTGCTGACCGCGCGTGAGTTCGGGATGGACGAGGCAGTGGGGCTTGCCACACTCACGGGACTTGCGGTCTTTGCCGGGCGGATGATCGGCGGCTTCCTCATCGACCGCTTCTGGGCGCCGGGGGTGGCCTTCGTCTTTCTCGCTTCCCCCGCCATCGCGCTCTGGCTTCTTGCCCAGCCCGATATCGATGCAACGGGGGCGACCCTCGCTATCCTGATGATCGGCTTCGGGGCAGGGGTGGAGTACGATTTCATGGCCTACATCGTCTCGAAATATTTCGGGATGAAGAGCTACTCGGCGATCTACGGGGCACTTTATGCCTTCTTCGCGCTCGGGGCGGGCCTTGGTCCGACCATCATGACCGATATCGCCGACGGGCGGGGGGTCCACTTCTTCGGAACCGATACCGGTATCCTGCCGGGCCAGGACTGGACCTTCACCCTCACCATGTCCGCTGTGATCCTGTTTGTTTCGACCCTGCCGCTCCTGCTGCTCGGCCGGTACCGCTACAGGGAGAATGACTGACCGTCAGCCTGCGTCGAGTTTGGGCAGGAGGAGGTCCGCCAGCGCCTTCGCGTGCACGTCCATGAACCCGTAGGTCCAGTCCGGCAGCTCGATGATTTCGCCATTGGTCATCAGGCTCTCCGCCCGCCTCGTGCAGGTTTGGAGGTCGTCTGCGGGATTGAGGACGATCTTGCGGTGCGGAAGCGTGGAAAGCGCTTTCTCGAACGGTGGCCCGAAGGCGAAGGCGGCGCTGTGTCCCCATTCATAGGCTTCGCCGCCCATCTGGGTCTGGAGGAAGGAACGGTCCATGTCCTCGAGGGACCAGCCTTCGCCCGCCCCGGCCACGATCCGCCGCCAGTTCTCCCTGATCCGGGTTCCCTCGCGGTCGAGAGGGATGGGAGTGAAGTAGTCTGCGAACTTCGCACGTTCCTCGTCGGTCAGGAGGGCGGCCGAAACCATGGCGATGGAGCGCACGCGTTCGGGCTGCTGCCGGGCCATTTCCGTCGCGACCTTCGCACCTGTATGATTGCCGAAGAGATCGACCCTATCGAGCCGTAGGGCGTCGGCCACCCGCCACATGTGCGAAGCGTAGGTCTCGATCGTGGCGAGCTCCTCCGACGGCGGACTGTCGGACATGCCGTAGCCCGGATAGTCGCCCGCCACCACCAGCCGGTCCTTTGCGGCCTCGCCCATGAATGTGATGAATTCGAGGGAGTTCTTGGGGCTCTGGTGGAGACAGAAGAGCGGGACGTTCGAGGTCGGCTTGCCCGCCATGCGGTAGTGGATCTGGCCGTAGGGTCCATCAGTATAGCCCTTTCGCGTCGAGATGCTCACAGGTGCGCCTCCCCGAAACGGACGAGTGCCTTGCCCGTGTTCTCGCCGTTCATCAGCCGCGCGAAATGAGCAGGCAGGCTGTCGATACCCACCGCTACGTCTTCCTCGATCGAAAGCCTGCCTTCGGTGACCCAGGGCGTGACCTCGGCGAGGAACTCGTCCCATCGCGGATAGAAGTCATAGACGACAAGCCCCATGAGCCGGGCGCGCTTCGCGATGACCATGCCTGCATTGACCGGATGGCCCTCCGGGGTCTCGCCGTGATAGCCCCCCACCAGCCCGCAGAGGACACCGCGCGTGTAGGGGCGGGCGTGGGCGAGAGCCGTCATGGCCATCTCCGCACTGACATTTTCAAAAAAGACGGTGAGGCCGTCAGGCAGCGCCTCGCCGAGCCTGTCGCGCCAACCCTCGGCGCGATAGTCCACGGCCGCATCGAAGCCGTAGGCATTGGTGACGATCTGGCCCTTCTGCCTGCCCCCCGCGATGCCGACCACCCGCTCGGCCCCCCTGATCCTTGCGATCTGTCCAGCGGTCCCGCCGACTGGGCCTGCCGCCGCATCGACGAGGAAGACATCGCCCTCGGTCACCCGCGCGAGCTGCGTCACTCCGGCCCATGCCGTCAGGCCCGGCATCCCGAGTGGGCCGAGATAGGTGCTCGGGGGTATATCGGTCTTCGGGACCAGCCGGGCGTCACGCCCTTCGACCGCGACGATTTCGGCCCAGGCGCCGGCCATGGTGAAGACCAGGTCACCGACGGCGAAGCCGGGAGCTTCGCTGCGCACGACTTCGCCCACCACCGCCGAGGGAACGGCTTCAGCCATCGGGGCCGGCGGTGTCTCGCCCATATGGCGGCCACGGAGCATCGAACCGATATAGGGATCGAGTGAAACCTCCAGCACCCGAACCAGGAGACCGGCCGGCGGACAGGGCGGTGTTTCCGCTTCGATGACCGTGAGGTCTTCGGCTTGAGGTTTGCGATCGATCGCGCGGCAGGGCGTGACGAGTTTCATGCCTCGCCCTCTACGATCTCGATCAAGGTTCCGTCGGGGCCCGACAAAGTGGCCGCCAGCCGTCCTTTGTAGATCACGCTGTCCCGTGTTTCCGGCTCGGTCATCCACGGTCCGGGCAGGGCTCGGATGTCCGGTGTCCAGAGCGTCCCCACCGCGCACCCGGGGGGCAGCATTCCGTCATGTTTCGGCCGGGGAGTTGCGGCTTCGGGATACTGGTCGAGTTCGAGAAAGACATCGCGATCGTGGACCATGGTCGCGATGCGGTGAAGAGCGTCCGGATCGCTGCCATAGGCCTTGGCCAGCATCGTATAGACGATTTCCATGTCGCGCCCGAAGCTCACGCCCGCACGCTTCTCCATGAAGGCAAGTCCCTCATCGAGGTCCGAACAGCCCATCACCAGGATGAAGAGCTTGTCGATCAGGCTTTCCGCCCGTGGCAGGTCGAAGGCGGGCAGGTCGTCCTTGATCTGGGTAAGGTAGACGATCTCCTCGTCCGGGCCCTTCACCTGCATGGGGTGGATCGCGGGCAGCCCCTCGATTTCCCGCGGGGGGCCAATGATTTCGAAAGGCGAGGCTTCCATCCGCTCGTTCGCGGCCATGACGTCCTGCACGCAGATCTCGATGGCGTTCCAGCCATAGGTCCTGAGAGCGCGAAACCCCTCGACAGGCGGTTGCTCCACAAAGCGCAGGTAGATCTCCGCTCCGGAGGAAGGCTGCATGACGGCCATCCGGCAGCCGGCGCTGGCAGGCGCCCCCCAGCCTTGCGCAAGGGCGGACGAAACCGCGCCGGTCTCGACGACGGCGTAATTGAGGTATTCGCTGTAAAGACCGATGGAGCGGTCGAGATCACTGACGGTCACGGTGGCTGCGCGCAGCAATTTCATGGGACGTGTTCCTCGGTCTTGGCTGTTCTCGCAAATGATATACCATTTACCGGCCCGACTGCGAACAGGAGACTCAGCCCGTGACCGCATACATGATCGTCTTCGCCAGGATCCATGACCGGGAGCGCTTCGTTTCGGAGTATGGCGTGCCGACGGCGGAACTCATCGCGGCTCATGGCGGCGAGTATGTCCTCCGCGCCCCGGGGGTGGAAAGCTTTGAAGGGGGGCAGTTCGACGGCATGAGTGCCGTCATCTCGAAATGGCCCGACAAGGCGGCGATCGAACGGTTCTGGAATTCCAACGAGTACCAGGACCTCAAACAGCTGAGGCAACCCCTCGCTGACGCCTATGTCATGGTGGTGGAGGCGCCGTGATGCTGCCGGTACTCCTGCTTCTTCTTCTACCACCGCTGATCGCCGAGCGTGGCGAGATGCCCGCGGCCGTCCAGTCCGAAGAAGACCTTTCCGCCCGGATGATCATCGAGCGCGCCCATGCCGCCGCGGGCGGGGAGGCCTTCGTGAAACCGGGGACCCTGAAGCTGACCGGCTACAACATCATTCGCGGGGCGGACGGATCGGAGACCTTGTGGGACCGCTATGCGATGTGGCGGGCCTTCGCTGACGAGAAGACCGAGGCTCACAACGCCAACGGCAAGGTCCGGATCGAGGCCTGGACGGACGGTGAACTTGCCCTGCTTCTCGCCTATGACGGGGAAACGACATCGACGGAAGATGGTCCGATGGCGGACCAGTCGGCCAACGCAGTCTGGAGCGCCAACTTCGGCTACGGAGCGATCCGCAACGCCCTCGATGAGGGGTGGAGCCAGAACCGGCTTCCCGACAGGTTGATCGATGGGCAGACGGCTTACATGGTGGCTTTGACCGACCCCTCCGGTGGCGAGACGATGTTCGGCATCCGCCAGTCCGACGACGCCATTGTCTATGTCGGCTTCGACACCCCCCGGGGCTGGCATGAGCGGGTCTATTCCGAATTCTTCAAGAAGGAGGGAACGCCGTGGAAGCAGGCGGGAAGGGTGCGCCTCTTCTACGACGGCGTGAAGGCCAATGAAGCCATCTGGACCGATTTCAGGATCGGTGAGGCGTATCCTGACGACATTTTCCGGATCGAGGAAGCGCCGGCTGCGCCCACGTTCTGAGACGCTTCAGTCGGTGCGCGAAAACTCTTCCGCCACGTCCTCGCTCGATGCTTCCCGGCCTTCGCGCAAGGCTTCGCGGTCCTGTTGCAGGATCCGCAGGCAACGGGCGATGAATTCCTGCTGCAGGAGACCACGCTCGGCCGCCTCCGCTTTTGAAGGCTCGTAGGCCTCGATGGCTTCTCGTGTAACCGCGCCGTCGCGCTCGAGAAGCCGCTCGACGGTGTCGAGCCGCTCGCGTATCACCGCCACTTCCTGCATCAGGGCGAGGGTGATGTTCATTACCCGCTCCGTATCGGGATTATCGAAGAACCATGGTCGCTTGCCCTTGGCTTTCGCGCCGGCAAGGGCGAGGGGATCGACCTTTCCGTCTGCCATGGTCAGGCCGCCTTCCTTGCGCCGATGACGTGCCAGGCCGCCTTGCGTCCGTAGTCCTCCTGCTTCCGGTCCTTCGCCGCCTCGGGGAAGACCTCGGCATCAACGACCGCCGCGACACCCCCATGGATCAGGCTTTCCCGGCGGAAACCCGCTTCCTCCATCCAGGCATCGAGATCGATCTCGTGCATCTTCGTCCAGAAGGGTTCGTTGTTGTAGAAGGCGTCCCAGTCCCTCATCGCCTGCTCGAACAGGGGCATGTCCTCGGTATATTGCGGCTGCTCCACGTGCAGGACGATCCCCCCGGGTTTGAGGAGGCGCCTGGTCTCCGCAAAGATCTTCGGCATCAGCTTGTAGCTGGTTTCGTGCAGGAACATGGTCGACTGGATCCAGTCGAAGCTCTCGTCCCCGAAGCGGGCGAGATCGGAGACATCCCCCTGCACGAAGCGGACATTCTCGATGCCGAGCGTCTTCGCCCGGGCGAGACCGTAGCGCAGCATCGGCGCGCCGGCATCGACGCCGATCACCTCCGCCGCGGGGAACGCCTCCGCGATCGGCAGCACGTTGTGGCCGAGGCCGCAGCCAAGATCGAGGATCCTCTTCGGCTCGAAATCCGGAAGGTTCGCCTTGACCCATTCCGACACCGCAACCCCGCCTCCGTCATTGTACTTGCCGAGCATGCCTCCCGTGGTGGCGAAGATGCCCGCATCGTAATTCGCGGCGCCACTCACGTCGCCGGTGAAAAGCTCCGTATGATAGCTTCCGGGCATCAGGTGATGGTCGATGGCTGCAGTGGATCGGGGTTGCTTGAAACCGGGCGTGAGCTCGAGCCTTCCGTCACCGTCAGTCAGTTCACGCACCTTATCGGCCAACTCTTCGGCTTGCCTCAGGGTCACCCAGCGGCCGGCCTGTTGCCGGGTTTCCATCGTCGCCCGGCGCAGGGCGGACCACCACTGCCATGCCGGGTCGCGCATCAGCGCCTTGCGGACGTCGTGGCGAGAGCGGAATGGCTCGCCTTCCTTCGTCCTGTCGGGCTCTATGCGGTGCTCGAAGGCCTCCGCGACCCCCGGCATCACGCGTGTGGAGAGGTGGCGGTTCATCTGTGCGAGAAAATTGAAGCGCGCCACCTCGTCATGGCTCACCTGCGGGTAGACGCCGTGCTTGCCGACCACCCGGTAATCCGGCGGGCCGTCATAGTGGGGGGCGTTCTTGGTGTCCGTCATCGGTTTCTCCAGTCCTCGATCCTGACCGAAATCAGTGAGCAGGCTAGGCATTCGTCATAAATGGTATATCATTTAACGAACAATAGCCCAAGGAGATCGGTCCGTGAGCACGAAAATCGTCGCGCTGTTCAATCTGAAACCGGAGGTCAGTGTCTCCGATTACGAAACCTGGGCGAAGTCCACCGACCTTCCCACCGTGAACGGGCTCAAATCGGTGGACCAGTTCAAGGTCTTCAGGTCGGCGGGGCTCCTCGGCTCCGACGCCAGGCCGCCCTACCAGTATATCGAGATCATCGATGTTGCGGATATGGATCTCTTCGGTGACGAAGTAGGCAGCGAAACGATGCAGAAAGTCGCCGGCGAGTTCCAGGCGATGACCGATGACCTCTTTTTCGTTCTCACCGAAGAGCTCGCCTGATGGGTGACCTGTCGGGCAAGACCGCCGTCATCACCGGGTCTGGCCGGAAGAAGGGGCTCGGCGAAGCGATCGCGAGGCGTCTCGCGGCGGACGGGGCGAACATCGTCATCTCCGATATCGGCGAGGCCAGGGACGCCGCAACCGGGCAGGAGCACATCGGCACCACCGAGGAGATGGAAACCATCGCCGGGGAGATCCGCGACCTCGGCGTCAGCTGCTCCACGAAAACCTGCGATGTCCGGTCCCTCGAAGAGGTGCGCGCTCTCGCTCGCCATGCGGAGGACGAACACGGGTCGCTGGATATCTGGGTCAACAACGCAGGCATCGGCTATATCATGAAGCCGCTTCTCGAGGTGACCGAGAAGGACTGGCGGGCGGTGATCGACGTGAACCTCACCGGCGCCTTCTTCGGCGTGAAAGCCGCTGCCGAAGTCATGGTCAAACAGGGCAGGGGCGGACGTATCGTCAACATCGCAAGCCAGGCGGCCAAGTCCGGCTTCCCCCACGCGCAGGCCTATACGAGCTCCAAGCATGGTCTCGTCGGTCTCGTGAGGTCGGCGGCGGTCGAGCTCGGCCAGCACCAGATCACCGTCAACAATGTCTGTCCCAACCACGTCACGACGGGGCTCGGGGCCTGGCAGAACGAATATTTCTCGAAGGTCGTCGGCGCAGACTCGGTGGAGGCGTACATGGAGGCGATGAAGGCCCGCATCCCGCTTGGCCGGCCCGGTCTTCCCGAAGATACCGCAAATGCTGTGGCCTGGCTCGCATCCGACGAGGCGCAGTACATCACGGCGGAGAGCATGAACGTTTCCGGCGGCGAGGAACCTCACTGATGGCAATGCCGAAGGACCCCGCGCCCGAAGGTTTCACCTGGCCCGGTGGGAAGCGTCTGGCTCTCACCATCGTCGTGAATGTCGAGGAAGGTGCCGAGAGCCGGGTCGACGAAGGCGATGCCCGTCCCGAGCCCGTGGACGAACTCGGTGTCGTGACGAAGAAGCCGATCAGGATGCATGGCAACGAGACGAACTATCAGTACGGGATCAACCGTGGCGCGCCCCGGGTCCTCAAACTGCTGGACGAGGCGGGCCTTCCCGCCACCTGGACTGTCTGCGGGCAGGCCCTGGAAAAGGCGCCTTGGCTGGCAGAAGCGATCGTGCAGAGGGGGGATGAGCCCTGTAATCACGGCTACAAATGGGCTTTCACCGCCTTCATGGACGAAGAGCAGGAGCGGGATTTCATCCGCAAGGGAACAGCATCCATCGAGAAGACCTGCGGCCGGAAACCCGCAGGCTGGCTGTCCCGCTACCTGCATACCGATGCAACCCGCAGGCTGGTGACGGAAGAGGGCTACCTCTACCACATGGACGACTATTCCGACGACTTCCCCTATTGGGACCATGTGCAGACAGAGGGCGGCAGCCGGCAACCGATCGTCGTCCTTCCCTATGCGATCGATTCGAACGACATGAAATTCTGGCTCGACCCCAGTTTCACGCCCCGGATGTGGCTCGACTACGCGAAGGGAACCTTCGACTGGCTGCGCGCCGAGGCGAAGGAGGAGGGCGCGCGGATGATGAGCCTCGGGCTCCACCTCAGGATCATCGGCCGGCCCGGCAGGATCGGCGCTTTCAGGGACTTCCTCGATTACGTCCGCCATCATGACGACGTATGGATCACCACCCGCGAGGAGGTTGCCAGGCATTTCGCATCCGAGGTCGAGCCCGGATGAGTTCTCTCGTCCTCGTCTTCGCCCTCTTTCAGGCGGGAAGCGCGGAGGAACTCGCCAACGCCATGACCGGGCTCTGGTCCAGCGCGGAACAGTCCGTGTCCGAAGCCTATGACTACGTCGTCAGCGAGACCGTTCGCATTCCCGGCGGCGAGGATGGTGCCGTTCGCCTTGTGCAGCAGAACTGGATCTTCGGTGAGAGCGCCGAAGCTGCGCCGGACATTGCCCAGCGCTCCCGGATGCGGCCCTATTTCCAGGTCGTGATCGCCCTCCGCCCGCTCGGCGAAGGAGAGGTCCATACCACCACCTACCGCATCGACCGCGCGGCCTCTTCGGACGTCGGTGCCTGGGTCTTGGAACGTGAAGCCGGTTTCGACGAAGCATGGATCACCGAGGCGGTCTGCATGGGAACCATCCTCAGGGTTGGCGAGGGCTACTGGCAGGGCCGGACCCGCTGCCCCAACGGCTACAAGGGTGGATCGGTGGTCGACACCCGGACGCTCAGGACACCCGACGCCTACGTGAACTGGGACCGGGGGTATGATCTTTCGGGCCGGCTTGTCTGGGGCCCGCCGGGCGGTGGTTATATCTTCAGACTCGCAGAAGGGGGTACGGACTGATGCGCAATGGGCTTCTCTGGCTTGTTCTTCTTCTCATCGGCGCCTGCGGCACTGACGCGGCGCAGGAAGGCACTGACACCGAAGAGACGAGAAACCCCCTCGACCTCCGGCGCACCACGCTGATCGTGCGCGATATCGATGCCTCGCTGGCGCTCTACCGCGACGCGCTGGGAATGACTGTCGCGTACGATCAGGAGCTGACCTCTCCGGGCCTTTCCACCCGCCACGGTGCGGATGGGGAGAACCGCTCCCGGCTCGTCCTCCTCAAGGCGAACGATGATTTCATCGGGATGCTTGGCCTCTGGCAGTTCCTCGACCAGACCGAACAGGACCTTGCGGCACCCGATCCGGCCAATTTCACACCGGGAGAGATCGTACTCCTCTTCAACACCGAAACCCTTGCGGAGACCTTTCCCGAGGCTGCCGCTGCGCCGGGCGTGGAAGTGGTCGGCGAGCCAATGGAGCGCCGCTACCCTTCACCCGCCGGCGACATCGTCGTCATGGTTTCGACCCTGACCGATAATGACGGTCACACCATCGAGCTGAACCAGGTGATCGAAGACCCGCGCACGGACTGAAGCCACGGGCAATCCGCCGCGCCGGAACCGACGGGACCTGCGGTCCATTCAGGTGGCCCGCCCGGAGCTCGCGCCGATGGGGCCGTCATGGAAGAGAGGCGCAAGCTCCAGCCGGCAGCCGTTTCACGACCCTTGTTGCTCCCAACGCAGGTCGGACGGCAGTCCACCCGTCCGCTGGTCGTGTGCTTCATCGTCCCGAAGCGAACGGCCGCAGGCCGCTGGCGCCGTCACAGCAGGCGAATCTGGCGCACCACCCATGCACCCGGCATTTGACCGGACAACAGCCTTGCCCTAGAATTGTCCGGACAAATGGCGGGAGGTCTTGGACGCAATGGTGCAGCAGTGGAAGGAAGTCGGGCCGAACCGTTTCCGGGAGACCTTCGGCCGCTATTTCGAGGATTTCGAGGTCGGCCACATCTATGAGCACCGGCCCGGCAAGACGGTGACGGAATACGACAATCACCTCTTCACCTTGATGACCATGAACACCCACCCG